>NHGO01000005.1 GCA_002172295.1 Gammaproteobacteria bacterium TMED139 | reverse complement strand
TTCAAATGTTAACTTTTCTGGTCGAGACGTCGCTGTGATAGGAACTGGGTCGTCTGCAATACAGCTCATCCCGATTGTCGCGAAAGAAGCTAAGTCTTTAACTGTGTTTCAAAGAACCGCTAACTTCTCAATACCCGCTCAGAATACCAAAATGGACACTGAGTATGAAACTCAGATCAAAGCAAACTATCGAGAATTTCGAGAGCGAAATTCACGGCAAAGATCCGCGATCGGAATGTCGCCCAACCCAACTTCCGCTTTGAAGGTTTCTCGAACGCAAAGAAACAAAATATACGAAAAGCGCTGGTCGCAAGGCGGCCTATCTTTTGCTGCGAGCTTTAATGATTTAGGTATTAGCCAAGAAGCAAATAGCACCGCGGTTGACTTCATCCACCAAAAGATTAAACAGTTGGTTAAAGACCAATCAGTCGCAGAAAAACTTTGCCCAAAGACGACGATGGGATGCAAGCGCTTGTGCGTAGACTCCGATTATTACAAAACTTTCAACCGCGACAACGTCTCGTTAGTCGACATCAACGAACAACCAATCAAAACCATAACAGAGCATGGGCTTTCCACTGCCANCNCAGAGTATAGATTCGACTCTCTCATTCTGGCTACGGGGTTTGATGCCATGACCGGGGCACTATTAGACATCAAGATACAAGGGAGCAAAACCCTAACGCTTTCCGAGCATTGGGCCGAGGGGCCTTTGAACTATCTTGGCTTAATGATGAACGGCTTTCCNAATTTATTCACAATTACCGGGCCNGGAAGTCCATCAGTGCTATCCAATATGATTGTTGCAATAGAGCAGCACGTGGATTTCATTAGCGATCTACTAATTTTCATGCGTCAAAATGGAAAACGAAATTTTGAAGCGACTCGGCAAGCAGAGATTGATTGGGTACAACAAGTAAACGGCATCGCGGAACAGACACTCTATACGTCTGGCTGCAATTCTTGGTACCTAGGAGCTAATATTCCAGGTAAACCTAAAATTTTTATGCCCTATATCGGTTATCCTTCCTACGTCGAAAAGTGCGATGAAATTGCAGCAGACAATTATCGTGGAATAGAATTTTCTTAATCTCTTAAATATGCCCTCAACAACCTTTCTGAAATTANTGCGTCTGGTATCTCTGATGACAAGATTCACAAGGGGGNTATAGNTCATCATTCCCNACGGCAAACAATGCTTCCTCGTCCCTTGATTCGACGGCCGAAATAACCTCCCACGCAGCGGAAATCATCTGAGAATTGAAAGTTTTCCAATCNCTCTCTTGCGCTGAAAGNGCCTCNCCTTCACCTGAGCCNCCGATGGTCAATAANTTNCCTGCNCCAATTAGTGCAAGAGCAGCGTCCTTAACCTCCTGCCACTCTGATTCNCCTTCTAGCTCATAAGCGCCCCAAATTACCGCAGTGGTAGGAGTTATCAATGAATTCATGATTTGCTTCACGGTAAGCAAGGGTTGTACATCATTTTCACCCTGAGAAAATGTCGCCCCGCTCAGCAAAAATACNACTAAGTAACTAAGAACTCGCATAAATTCGGACCCCGGCCAAACNTGAAATTTTAGGAAAACTNAACCAAACTAAAGTGNTAAATGAACTGANACTNCGCCCAGAGAATTCCTCTNTAGTCTTTAANGGCGCCTGATTATCTCAACTTAACTGATTTAATTAAACATTTTGTAGCAAATCTGCTTTAATCTCGTNTTCTTTCGTTATTTCCGGCTTGTCTCTNACCAAGCCAGACGTAACTGATGTTGATAAGTATTTACATACTGGGGTGGGTGTAAGCATGAGAAACGCTATAAAACTGGTCATCTTTCTGTCTTTTTGGGTNTTCGTAACCCAGAGTTTCGCNGACATCTGGAACGATGTAGAACATGGGTACGCTGATAGCGATGGGGTAAAAATTCATTACGCGACAATCGGAGAGGGCCCCCTAGTCATTATGATTCACGGGTTCCCCGACTTCTGGTACAGCTGGCGACANCAAATGGACGAACTAAAAGAAAACTTCCAAGTAGTCGCGATAGACCAGCGAGGTTACAACCTAAGCGATAAGCCAGATGGCGAAGAAAATTACAATATGACGTATTTGGTGTCAGATGTAGCCGCTGTAATCCGACATTTTNACAAAGAAAAAGCAACCATCGTAGGTCATGACTGGGGCGGAATAGTTTCTTGGCAGTTTGCCTTTGCTCGCCCTGAGATGGTGGAAAATCTCGTTATTTTGAATTTACCTCATCCCAATGGTTTAGCAAGAGAACTTGCATCCAACACAGAGCAGCAACAGAACAGCGCGTATGCCAGAAGATTCATTGCCGGCGCAGCAACTGATCCAGATATTCTGTTCGGTNGTCCGATGAACTCGCAGAGTTTGTCTTTCTGGGTNTCTGACGCTGAAGCGAGGCAAAAATACGTCNAAGCCTTCGATAATTCTAACTTTGACGGCATGCTNGCGTACTATAAGCAAAATTATCCTCGAACATCGAGTGATAGCCCCGAAGTCCCNGCATCGCCTCAGTTGGACGTTCCACTTTTGGTCTTTCACGGACTGCGCGATACCGCTTTGCATTCGAATGGGCTAAATAACACCTGGGATTGGAATGATAAGGACACCACTATAGTTTCAGCTCCAGAGGCTAATCATTTCGTGCAACAAGATGCCGCCGAGCTGGTTTCGACGACTTTGAAATGGTGGCTCATGTCTAGACACTAATTAAAATCAACATAAATTTTTATGGAAGTTATAAAATAGAATTATCCTGAAAAACGTAACTAAATTACTTTAACGATAAACGAGGTTTTACAATGAAAAGAAGCTTAATGTTAATTTGTAGTATGTTCTTATTTCCTCAACTAAATGCTGCCGATAGCTCGGCTACGCGTGGCAAAATTGAAGAAGCTCTTGGTGGCAGCATTCGCGAAGCAGCAGAGATTGCACGCGATGCAAATAGAAAGCCCGGCGAGGTGCTTGAATTTTTTGGCCTTGAAGATGATATGAAAGTGCTTGAAATCTCTCCTGCCACAGGATATTGGTCTAAATTCGTTGGACCGACTCTTTGTAACAACGGCGGCGAGTTAGTATTTTCAGTAAGCGTCAGTGACGACTTCAAAAATGACGTTATGTCTCTCGATGGTCTCGACTGTACGTCTGCCATTAACGACGACAGAACACTCTTTGATCTGCCCGAATTCTCATTTGATGACGGTCAATTTGATATGGTACTTACTTTCTGGAATTTGCATAACCCCGATGCACAGGGCAGAAAAAATCTTAACGAGGCGGTCTTCAGGTCATTAAAGTCAGGTGGCATCTACGGGGCCGTTGATCACACAAGACGGCACCTACAACCCACCTCTAGAGAAGAACTACAAAATGGTCGGCGCCTAGACCCGGTACTAGTAATCAAGGAAATGATCGATGTTGGCTTTGAGTTTGTAGACTTCAGTCCAATGCACTATCACCCAGAGGACGCTTTGGACAAGGAAGTAGGAACACCAGGTGTTCGCGGAAATACGGATAGATGGACCCTGAAATTTCGCAAACCTTAAAACTTAAATCAGGAGCGGGTGGAAAACTTCTTCCACCCGCTCTTGCGACTTAAGAAAAAGTCATGACCTCTATTGTTTATCCGACCACAAATTTAAAGCACGTAGAGCAGCTAAACATTGTCCGAGGTGACGGTGTTTACGTTTATGATGATTCGGGAAAAGAGTATCTAGAGGGTCTCGCTGGACTTTGGTGCGCCTCTCTTGGATACGGCAACGCGGAGCTCATCGAAGCGATAACCGATCAACTAAAAACCCTCTCTTATTCACACATGTTTGGGGGNCGCACTCACAATGTCGTGATCCAGCTTGCCGAGCAATTAAGTGAAATGCTGCCNGTGAAAAACTCCAAAATATTTTTCGCTAATTCAGGAAGCGAGGCCAATGATTCGCACATAAAGATGCTCAGGTACTACTTCAATGTGACCGGCGAGCCCCAAAAGAAGAAAATTATTGCGCTCGAGCGTTCCTATCATGGAGTAACGGTCGCCTCAGCCGCTTTGACAGGTTTGCCAGCTAACCATACCCATTTTGACCTACCAGTCGATGCCCTTGGTGTCATTAGAGCAGAATCNCCGCACTACTACCGAGGGAGAAAGGATAATGAGACCGAGCGTGAATTCTGTGAANGAATTATCGGAAATCTTGAGGACTTAATTTTAAGAGAAAACCCTGAAACCATTGCGGCTTTCGTAGCCGAACCGATTGGGGGAGCTAGCGGAGTGGTGGTAGCTCCTGAAAATTATTTCCCTGAAGTAGAAAACCTCTTAACAAAGTACGACATTATGCTATGGAGTGATGAAGTTATCTGTGGCTTTGGGCGCACTGGCAGTCC
The DNA here is from genome assembly GCA_002172295.1 of Gammaproteobacteria bacterium TMED139. Classification (GTDB taxonomy): domain Bacteria; phylum Pseudomonadota; class Gammaproteobacteria; order Pseudomonadales; family Pseudohongiellaceae; genus UBA9145. The sequence continues at coordinate 36,296 of NHGO01000005.1, read as the reverse complement.
CTTTGGCTGTCAAACCATGGGGTTTAACCCCCAACTAGTCTCTCTCGCCAAACAATTATCATCCGCCTACCTGCCAATCAGTGCTAGCGTGATTCCAGAGTACATGCATGAGGCTATGATTGAACCAAGCTCAAAAGTAGGAGTATTTGGTCATGGTTACACTTATACCGGCCACCCAGCNGCTTGTGCGGCTGCTTTGAAAACGCTAGAAATTTATAAGCGAGATGATTTATTTGAGCATGCTGCAGAGATGGGAGAATACTTGCAGACCAGACTTAAGGAATTCGATTCACACCCTCTCGTCGGTGAAGTGAGAGGTCGCGGCCTTCTAGCAGCTGTGGAGCTAGTAGCCAACAAACATAGCGGCGAGGCCTTCGATGACACCTCTGTTGGTGCATATGCCAAACAGGCGTGCCAAGATAATGGGCTTCTTATCCGAGCAGTCGGAGGCAACTCTATAGCATTCTGCCCTCCGCTAATAATCACCACCGACCAGATAGATGAAATGGTCGACAAATTTAGTCTAGCTATCCAAACGACCCTTCAGTATGCGAACAAAGAAAGTCTTATCAAAGGCTAAGGAGCACGTCAGAGTGTTAAAGGCTAATATTCATCAGAAGATAATCTTTTTCGCTTCGTTGATATTTTTTGCAGTCAGTTGCGATACGCAAAATGGAGGTATGACCCTTACAAAAAATACTGGAACTGTAGATCTGATTCTAACGAACGGAAAGATAATCACAGTTGATGATGAATTCTCAATTCGAAACACTGTGGTGGTCGACGACGGAAGAATCATAGAGACTGGCGGAGCAGAATTAGCGTTAAAATATCAAAGCGACGAAACTGTTGATCTTCAGGGCAAAGTTTTAATGCCTGGTTTCAACGATTCTCATACTCATATTCGCGGACGCCCTCAGCGCTATATAGAGTTGGGTGATGTATCTTCCATTTCTGAGATTCAAGATCTTATTCGCACTAAAATAACTGAAATTGGTGAGGGAGAGTGGGTCACGGGCTACGGCTGGTCGGAGGACGAGCTTGAGGAAGGGCGGAGGCCCCTTAGGGCAGATCTTGATGCAGCAGCACCAAATAATCCCGTCATACTGACCAGAGCTGGTGGCCATAGCGCCGTTGTAAATAGCTCGGCACTTAATCGGGCTGACGTTACTTTAGCGACACCGCAACCAGAAGGCGGGGTCATTGAGCGCGGGCAGGATGGTCAACTTAATGGAGTAATCAGAGAGCGACAAGAGCTGGTCGGACGACTTGTTCCCGACTCCACTTACGAGGAGCTAATAGCAAGTTTAGAGACAAACCTTAATGATCTTCTGCGGCTCGGCATAACATCCATCACAGACGCATCAAAACCACCAGGGCAGTTTGCAATGTGGGAAGAACTCTATAGGACAGCAAAACTCCCCCTCCCGCGGTCGCANGTACAATTCCAATGGTTTGATGTGGATGGCATTAACGATGTTAAAGCTAGGGTTGGGAAAGGCACGGACTTTTTAAAAATTGGNCCTATCAAGGTTTTCGCTGATGGCGGCTTTACGGGGCCAGCAGCTTATACGCTAGAGCCGTATCGCAACCAAGGGGAGTACCGCGGTTACTTAAACATGCCCCCGCGGGAATTAGCGGCTCACCTAAATGAGATACATGACGCTGGCTGGCAAATTGGCATACATGCAATAGGCGATGCCGCGATAGTGATGGTAGTTAATATTCTCGCCGATGCTCTCGAGCGAAATCCGAGAGAAGATCACCGCCATTACCTCAACCATTTTTCGATGAGACCACCAGAGTTGACAATGGATCTAATGGCAGAACATCAAATCCATATCACTCAGCAACCAAATTTCACCTATACCTTAGAAGGCCGCTACGTTGACAATCTCGATGGGTGGAGGCTTCAACACAATAATCCACTCAGGTCACCGATGGATCACGGCATCAAGGTCGCCATCTCTAGCGACATTCTTCCGATTGGCCCNATGGTTGGAATTTATGCNGCGGTAACGCGCAAGGGGATGACCGGAACGGTATATGGCGCCGACGAGGCAATAACACGGGAGGAAGCGATTCGTGCGTACACGGCCACAGGCGCGTATCTTAATTTTGAGGAAGATATCAAAGGCTCNATAGAGCCTGGTAAGTTTGCAGATATGATTGTCTTGTCTGACGATATACTNTCCGTGACAGACGAACAGATAATGGATATCCAAGTTTTGGGAACCTATGTTGACGGAAAGTTAGTGTACTCAAGAGATTGAACTGAACCACTGAGGGATAACCAGAGTTTATTACTTATACCTATCCCCNTGAATATATTTGGTACCAATGCATTTGAATCATTATCCACTAACCATAATCTCCTATCTGTTTTATTCAGTAATAGTCCCCACGATTCATGCGGAAGAGAGCCCCGACATAGTAGTCGAAACCGCAAGCGGGTGGACAATTCATATTGACAGTGAGGTCAGCCCGCTTCGCATCAATCAAATACATAGTTGGCGTATTGAGATACGCGACTCAAACTCAGCCCTAGTCCCAAATGCTTTGCTTGAGGTCGAAGGCGGAATGCCCGACCACAACCATGGACTGCCAACTCAACCAAGAGTGACAGCTGAAATAGCTCCAGGAACCTACTTACTGCAAGGAGTTCGTTTTCACATGCCAGGCCGATGGAGAATGCAATTCATTATCTCAACAAAAGATCAAGAAGAAATCGGGATAGCGAGTTTCGAATTGTGATCAAACGTCCCGTTATTTTTGGCCTGCTCAGCACCCTTTCTATCGCGATCGGGTTCCTTGTGCCGATTGAGAAATCATCAAACTGGTCTCAACGGGAATTGAGTCTCTTGAAATCGCTTTCCATAAGCGCTCTACCAGAGCTTCCCCCAGACCGAACAAACAATGTCTCTGATGTTGAAGCAGCAGCCGAGCTAGGCCACGCTCTTTATTTTGACGTTAGATTAAGCGGCAACAAAAGTGTCGCCTGCTCATCGTGTCATCAGCCAACCAAGTACTTTACCGACGGATTAAAAATTGCTGTGGGGACCTCGCAAGGTCTAAGGCATACACCCAGTTTAGTCGGAGTCGCCTACAGTCCATGGTTCTATTGGGATGGCCGCAAGGATAGTCAGTGGTCTCAAGCGCTGGCACCGCTTGAGACATCTCACGAACAAAACGGCAACAGACTTGAGATCGCGCGACTCGTTGCCAGTGACGAGAACTACCGTCAAAGATATGAAGCAATTTTTGGCAAACTGCCCATAGTACCGGCATTACCAATAACGGCGTCTCCCCGAGGTAACAAAGACCAAAGAGAGGCGTGGGAATCCTTGGGCAATTCTCAACAAGCACAAGTTACGAAGATCTTTTCAAACATTGGTAAATCGTTAGCGGCCTATCAACGCAAGTTGATTCCGGGTAATAGCCGCTTTGACACATATATCGATGAACTCGATCAAAGAGGATTAAAATCGAGCCCAATAATGTCAACGGAAGAGCTCGCAGGCCTAAGCCTATTCATAGGTAAAGCTGGGTGCGTCTCTTGCCACAATGGTCCACTACTCACAAATCATGAATTCCATAACACAGGAATACTCACAGTAAGCGGTCAACTTCCTTCGATGGGTAGGTATGACGGCATCAGATTAGCAAGGGAAGACCCGTTTAATTGTTTGGGTAAATTTAGCGACGCAACAGAAGCAGAATGTCTTGAGCTTACATTTGCTCAAGATACTAATGATTTAGTAGGTGCACAAAAAACACCAACGCTCAGAAATGTATCAGAGACTTTCCCGTATATGCATGGAGGGCAATTAGAAGATCTCCTGGATGTTATGGACCACTACAATAAGGCACCCACCTCGGTTTTGAGTCACAATGAGGCAAAACCTTTGAAGTTAAGAGCCACCCAACTTAGGCAATTAGAAGCTTTGATGCACACTTTTACGGCTCCATTAGCAACCGAATCAAAATGGCTAAAAGCTCCCGANTAAACCTAATCTGGCAAAGCGAAGACCCAAACGACCCCACCTTGAGGAACAAAAGTCCGGGTCCCTCTTTGTTGATCTATGCGCGCAGTCATTCCCGCAGCGTCGACCCCCCAGCCTGACTGTATCGCCACATACTGTTTACCGTTCACTGAATAGGTTGATGGAACCCCGATAATTCCAGAGTTTGTCCGAAACCGCCAAAGTTCTTCACCGGTGCTTGCNTCATGTGCCCTGAANAATCGATCACTGGTACCGCCACTAAATATCAAGTTGCCAGCAGTCGTCAGGATGCCTCCCCAATTATGTGACTCAAACTCAACTGACCAAACCTCTTCTCCCGAGTCCATGTTCCATGCCTGTATTTCACCAATATTTCCTTCCGNCTCTCTTAACGTGAATTCCGTGCGAGCTCCAGTATATGAACTACCAGGCATATANGTGACTTCACGTCCCTCAATAACACCACAATGATTATCATTGGCTGGAATATAGACTAGACCGGTATCCGGATTATAGGCCGCTGGAGGCCAATCTTTCCCNCCCCAAAGCGAAGGGCAAAAATCAACGGATTCGCCGGTTGCAGGCGTATGGTTCGGATCATAAGAGGGTCGGCCTGTTTCAGGGTCGATGCTACTAAATGCATTCTGATGAACATAAGGCTCAGCGTCGACAAAACCAATTCGATCTGCTTGCCTCTCAAGCGTCCAGAGATAGCCGTTCCTTCCAGGGTGCACAAGCGCATTAAATTGGCGCCCAGCTCTCTCTACCGGCATCAGTATTGGTGTTGAAACCTCATCCCAGTCCCAAGAACCATTCCAATGATATTGATGNTGTGCCTTAATTGCGCCGCTCTCAATGTCGAGCGCTATAACCGAATTCGTATAAAGATTATCGCCAGGACGTTGGTCACCAATCCAAGGTCCAGGATTTCCTGTGCCAAAATATGCAAGGCCCAGATCAGCGTCGTAATGTCCAGGAATCCAAACCGCAGCCCCACCCGTGCGCCAAGACTCTCCGGGCCAAGATTCATTACCCGGCTCACCCGGCCCAGGAACAGTGTAAGTTCTCCATGCTTCAGTGCCACTTTCTGCATCTAACGCAACCACAAACCCTCGAATCCCCAACTCACCACCAGATGTGCCGACCAGTATTTTTCCATCAATAGCCAAAGGTGCCATCGTGATATAATAACCAAATGAATTATCTTGAACCGGAGTGTCCCAGACCTTTTCACCGGTCGTTGCGTCAAGCGCAATGACTCTTGCATCTAATGTCGCCATGTACACCTTATCACCATACAATGCGACGCCACGATTTGTTCTGTGGAAGGCTATATAATTTTCCGGAAGATTATGTTGATAGCGCCATAACAAGTCGCCAGTTGCTGCTTCAATAGCATAAAGAAAGTTACCTGGCGTAGTTATGAACATCACCCCATCGTTAACGATCGGCGGAGATTCATGACCACCCAAAACACCTGTAGAGAAACTCCAAACGGGCTGCAATTCATCTATATTCGTATCATTGATTTGATCTAACTTGCTATAGCCCCAGCCATCGAGCGTTCCGCGATAAGACAACCAATTATGTTCTTCTGGATTAATCAACCGGTCATCAGTAACTGAGGTATAATTTTCAACTACTGCTTGCGCCCCTAACTCTAAGGGCAAAAAACTGAGCAGCACGACTGCTACAAAGACCTCTGATCGCATTTTCTGATACATTTTAGTTCCTCTTGTCCACTTAATTTCAACCACTACGAGAACCAGTTAATTAAAAGCTATTCTCTGAAGAATCTACTACTATCTCACCTAACTCTTCACAATTTAAAAGCGACTAATCGTCCAGATACTCCACTTCCACTCACTGCTATAACTATGTATTGCTCTTCATCAATCATGTAAGTCATCGGCGAACCTGTTTGCGGCGCCGGCAACTCAACTGCACCAACTTCAACTCCGCTAGATTTATCATAGGCTCTCAACATTGCGCGTCTGGTACCATTCTCATCACTCGTCAACTCCGCTTCACCCGCAATCACAAGAGTCTTTGTAACCAAGGTTCCCACGGAGGCTCCCTGCCCCGTGCGTGGTATGTCTAATCCAGCCAAAGCAGGATGGTTAGCGATCCTATCCGGTGTTTGTCCATGAGGGACTTGCCAGGCAATTTCTCCTAGCCTTAAATCGATCGCAGTTAATCGACCGTATGGTGGCTTTAAGAGTGGCAATCTATCCACTAGTAGATTTCTGGGAGGTGTTCCGCGACTTGAAGTCGGACGCGCACGCTGGGCCGCATCAAACTCAGTGCGGCCTCCCCCTGCTGAAGAGCCTGCCCCACCCGATGTGCGAGGTCCAGAAAGTGCACTGCCCTGGATATAGGCCATATCAGATTGCCCAGGATAAGGCGGGACAACAGCCAAGCTAGTCACCGAACTATTCGATACTACGTAAACCATATTATTTTCAGGATCGTAAGCACCACCTGGCCAATTAGTTCCACCTCCAGTCGCTGGCGCCATTAAAGTGCCAAGTGGCCCATCAATACTGCTTACTACAGGCGGAGTAAATATTGGACCCATCTTGTGCCAGCTCGCCACTTCAATCCCTTTTGCACGAAGCTCAGGCGTAAAATCAATTAGATCCTCTTCTGAAACCCCCTGCCTGTCGTACGGGGGCGGTTTTGTTGGATGAGGCTGAGTTGGCGAATACCACTCTCCTGGAACGTCTCCCAATTCGACACCTCTTTCTTCGATTGGCCAAATAGGCTCGCCAGAAACACGATCGAATACGTAAAGAAATGCTTGCTTAGTTGGCTGCGCTACTATTTTTCGAAGCTGACCGTCGATGACCACATCGGCCAAAATCGGTGCGCAGGGAATGTCGTGATCCCAAATACCATGGTGCACTAACTGATAGTGCCATTTCCTCTCACCTGTGTTTAAGTCCACAGCGACCAAAGACTCAGAGAATAAATTGTCGCCTGGGCGGTATGCTCCATAATAGTCGCCAGTAGCAGCTTCGACGGGTAAGTAAACGGTCTCTAAATCTAAATCCACCGAAATTTGTGCCCAAACACCCGTATTGCCTGTGTAGGCACTAGATTCATTCAACCAAGACTCGTTGCCATATTCTCCAGGTAAAGGGATCGTATGAAATATCCACAGCCTCTCGCCTGTATGAACGTTAAACCCTCTCACATAGCCTTTTACATTCTCCCGACTTTTTGGGTTACCCCCTGTTCGGTGGGCTGCACCCACGATGACGACATCCTTGGCCACTATGGGCGTCGAGTGCAGGCCTATTTCACCCGTGATGAGATCAATTTGCTGATCGGCATCTTGCTTCAAGTCAACAATTCCATTGTCGCCGAAAGACGCAACCGGATTTCCAGTAACCGCATCCAAGGCCATCATTCTGTAACCAGGCGTCACATAGATTACCCTTTCCTCACTACCGTCTTCACTCACCCAATACGCTAGACCGCGACCAGAGAGCTGCCGCGGCGCGTATTCGCCTCTTTCACCCTCGTCGAGGCTATGCATCCAAAGAATCTCACCCGTTTTAGCATCGAGCGAGACCACAGCTCGCCTGGAGCCTGCCGTAGTGAACACTCGGCCATTTATCATGAGAGGTGTTGACTGATAGCGATATTCAGGACTAGGGCCAAAATTTGCTGCATCAAAAGTCCAGGCGACTTCTAATTCGGAAAAATTTGAGGAATCTATCTGATCCAGGGCAGAGTAGCGAGTGTGGCCCAAGTCACCACCATAAGTCGGCCACTCTCCGCCNGGNGCGCCNAGCTGGCATAATGCCACCGAGGGCAGCAAAAATGCTGACATTACACTTAGAAAATAATTATTTGACATATCTCTCTCAGTGTTAATTTAACAAACGAGAACCGAAGACACGGCGAACGTTACGCAGTCTAGCATATCCTAATAGTTAGAAAGATTTAATCTTTGATCTTAAGGTCAGAGACATCCTATTGAAATTGCAGTAATATCTGTGGTGTTATGNCTTTGACTTTGTTGGATAGGAAGGGTCGACTTGGGATGAATTTTAAGACAAAAAGCAATTTGCTGCGTTTCATAATGCTGCTGCTCGTAANTCCTTTGGTTGGCGCTCAACAGATAGATTTATCAAATCAGACTTGGTCATCTGAAGTAATTCGCGCCGAAGGTCAGGCTATCATCCCTCTCTTTGACGGCTGGTACCCCAATGAGGATGGAACAAAGACTATTTGTTTCGGTTATTTCAATATGAATACCGAGCAGTCGTTTGATATTCCTGTCGGAAATGAGAATTTCCTTGAAACAGATTTCCCGGGCTTAGACTTAAGCATGGCAAATATCCCCACGCACTTTGACCCTCTGCCACCCGCCTATCGNCATGTATTCTGCTCATTTTCAGTCACTGTGCCTGAGGGGTTCAACTCAAGCCATAGGGTTACTTGGCATATTTCCAGCAACAGATTCGAACTAAGCACTCCTGGCAAAGTTATACCTCCTTACGTTCTCGATGAGCCGGCTTCTGGCGGTCGAGGCGATTTGGCACCATTGGTAAAACTAACACGTAGTTCTGAGGGAATTCGTGGCCGCACAGGAGTGCACAGCACTCCGATTAACGCCTCGGTCGGAGATTCGGTTCCGTTACAAGCCTGGATTGAGCACCCCGAAGAAGAGGTCTGGATTGGCTGGGCACATCATAGCGGAGCAGGGAACGTAGAGTTTGATAAAAAAGAGTATGAAATTCTCACAAACAACGGACAGACTGTTGTCGAAGCTAAATTCGACCAACCCGGTCAGTATATAGTTCGAATGCAAACAATAGATGATATTGCTGCCTTTGAATTTTACTGCTGTCATACAAACGCTTATTTCCACATTAACGTGAGCAACTAACTGGAGCCGCGCATGAGTACATTAAGAAAGATCATTCAAATTAGCCTATCAATCTTTTCTTTATGCATTATTGGTCAACAATCTCAGGCCGAAGGCATGCCAACTTATTCGAAAGATGTTGCGCCGATCTTGCAGGCGAAATGCGCGTCTTGTCATAACCCAGAGGGAATTGGTCCCATGCCCTTGCAAAACTATGAGCAAGTCAAACCCTTCGCCGCGTTAATCCACGATCGGACCAGCAAAAGAATTATGCCCCCATGGCATGTTGATACAGGTATAGGCATTCAAAGTTTTAAGAACGATGCCTCCTTGAGTGATGACCAAATCGACATAATTGAAGACTGGTTTCTTGCCGGCGCTCCAGAAGGTGATCCAACTGATCTACCCGAACCTATTGAATTTCCGAGCGGCGCAGCATGGCAACTTGGTGACCAATTGGGACCACCGGACCTAATCATTAAATCTTCTCCCTATGATGTTATTGCAAATGGGCAAGACCAGTGGTGGACACCCAGTGTGCCTTTCCAAGGATTAAATAGTGAAAGGTTTCTCAAAGCGGCAGAGTTTAAACCCTCGTACCCGCTTGGAAAGAAAGTCGTACACCACGGCCACGCGGTTCTCGTTCCAGAAGGAGGCGGTCGCTCGGTTGCCCTTGCTCGCTATGGCGTCGGCAAATCTTGGGAGATGTTTCCTGAAGGAACTGGGATGCGAGTGCCGGCCGACGGCAGGATTGCTTGGAATCTTCATTACTTTCCAGTTGGCGCAGAAGGGCCAGGAGATGTCGTGGAAGTCGGTTTGTGGTTCTATCCAGAAGGACAAACCCCTGAGAAGGAGACTGTCGGTGAGGCGATGTTCAGAGTGGACGGTCTGAAAGGTATGGCTCGNGGCCAGGATATCGTAATACCCCCCCATGGCTACCAGGTATTGCAGGGCACGCACCGTTTGGATGCTCCAGCCGTGATACATAGCTATCGCCCTCACCTTCATATGCGAGGCAGAGTTATGACCATGGAGGCCATTTATCCAGACGGGAAGAAAGAGGTGCTAAGTCAAGTGAATAACTATGACCACAACTGGCAGATAGCATACATGTATGAAGATGATGTAAAGCCATTACTGCCAACTGGCACTATCCTTCAATTCACGTCAGTTTTTGACAACACAGCGAATAATCCAATTAATCCAGACCCAGAGCAGTGGGTTGTTTTTGGCCGCAGAGGTGTTGATGAAATGAGCCATGCATGGGTAGGCATCACCTATATTGATGAGGAACAGTATGCTCAATCGGTCGCTGAGAGGCGAGCCCAACAAGAAATGCTCCGTCTTAATTAGAGCACCCTGAGAGTAGAGGTAGTATTATGCTAGCCCGATTGTTGTTGTTGCTGACGACGTTAGCAGCCGTGTCACCGGTAGTTAGAAGTCAGCAACTGCAGCAAGCTAGCCACTCTGAAGTTCAAGCGGCTCAGGGCCAGCAAGTCTACTCGCAGTACTGCTCTGCCTGCCACCTTTCAGACCTCACGGGATCTTTTGAGGCTCCTTCACTAAACGATTTAAACTTCAGAAACAATTGGACCAACCGCAGTGTCTTGGAACTATACGACCTACTCCAACGAACTATGCCGCCCCAGTCTCCAGGGTCACTTAACGGAGAACAATACGCTTCTTTAATTGCATACCTGCTCCAAGAAAATNACATAGAGTCGAANCAAGAAGAGCTGCTTTTGACGGCAAACCAAGTTGTTTTCCTCGGAGACGCTTCCTCGACTCGCACTCAGGAACAGCCGCGCTTCCCCATTCCCGGGCAAGCAGGCAATACGCCCACTCCAGGAACTAGAGACTCTGTCCCTGAAATAGCTACTATCTATCGAAGTGACCGTGCTGTTACTCGTTCTTTTTTGCCTATCTCAACCTTTCAAAACGTGTCAACAGAGGAGCTTAAAAGTCCAGCTCCAGAGGATTGGACCTATTGGCGCCGAGGCCCAAAAAGCCAAGGTTACAGCCCTTTGGATACCATCAATAAAGAAAATGTGTCGAGGTTGAGTCTTGAATGGGTTTGGGGCATGGAGCCGGGCAGAAGCCAGCCCGCACCTTTAGTGAGAAATGGGATCATTTATATACCCAACTTTGGAAACGTAATTCAAGCCATCAACGGCAGAGACGGAACTTTGCTTTGGGAATACGAGAGGCAGTTCCCCGAGGGTGGTCGGCAAGGAGGGCANCTCCGNACCATTGCTATGTGGGAAGATATGATCTACGTCGCTACTACGGACGCTCACCTAGTGGCGCTTGACGCGCGGACTGGCGCTGTTAGGTGGGATATCGAAATTGCAGACGAGGCACTCGGGTACTCAAATACTAGCGGACCAATTGTTGCGGACGGGAAAGTTATTAACGGCATTAATGGGTGTACGCGCTTTTTCGAGGAAAGCTGCTTTATCACCGGCCATGACGCACAAACAGGCGAAGAACTCTGGCGCACCTATACGATAGCCCAACCCGGAGAGTTCGGAGACGAAACTTGGGGGGGGCTACCGTTGGAATTCAGAGGTGGTGGAGATGCGTGGATTACCGGTAGTTGGGATCCTGAATTGAATTTAGTCTTTTTCGGTGTCGCACAAGCTAAGCCCTGGATGGCCGCAAGTCGTGGACTGACGACAGAGGACGATACTTTATACACGAATTCCACTCTCGCAATTGATCCGAGTGACGGTCGAATAATCTGGCATAGACAACATGTACCAGGTGAGTCTTTAGATATGGACGAGGCATTTGAACAGGTACTCGTGGATTTGTTTGATGAACCATATTTATTGACAATCGGCAAAAGTGGACTCCTTTGGAAGCTTGACCGCAGAACTGGCGAGTTCCAGGGACTTGCCCAGACTGTATTTCAAAACGTCTTCTCTGAAGTGAATCTGGAAACTGGCGAAGTTAAATATCGTGACGACATTCGTAACATGCAGATAGGGGATTGGTTATCAGTGTGTCCCTCCACTGCAGGAGGCCATAATTGGCAATCCAGCACCTATCACCCGTTATCTAGGCAGCTAGTAATACCGTTAAGTCAGTCTTGTATGGAAATGTCTCCAAGAGAGGTAAGCTTTGAAGTTGGAAGCGGAGGCACGATGGCCGACCGCCGATGGTTCCCGATGCCTGGGACCAATGACGAATTTGGCAAATTGGCTGCCTACGAAGTCGATTCGCTCGATGAGAAGTGGAGTATTACCCAACGTGCACCTTTTCTTACCGCCGCTCTATCAACCGCCGGCGGTTTAGTTTTTATAGGCGACTACGATAGATACGTGCATGCCTTTGACATCGATAATGGTGAAGAGCTATGGCGCTCAAGACTTGGCACTTCTGTTGAAGGCTTCCCAGTCACTTTTGCAATCGATGGCGAGCAATATGTGGCATTTACTTCCGGCCGTGAGGGAGGAAGTCCATGGCGCATTGGCAGCTTTCTAGCTCCCGAGCTCGTCAGCCCCGACGGGCACAACGCTCTTTATGTTTTTAAGTTAAATTGAAAATAACGGCGTCCCAAAATCGGTGAGGACCAGATATGACTTCTCATGAAGAGTTTTATCTCGATGAACTTCCTCAGAGTAGCAAAGAGATTCTCTCCGTTAGCGACCTAAACCAGCTCGCTAAAACCCTGCTGGAGGAGAATTTTTCAAAAGTCGTAGTAGANGGTGAAATTTCTAATATAGCAGTGCCAAATTCTGGGCACTGGTANCTCACTCTTAAAGACAAGAAGTCACAAATTCGTTGTGCGATGTTTACCAACCGGAATCGTTTTGTCCGTTTTGAGCCAAAAAACGGAAACTTTATAACAGCGAAAGGGAAGTTAAGTATTTATGGAAGTCGNGGCGATTATCAATTAATTATCGAGAGCATGGANGAAGCTGGCGAAGGAGCACTAAAACGAGCCTTTGAAGAANTAAAGTACAANTTGTTAAAGGAAGGGTTATTCGCGCAAGAGCTTAAACAANCAGTTTNATCCNATTACGGACACATNGGCATNATTACGTCAAGGACAGGGGCTGCGCTCCAAGATATACTTAGCGTACTTTCACGGCGTTCTCCAGCAACTAAACTGACGTTGTTACCCGTATCTGTTCAAGGAAAAGAATCTGCTTCTGAAATCGCGCATGCAATTCAACTCGCGAATACGCATAAAGAACAACTCGGGCTTGAAGCATTAATAATCAGTCGTGGCGGCGGGTCCCTTGAGGACTTGCAGGCGTTCAACGAAGAGAAAGTTGCAAGGGCAATCTCGACCAGCGAATTACCAATTACCAGCGCGGTAGGCCATGAGGTTGATTATACGATAGCCGATTTTACCGCCGACTTAAGAGCACCTACACCATCGGCTGCCGCTGAAATCATGAGTACTCATCAAGACGATTATCACGAACATTTAACTGATATTTCCGCAAGGCTTAAGANCAGACTTAAAGCTAAGATGATCGCCATGCAAGAGCGAATAAGCCTGTTGAAAAATAGACTAAAGAGCCCAAGTCGAAAGCTTCAAGAGCATGCCCAGGATCTTGATCGACTAGAGAATCAAATTCTTCTTTTAACGAAAAACCAATTCGTTAACAAACAACTTGAAATTAGTTTTCTTCGACAATCTTTGTTAGGACAATCCCCTAAAAATAAGATCAAATGGAACCTTTCAGAAATCAACACCAAAAGAAATATACTTTTACAATCANTAAGAAANAGTTNCGAGAGAAAGAAGTCGGCTCTCGTATCACTAAGCCGAGGATTAGAAACAGTCAGCCCACTCAGCACTTTGGANAGAGGCTATAGCATTACTTTCACTTCCCAATCAGCACCAATAAAATCAGCAGATAGGGTCAAAGTAGGTGACAGGATTCGTTCGCATTTATATCGCGGAAATATTGAATCNATCGTATCAAAGATTGAGATTAACAAGGATTGAATAAATCATGNGATATTCAAAATTATTAATTTATCTCCTTCTATCAAAAATNGCNGTGATAAGCGTCTATGCAAACGTAGAAGTTTCAACTATGCCTCGATCATCAATGGTGCCCGGAGGAATCGCCGTTATACCGACAACCGAGGCAGCAGTTAACGGTAGTTATCGAAACGAAAGAATCATGCTCATCAATTATGAGGGAAAGCAATTCGCAGTTGTCGGGATCCCCTTGAATGTAAGCGTTGGGAGTCAGAGCCTTAACTTAACGTTAGCTGATGGCAGAGAGGAGACAGTGGCATTTCAGGTGCAGGAAAAGTCTTATAGAGAACAGCACTTGACTATCACTAACAATAGACAAGTAAACCCAAACGCCGAGGACATGCAGAGAATAACTCGCGAACGCGTTGAGATGGACACGGCATTTTCGACTTGGACTGACGATTTAGCGCCAGTATTTCAAATGTCCTCACCAGTTGAAGGCATCAGAAGCAGCTCTTTTGGCTTGAAAAGATTCTTTAATGGACAAGCTCGCAGTCCTCACTCTGGAATGGATATAGCGGCAGATGAAGGCACCCCAATATATGCCCCGGCGCCAGGAGTTATCCGAGCAACCGGCAACTATTTTTTCAATGGAAATACGATAATACTAGACCACGGTCATGGGTTAATTTCATTGTATTGCCATATGAACACCATTGACGTTGAAATTGGTTCGACCGTAGAGGCAGGCGAGCAAATAGGACGAGTCGGTCAGACCGGCAGAGTAACCGGCCCTCACCTTCACTGGAGTATTAATCTAAACAATACCCGTGTCGATCCGGCACTTTTCCTCTTTGACTAATAGATGACACAACTTTGGACTGCGGTGTTCACACATCGATTTAATTCTGGGGCATCAAATCAAGTTTGAAACATTAATCAACGGTATAGTAGGATCTTAGTATTCACATAAGGGATAAGGGCGCGATGAGTAAGCGAGAACAGCAAAGAAAAATAAAAGAAGAGAAGCAAAAGGCAGCCCAACAGCGGGATAACTTCAATAGAACGGTCAAGAGAGGGTTTTTATTAGTAGTGATCCCTCTTCTCATAATTTCCGCGGCCTACGTTTTACTTAATCAAGGTCCAACATACTCTGCCACCGAAATTGCTGAAAATGACCATATAAGGGAGTCGGGGGAAAAGCCTGTCAGCATTGTTGTCTATGCCGA
The DNA here is from genome assembly GCA_002172295.1 of Gammaproteobacteria bacterium TMED139. Classification (GTDB taxonomy): domain Bacteria; phylum Pseudomonadota; class Gammaproteobacteria; order Pseudomonadales; family Pseudohongiellaceae; genus UBA9145. The sequence continues at coordinate 21,239 of NHGO01000005.1, read as the reverse complement.
TTTTCAATGTCCTGCCTGTGCGATCGAACATCAGACAATGTCGCAGATCTGGCCTTCAATTAGAGAATCTGCGCAACTAGTTTTTCGCCACTTCCCGGTAACGAATACACATCGACATGCGTGGACTGCTTCACTCTATGCTGAGGCCGCTGGAAAACANAGTCGATTTTGGGAAATGCATGACTACCTCTTCGCGACGCAATCTATATGGGCGAACTTATCTGATGTAGAAAACGAATTCGATAGTTACGCTCTCGAATTAAACTTAGATATCGAAAAGCTTCACTCTGACATACAATCTGATGAGGTTGTTATGAAAATAAGAAACGATTTAAGGGGAGGAACAGCGTCAGGAGTACGTGCAACGCCGGCTGTGTTTGTCAATGGNCGNCAAATTAACAACCCCAGTCGNTCCCGAATCGTTGANGCTGTTAGAGAGGAAACTANCGCTNGCTAGATCAATTTGAATTATTGTCCATCGCTAACTGACAAAATTTTCGAAACAGATAGGCGCTACGAGGAGTATCCGAAACTTGACTGGATAAGCGGACTGGATCAAGCCCCTCTTCTTCAATCGTTATACGACGCTCGTCTATGTACTTCTGCATAATCCTTTTTGAAAATTCAGGGTGGAACTGAACCCCCCAAGTCCTATTCCCTAACCTGAACGCTTGGACGATACCTGAGCGACCTGAAGCAAGCTTCACCGCGTCGGCGGGTAGCTTAACCACCGACTGCTGATGTGAGACATGGACTGAGAATCGTTCTGGCAATACTTTGAATAAATGGTCCCTTTTCGCCAACTCAGTCAGATTTATTTGTATCGTTCCGATACTTCGACCATTTGCATTAAAGTCAACCTTGCCGCCAAAAGTCCACGCTAATAGCTGATGTCCGTAGCAAACCCCCAAGATAGGTATACCTAACTGATGCGCTTCCTTAATGTAATTCGCCGCTATAAAATTCCAAGACGCTTCATCCGTAACATAAGCTGGAGAACCTGTAACTATTATGGCTCGTATCTGACCCAAGTCTATTAGGTCCTCCCCTAAATGAAGAGAATTCGTAATGAATAATTCTTCCTTCAAACCCGAACAGCCAATGAACCAATCCTCAAAATCCTCGCCTGCATCAAGTAAGCCTGCAATGGTGTGGCCAGTTTTTAGGATAAGTATTTGTTTATTTTCTGACATCAGAAAACCTAAAGCGCCCTTTATTCAGGATTCGGAAACTTGCTTTGGCAATAATCAAATGTGTTAGGGTCGATATTGCCCCCAGACAATACAATAGCGACGTTTTTACCAGAGATGTCTATCTTCCTCTCCAATAAAGCTGCCAAGCCAACCGCTCCGCCAGGTTCTATGACTAGTTTTAAATGTCGAAAAGCAAAAGCGACCGCAAAAGCTATCGAATCTTCCGACACAACTAAAAAGTCATCAACAGTTTTGCTGTTTACTGACCAGGTCATCTCGCCAGGAGTGCTGGCCATTAATGAGTCACACATCGTCGGGACTTCCCCCGATATTTGAACTCTATGTCCTGCAGCCTTTGATAGGGCATGATCATCGTACCGCTCTTGCTCAACTCCAAAAATGCGAACTGTAGGCAACAAGTTTGTTATTGCAGTCGAAGTCCCTGCGAGCAAACCGCCTCCGCCGCAGGGCGAGAGAAAAGTGTCTAATTTTTGTTGAATCGCATTTAATTGATCAACAATTTCTAAACCAACTGTCCCCTGACCCGCCATCACATCGAAGTCCTCGAATGCTGGCACGAGTGTGGCTCCCGTTTCTTTCGCTATATCCTCAGCTATTCTTTCTCTGGACTCCGTCGCTCTATCGTACTCAATAACCTTTGCACCAAGGCGCAGAGTTCCTTCCAACTTTAATCTAGGAGCATCTGAAGGCATTACAATGGTNGCACTCATACCGAGCTTTTTTGCTGCTAAAGCTATGCCCTGAGCGTGATTTCCCGAAGAGAAAGCCACCACTCCTCGCTTTTTTTGACTGGAGTCTAACTGGCAAAGCCTGTTGTAAGCGCCCCTAAACTTAAATGCTCCTATGTGTTGACAGTTTTCGAGCTTGAAATAAACATTCGCATTAAAACGACTATTCACATAGTAATTTTCCAATAATGGAGTATTTACCGAGATTCCCGAGAGTCTCTCTGCAGCTGACCTGATATGACTAAGTGTAAGTGACATAGCTACCGCTTCAAATATCGCTTGTTATTCTTGATCTGTCTTCTCCGCACAATTTTTCGCTGCGGAAGATTCTCCTCTTCCTTAGTAAAAGGGTTACCCTCGCCTCTCATCTCTATTCTCACAGGTGTCCCCTGCAGTTTAAGAGCGTTACGGAAGGTTTTCTCAAGGTAACGATTATAGTGCCTTGGGATTTTATCTATTTGTTTCCCATGAATGATTATCCTGGGTGGGTTTTTACCACCCGCATGCGCATAGCGTAATTTTATTCTTCTACCATTTATTACCGGTGGAGCATGATCTTTTACAGCTCCTTGAAGGATTTGAGTAAGTTTACTAGTAGAAAGNTGATTTCTCGCCGACTCAAAAGCAGCATGGATTGACTCATAAATTTTCCCAACCCCACTACCATGTCGAGCTGAAATAAAATGGACCGCAGCAAAATCAATAAACCTAAGTCGTCGTCGGACTTCAGACTTAATCANCTCTTTCTCCTCAGCCTCCATCCCATCCCATTTATTTATAGCGACCACCAGCGCTCTTCCGCTGTCAACAACATAACCCAAAAGATGCAAATCTTGTTCAACAATACCCTCTCTAGCATCGATCAATAAAACGACGACGTTCGAATCCTTAATTGCTTGTAGTGATTTCACAACCGAGAATTTCTCTACTACTTGTTTTGTTTTACCGCGCTTCCTAATTCCTGCCATATCAATAAGCGTGTATTTCCGGCCTCTCCGCTCGAAGGGGATGTACAAACTATCCCTCGTAGTTCCTGGCTGGTCGTATACTACAACTCGTTCTTCGCCTAGCATTCGATTCACTAACGTTGACTTTCCAACATTAGGCCGCCCAGCAATCGCGATTTTCATACTCTGACAAGCGAAACTCTGTGAATCATCTTCAGTCTCGTCAACGAGATGGTCCTCTAACGCACTCTGCAACAATAGTTTAACGCCACGGCCTTGAGTTGCTGTAATCGGAAATATTGAGGAAGTTCCAAACTTTTGAAAATCAGCGACGGCTTGATGAGGATCAGTTCCGTCTACTTTATTCACTACCAAGGTAGTCTTTTTATGGTTTTTTCGTAGGAAATCAAAAATTTTTTCGTCGTCGGGAGTTAAGCCATCTTTCGCATCAACGAGGAACAAACAGATTGATGCTTCGTCGATCGCTTGAAGCGCTTGTAGCGCCATTTCCTTATCAATACCCTTCTCATCACCGGTAATACCCCCGGTATCAATTACAATAAATGATTTACCGCTGTACTCAGCTTCTCCGTACTGCCTGTCCCTAGTAAGTCCCGGAATATTTGCGACAATAGCATCTCGAGACGATGTTAACCGGTTGAATAAGGTCGACTTCCCAACATTAGGTCGTCCGACGAGGGCGATAACTGGCCTCATGAAGAGCCTGCTNGATGTGTTTTTTAAGGATTTATTCGATGGTCAAAGATACTAATGACCCGCCGTTACCATATACAATAAGACTGCCATCCTCTACGATNAGGTTAGATCTGACGCCGTCATTATCTATACGTGTCCGTCCGATTATTCGACCATCAATTTGCGATATCAAGTGCAAATAACCTTCAAAATCCGCCACAGCCACATAGTTGGAAATTGTTTTTGGCGCTGTCAAATCTCTGTATTGCAGTTCTTCGTTTTGCCATACCACATCGCTTGAATTATCTCTTACTGCAACAAGATGACTCTCGTCGTTGCTATAATAAATATTACCAAACCCCTGATCCATTCCATGATAGCTCGATGCTTCCATACCCCAAACTATGCGACCTGTAGCAGTATCAAATGCCATCAGATTTCCCTGGTAGCTTGACGCTAATATCCGCGCCCCATCTAACAATAAATCTCCATCAACATCGATAACTCGCTCAATATCATATTGTCCATCTGGCACTGCCACCCTCTCTTCCCAACTCCAAACACCGTCTTCCGCAGCGACGGAAACTAGAATACCATTGCTAAATCCAGCAACGACTGTGCCTTCAGAGGTTAAAACTGGGGAAGAGGTCCCGCGCAGCGTAAGTGCCGGCAACGTCGTTTCGTAAGTCCAACGTTGTAGGCCATTTTCTCTATCCACAGCGACTAGCTTACCGTCCACCGTTTGGACCACCACGATATCTCCATCGGTCTTAGGCTGAGACAAGATCTCACTCGATACACGTGTTCGCCACATCTCCTGCCCGTCAGACTGGCTAAGCACGACTAGCTCTGCCGCCTCTGTCCCAACCATTACAATTCCGTCACCCGCTCCAACTCCACCTGTAATGCTGGTCTCGAGCTCAGTTAGCCACATCAGATCGCCGTTGGTGCTATTTACAGCGACGACATCACCATCATCACTCGCAGCAAAAACAAACCCGCCGTCCACAACGGGAGTTAGTTTTTTAAAACTATCCCCCTGTCCGTTGCCAATGTTAATTCTCCAATCTCGACTTATTGTTACCTCAGTTTGAATATCCTCGAGNTCAGCCGGCGCTCTGGGGTTATCATCTTCACCGAAAGGGTTACGAACCCAGCTAGAAATATTTGCGCAGCCATTCAATACCAACAACATCAAAACGACATGCAATAATCTCATAGGCATACAGCGGGTTCTTGTATTAAAATGAGGTAACATAAACGCAATTATCCGGCATTATTTATCGTTTGGTAATTCTGAAAGTTTCATTTGTAACATCTCACTAACCGACCCCGCTTGTTGCGCAGCAACATAGGCGTCACGCGCATCTAGGTTTCGANCCATAGCTACGTAAATATCCCCCCTCAACTCTGCATAACCCGCCTCAAAAGGACCTGGTATAACACTATTAACCAATTCCAAAGCTCGCTCAGCTTCGTCTTTCGATAAAACAATTCTTGCCAACCTCAACGTAACAGTTAAAACCAAGCCCTCGTCTTCACTATCAAACAGACTAGCTTGAGGGTTTTGTAGCACCCACGTTAAGGCTTCTTCTGCTGCGTCCAAGTTACCCTCGCTTACTTGCTGTTGTGCAGCAAATAAAGCACCATAATAGGCGTATACACTGCCACTATGCGACACCATTAACTCATTCGATATGTTAATTATATCAGCTCGTTCTTCCTGAGTAGTCGACTCACCAGGTGAGACTAGCGAGAGCTCGAGGATTTCCTCATACAAGTCCGAAGCTTGCTCAGAGGCGGTCACTTGACTATTTTGCCAAAGCAACCAGCCGCCATAGCCTCCGAAAACAAAGACTGCTATCGCAACCAACTGCTTACCATTTTCATCCCACCACTTTTTGAGCGCTTCTATAGTTTCTTCTTCTTCTGCTTGTAAACTCACAAATAGCTCCAGGGTCTAAATTTTTTAGTCTCGTATACAGTGAAAATCATTTCAATTTAAATTGACCACAGATTTTACAGGTTTGTGCACCCACAGACACCCTAAAAGTGCTCTACCGATTTCAAATTCCAAGAAAATTCCTCAACTCTTCTGAAATATTACTGATTTTGACCATCCTGGATTCGCCTGAATCATCTAATCGGCGAATTTTTGCGTGGTCAACTTTTTCCTCAGACGAGTCATTCTCTAGTATTACTGCCAAACTTGCTCCACTGCTGTAAGCTTTTTTCAACTGGTTGTTGAATTTACCACCGCCACAATGGCAAAGGACTCCAAGGCTTTGATAGTCTTTACGTATAACCTTGGCTAAGGCCAATCCTTGCGCTTCAAGGTTTTTCCCGACAATCGCAACAAAAACATCAATCTGTTTGAGCTCAGAGCTTGGAACCTTCCCCAGAGAATCTAGCATAAGGACTAATCGCTCCATGCCGATAGCAAAACCGCAAGCGAAAGTCTCCTTCCCTCCTAGCTGTTTGACTAATCCATCATAGCGGCCTCCGCCACAAACAGCGCCTTGAGCTCCCAAGGCATCAGTCGTCCATTCATAAACACAATTATTATAATAATCCAAGCCTCTCACCAGTNTAGGATTTTCAACATAATNTATCCCAGTCAATTCAAGTANTTCTTTTAATTTATCNTAATGTATNTGGCTATCTTCACTGACAAANTCAAGAAGANTAGGCGCAGCCTCAATTGCTAATTGCACATCAGNATTCTTACTATCTAGGATACGCATCGGATTAGAGTGCATGCGATTAAGTGCATCCTCGTCCAACAATTGAGTTTTTGTAGACAAATACTCGGTAAGAGCGTTTGCATAAGCTTTGCGATCCTCTGACGCTCCAATATTATTTATTTCAAGAGTTAAATCCGCAGCCAAGTCTAATTCTTGCCATAGCATTTGTGCGACTTGAAGCACCTCAACATCTATATCTGGACCTTGCATACCAAACGCTTCGACCCCGAACTGATGGAACTGACGATAGCGACCTTTCTGAGGGCGTTCATGTCTAAACATAGGACCCTGATACCATAGTCGTCTCTGTTGATTATAAAGCAGACCATTCTGTTCACCAGCCCTGACGCAAACCGCAGTGCCTTCCGGCCTTAAGCTTAGGCTGGTGCCGTTGCGATCTTCAAATGAATACATCTCTTTCTCGACGATGTCAGTTACTTCGCCAATCGATCTTTTAAACAGCTGTGTCTGCTCGACTATTGGAAAGCGGATTTCTTCATAGCCGAAACGCTTAACAACTCTTGAGAAAGTTTTTTCGAGAAATTGCCATGTAGGAGACTGATCAGGAAGTATGTCGTTCATTCCTCTGATCGCTTGTAATTTTTTCATATCGAATCAATCCGTCGCTATTATATCTTTGTCAGCAGCTTCCTTTGACTCAACACGTTTGCGAACCATCGCCTCTAGATCGTCTACAAGGTTTGCATTAGTTATTTTATGATTGGGAACCCCATCAACATAAACAAGATTCTTTGGGCTTGCACCAGTCAAACCAACTTCTGCTATTTTTGCTTCCCCAGGACCATTAACTATGCAACCAATTATAGCGACATCAACAGGGGTAACGATATCTTCTAGCCGTGTTTCTAACTCATTAACAACCGATATAACATCAAAATTCTGTCGGGAACAACTCGGGCAGGCGACTAAGTTTACCCCTCTATGCCTCAACCCAAGAGACTTTAGTAAATCAGAGCCAACTTTGACTTCCTCTACAGGATCAGAGGCCAGCGATACTCTTATTGTGTCTCCTATTCCATCCATGAGCAAAGACCCTAAACCAACTGCTGATTTTACAGTGCCTGAGCGCATTCCCCCCGCTTCAGTAATACCCAGATGAAAAGGTTGATCAACTTGTTGTGCTAGACCTCGACAAGCCTGTAAAGTCATGAATATTTCGGATGCTTTCAAACTAATTTTAAAGTTATGAAAGTCAAGCTTATCTAGGGTGTCAATTTGTGTAAGCGCTGATTCAATCATTGCATCAGCGGAAGGTTCTTTATATTTCCGCAGAAGTGATTTACCCAGCGAGCCCGCGTTCACCCCTATACGTAATGGAATCTGTTTATCTTTTGCGGAATCCACGATCGACTTAACCCTATCTACATTTCCAATATTCCCTGGGTTTATGCGAAGGCAGTCAGCGCCATACTCAAGTACTTTCAGAGCGATTCGATAATCGAAGTGAATATCCGCCACCAAGGGCGTTCTCACCTGCTCTCGTATACTCTTAAATGCATCTGCCGCTTCCATGCTAGGCACTGAAACACGAACAATATCTACCCCAGCCTTTTCCAAACGGCGGATTTGGGCAAGGGTCGTTTGGACATCTGTAGTCTCAGTATTTGTCATACTTTGGACAGAAATAGGAGCGTCTCCGCCGACCGCAACATCGCCAACCATGATTTGACGGGTTTTTCTTCGCGAGATAAATTTACTAGATGCCATGAAATTATATCCCTAAAATAACACTAGCCAAATTATCAATTCGCAAGACATCTTCAGCCAACATAATATCTCTAGATGCAGTTTCTATTGACGGCGGACTATTACTACTTCCTGAAGAAAGAATATCGGGACGATCCAGCATTGTTACGTTGCCAAGCTCTTGAGTCGCATCACTACCAAAGATATTGCTATAGACCCAGAGTACAGCAAATAACGAAATAAATAAAACCACAGAGAATACAACTATAAGGCGATTTTTAACTTTCTGCTTTTGAGGCGTGACTTTATCAGCTCTACCCTCATTCTCTTTAGAAATAAANTTCTCATACAATCCGATAATCTCAGTCGGGTTCAAATCTAGAAGTTCAGAATAGTTTTTCAGATAACCTTTAACAAAAATAGCGCCAGGTAGCTTATCAAAATTATTAGCTTCTAAAGATTTTACATAATGATTGGTAATGTGCAGCTTAATAGCGATTTCACTTCTTTTAATNCCCCTGCTTAGCCTCTCTTCACGAAGCCGCGCGCCTGCAGTAATAGGCTTGTTCTCAGCCTTGGTGCTTTCCAACTCGTTGGGGGGGACGTCTGCCATTTTTAATTCTCTAAGAAAGTATAATTACGATCGGTATAAAAACCCTATACTCAAAATTAAACCCCCACACCAGCATCAGATTTTCCGAAAAGCCGAGAGAGTTTACGTTACATGCTTTCTGCCGCAGTAGCCAGTTTCCCAGTTAACTTAACCTTTTCATTTACTTTACTCATTCTTCGCTGATGTCTAATACTGCGAGAAGTCTGATCCGAGACATCTCCAACTAGTTGGCCGCACGCTGCCCCAATATCGTCAGCACGGGTGGTTCGAACAGTAACGGTATGACCAGCTTTTCTTAAAATTTCCCTAAAGTTAGAGACGGATGCATTACTTGGACGTTCATAGTCGCTTAACTCAAAAGTGTTAAAAGGGATTAAGTTAATTTTACTCGGAAGAGAGGCTAATAACTCAGATAGATCTCTAGCGTGCTGACGATGATCATTCACCCCTTTTATCAAAGTATATTCAATAAGTGGCACCCGATTATCCGACAAACTTGCCATATAAGATTTGACACTTTGAAGTAACTCTGCAATTGGGTACTTTCTGTTAATCGGCATAATTTGATTACGAAGCCCATCATTGGGGGCATGCAGTGAGATGGCTAACGAAGCTTCCGTCAATCCAATCATTTTATTTATCGCTGGAACAACTCCAGAGGTGCTTATAGTAACTTTACGTTTTGAAAGGCCATATGCAATGTCTTCCATCATGATATTAACACTGTCAATCACATTGTCGAAATTGAGCAACGGCTCACCCATACCCATCATAACAACATTACTTACCGGATGATTTCCAGGCTGCTCGTAATTACCAAGTTTTTTATTTGCCCACCATAGCTGTCCTATTATTTCAGCCACGCTCAAATTACTGTCAAATCCTTGTTTACCAGTCGCACAGAAAGTGCAATCCAGCGAACACCCGGCTTGCGAGGAGATACACAAAGTGCCTCTACCCTCTTCTGGTATATAGACCATTTCAACCCTGCTGCCGCTGGCCACCTCAACGATCCACTTGCGGCTTCCATCGGTAGAGAAAAATTCGTCGCGAACATCAGGCAATCTAATTTCTCCGATTTCATGCAGTCGCTCACGCAATACCTTACTAATGTCACTCATTAAGTTAATGTCAGTAACACCGCGTTGATGTATCCATTTCATAACCTGACTAGCTCGAAATGGTTTTTCTCCCAGATCTTCAAACAAACAAGTCAGACCACTCAATGTTAGACCAGCCAGATTAATTTTATTTCCATCAGTCATGATGTATGTCTCGAAAATAACCTTTTTTAGGAACAGATCTCATCACTACTAAAAAAATATTCTACTTCTCGTGCGGCTGATTTTTGAGAGTCAGATCCATGAACTGCATTTGCATCAATCGAGGAAGCAAAATCAGCGCGTATCGTGCCGGATTTAGCCTCCGCTGGGTTTGTTGCACCCATAAGCTCCCTATTAAGCGCAATCGCATTGGCCCCCTCCAAAACTTGGACCATCACTGGTCCCGAGGTCATGAATTTTATCAAGTCGCCATAAAACCCCTTACCTTTGTGCTCAGCATAAAAGCCACCAGCAGAATCCTCGTCCAGTTGGACCATCTTCGCCCCCACAATTTTTAGACCAGCCTTCTCAAAACGACCGTAGATTTCCCCAATAACGCTTTTGGAGACTGCATCAGGCTTTATTATAGAAAGAGTACGTTCAATCACTATTAAACTCCCACTTGTTAAGAATATGCAAAAACGCGCGCATTATACGCGAGAATAGCGGGCTTTAGCATACATTTTTATATTGACTGACCGTATACCGGAATTGGCTTTGAAGACCTTAATCAGTCACTTCCTCTATCCAAGCTGACTGGATAGCCTCTAGAATTTTTTCCCCGCCCCGATCTTGGTCATCTGTGAAGTCATCAAGCTCACAGACCCATCTATGGAGATCCACAAAATTTACATACTGGGGATTTGTATCTGGATGACGTTCAACCAACTCTATTGCGATATCGAAAACATCCGTCCATTTCATGAGACCTAACCCCTCTAATGATCTTCGGATACCATATTTATCGTGTATTTTGGAATTTCTATGACTAAATCCTCGCTGGAGACTGTTGCCTGACAACTTAAACGAGATTCAGGTTCCAATCCCCAAGCCTTATCAAGATAGTCCTCTTCATTCTCATCTGCGTCTGCGAGAGACGAAAAACCGCTTTTTACAATTATATGACAAGTCGTGCACGCGCAGGATTTCTCGCAGGCGTGTTCGATTGATACCCCATTAGCTAGCGCAGCATTAAGGATACTGTCACCCTCATTAGAGTCAAACTGCGCCCCGTCTGGACATATGACCTCATGAGGCAGGATTGTTATTTTAGGCATAATAATCAACGTATCTAATTAAATTAATCATTCTCAATTTTATCAATTTTTTCACCTTTTAGCGCGTTAGCCATATGCAGATCCATTCGCCGATTCGCAAATTCGCTACTTATACGATTTAACTCTTCAGTCGCCTCGCGAATTTGCAGAGCCGTACCACTCTCTAGAAGCTTGGACAAATTGTTTTTTGCAGCCGACAACCTAGACTCTTCTGTGTCGTTTAATAGCTCTCGGTCAGATTCCATTGCTGAGGATATAGATTCTATAAGCTGCCTAGCATCAAGCTGAGACTCTTTTAGTGATCTAACATCCATATCTAGATTCGCATTTTGATAAGACGCCTCTAGAATTTCCTCAACCATATTCGAGTCCAATCCAAAACTTGGCTTAACCTGGATCTCTGCCTTTTTCTGAGTGCTCAATTCCTCAGCCATTACGCTGAGCAAACCATCGGCATCTACCTGAAACTTTACTCTCACCTTTGCCGCGCCAGCTACCATCTTTGGGATTCCTTTAAGTTCAAACTTAGCTAGTGACCGACAGTCACTAACCAGCTCCCGTTCCCCTTGAACAACATGAATAGTCATAACTGATTGCCCGTCCTTGAAGGTTGTAAAATCTTGGGCCTTAGCGACTGGAATAGTGGTGTTTCTAGGAATTATTTTCTCAACCAATTCCCCCATAGTCTCTATTCCTAAGGACAAAGGGCTTACATCTAATAACAGAAAGTCTTCAGTGGTTTTGTTTCCTGCAAGAACTTCAGCCTGAATACCGGCACCGACCGCTACAACTTTGTCCGGATCAATTCTAGTCAAAGGTGACTTTTCAAAATATTTTTCAACTGCCTCCCGAATCACTAGCGAGCGAGTTGAACCCCCAACCATCACAATGTTATCAATGTCTTTTACAGACAAAGACGANTCGCGAAGCACTCNACGACANGTANTGATNGTTTTCTGNACAAAAGGCCTNCAAATATCAGCGAANTCNNTTCGGTTTAGTGATGCNCGCCAACCTTTAAATTCNANATCAATGCACTCATCGACACTTAATTGATGCTTCACCGAATTAGCATAGGAAACTAATTCGGATTGTTCCGCCAAGTTTAACTCATCGATCTTAAGACCACTCGAACCCATCCAAGCGCAAATGGCATGATCTATATCATCCCCGCCCAGACTTGTATCACCGCCTGTCGCGAGAACTTCAAAGATACCCTTACGCAAACTAAGAATGGAAACATCAAANGTTCCTCCGCCCAAATCATATACGACTACATTTTCNTCNTCATTNCTATCAAGCCCATAGGCTAAAGCCGCCGCCGTAGGCTCATTGAGTAATCTAAAGACTTTCAAACCTGCCANCTTTGCCGCTTGTTTTGTTTGTTGACGTTGTGCGTCATTAAAGTAAGCNGGCACCGTGATTACAGCGCCCTCAATTGGCGCCCCAAAGCTCTGACTTGCCCGAGATGCAAGTTTAGCTAAAATATCAGAGGAGACTTGTATTGGATCTTTGGTACCAGCGTCAGTGATTATCGCTGGCGAACTATCATCTCGATTTGAATCAAAAATATACTGCTTAAATTGAGCTATTTTGACCGCCTCTGATTTACTGCGCCCAAGGAGTCTCTTAACCGAACTAACTGTATTTTTAGGGTCTCGTTTAGCTTTCGTCTGAGCAGGTCGGCCAACGACTGGTGCACTGTCAGAATTGTAATATACCACCGAAGGTAATAATTCTGACCCCAACTTATCCGGTAGAATCTCGACTACACCATTATAGCCGCTAGAAATTAATGAATTAGTGGTTCCCAAGTCGATACCGACCGCCAACTTCTTTGCGCCTGCTATACTCGGTTTACCGGGTTCTGAAATTTGTAGAAGAGCCATAAATAGCTACTTAGTATCCAAGACGAATTTCCTCGCTTTCCTCGATTTCACTCAAGAGTTTGAAAAGAAACTGTAGTTCATGAAACGCTCTCTTTGCTGAAGGTAAATCGTCTTTCACCACGTCTTCATGAAAATTCGATTGCTTCTCCGATATCTTGACCTGCACATTATCTTTTAAAGCTTCAAGCTTGGGTAATGCTGAGTCGTCTTTAGGTAAGTCATCAAGCGATTCACGCAGTTGCATTTGCTCCATTAGAAGCTCCATACTCAAGTCTTCCTGACCGACACTTGCTATATCTTTCCCTCGTAGCGTCAGGACATATCCCGCTCGCTTAAGAGGCGACTTCAATGTTTCATACGCATCATTTATATAACTTGCGGATGATAAGGCGGACATCTTTTCNCTCTCAGGCGAATTCGAGTATTTGTCAGGATGAAACTCCAACTGGAGTTTATGGTATTCGGCCACAAGCTTTCGAGAATCTAGATTATATGATTCAGGTAAATTGAAAAGTTGAAAGTAATTCTGATCTACTATCTGCACAGCGAGTCGTTGAGGTAAGGAACCCCGCGTTATTAATCTTTATTTTTAGATATCGTACTAGAGNACCCTAAACGCTAAAGCTTTCTCCACAACCGCATTCGCCCTTCGCGTTTGGGTTCTTGAATTCGAAACCCTCATTAACTCCTTGTTTGACAAAATCCATTTCTGTGCCCTTCACGTACACTAGGCTCTTTTGGTCAACCACAATCTTGATGCCTTGATTCTCAAAAACTTCATCACCATTCTTTAGCTCATCTACAAATTCTAGAACATAAGCCATACCAGAACACCCCGTAGTGGTGACACCGACACGTATACCAAGCCCATGTCCGCGTGTTTCTAACTGCGAAGCTATATGTTCTGCCGCGGAATTGGTTACGGAAATTGTCATATCTATTTTAAATTCCCTACTTAACTGGAACTGTCGCCCTCTCGCTTGGCTTTGACATCAGCGATAGCAGCTTGAATTGCATCTTCAGCTAACACCGAGCAGTGTATCTTTACTGGAGGCAATCCTAGCTCATCAGCGATATCTTTATTTTTGATCTCCTTCGCTTGGTCTAGTGAACGACCTTTTACCCATTCCGTCAATAGAGAGCTAGATGCGATAGCCGATCCACAACCGTAAGTTTTAAACTTTGCATCTTCAATTACGCCTTCATCATCTACTTTAATTTGAAGCCGCATAACGTCCCCACAAGCCGGGGCCCCAACCATTCCGGTCCCGACATTTGCGTCATCATCATCCAATTTACCCACATTCCTTGGATTTTCATAGTGGTCTAGTACTTTATCTGAATAAGCCATGATGTCCTCACAAGCCCCAAAAAGTTAATTAATTTATACTAAATGGCTAATCGCTTTAATGCGCCGCCCATTTAACTTGATCTAAATCGACGCCATCCTTATACATATCCCACAATGGCGAAAGTTCTCGCAATTTTCCTACCGCGTCATGTATCTTTTCGATAGCGTAGTCAATTTCTTCCTCTTTAGTAAATCTACCAACTGTNATTCGCAATGAGCTATGCGCCAACTCATCATTTAAGCCTAACGCCCTCAAGACATAGGATGGCTCTAAACTAGCAGATGTGCAAGCGGAGCCGGAAGATACCGCAAGGTCTCTGAGTGCCATCATCAAAGATTCGCCCTCCACAAAGTTAAAGGAGATATTCAAGTTCCCTGCAACACGGTGGTTGATATCTCCATTAACATATACTTCTTCTATGTCTTTCAGACCCTCTAAAAGGCGATTTCGAAGCGCTAAAACTCTCTTATGCTCTTCATGCATTTCCTCTTTCGCAAGACGATAAGCCTCGCCCATACCAACAAGCTGATGAGTAGGTAGGGTTCCAGAACGCATACCTCTCTCATGGCCACCGCCGTGCATTTGCGGCTCTATACGAACACGTGGCTTTCGCCGCACATATAATGCACCGACCCCTTTAGGGCCATAAATCTTATGGGCAGTTAGCGACATTAAGTCTACTTTCATGGTTTCTAAATTGATCTCCAGCTTGCCAGGGCTTTGCGCAGCATCAACGTGAAAGATAACTCCTTTCTCTCGGGTAATCTTGCCAATCGCTTCAATATCATTAACAACACCGATTTCATTGTTAACATGCATCAACGTTACCAGGATGGTATCGGAACGTATGGTACTCGCAACAAGTTCAGGCGATATAATTCCCTTATCATCTGGATCTAGGTACGTCACGTCATATCCCTCTCTCTCTAACTGTCTGCAGCTGTCGAGAACGGCCTTATGCTCTATTTTAGAAGTGACTATGTGTTTGCCTTTCTTACTGTAAAAGTGTGCAATACCTTTTATCGCCAAATTGTTAGCTTCCGTAGCGCCAGATGTCCAAACAATTTCCCGAGGATCACAGACCAACAAGTCGGCCACCTGCCTTCGAGCAGTTTCGACAGCTTCCTCAGCTTTCCAACCAACCGAATGTGAACGGCTTGCCGGATTGCCATAATTACCCTCCAGAGTTAAACACTCCATCATTTTTTCGGCCACGCGAGGGTCTACCGGTGTCGTTGACGAATAATCTAAATAAATAGGGAACTGCATGCTTTTCTCCACCTACACTTCGTTAGAAACTAGCGGCGGGCAATCGTAGATTTTGCTCACCAATACCATCCATACGTATCTGTTTACGATCCTGGTTTTTTGCAATTTCTTTCACTTCGTTTTTCGTGACTAGGTCAGCCAAACTTATACTCTGTAGGAAAGAATGAATTTGACCACTTAAATCTTCCCAAAGATGATGAGTCAGACAAATCTCACCCCCTTGGCAGTCTCCCGAACCCCTGCACTTAGTTGTGTCNACAGACTCGTCGACCGCATCGATAATTTCTGCGACGTAAATCGCCGTAGGTTGTCTTTGAAGTTGATATCCGCCACCTGGGCCGCGAACACTGTTTACTAAGGAACTCTTCCGCAACTTAGCGAATAGCTGCTCCAAATATGACAATGAAATCGCCTGCCTTTGAGAAATATCTGCCAAACTAACAGGGCCATGACCATCATGAAGCGCTATATCAAGCATGGCAGTTACGGCATAACGCCCTTTAGTTGTTAACCTCATAGCATTTCTATACGATTTAGTATTAATTTTCCCGGTATTATTAAATACCTAAGTAAAATAGTCAAGTATAGGTTCATGCCAGACGTCAATTCGTTAAAGCAATTAACACACGCGGTTTGCGCACTAAAAAAGAAAATTATTAGTGACTTTAGCAACAATCAAAGCAGACACTGAAATCGAAGATATAATTGACTATGAAAACTGATTTGCATTGCCATAGCCATTTTTCCGACGGGAAACACTCACCATCCTTTCTCATAAAGCGAGCAGAAGAGAACAAAATTACGCACCTTGCCATCACAGATCATGATTTTATGACAGCAACGACGGAAAGGAATTCCAAGGTTCAAATAATCAACGGTGTTGAAATTTCTTGTAACTGGCAAAACCGAGAAATTCATGTTGTTGGCATCGGAATAGATCATAAAAATCATATCCTAAAATCAATGCTTTTTAGTCAACAAGCAAGTCGGCATAAACGCGCTGGAAAAATTAACGAGCTCTTAGTCAAAGCGGGCATTGATGGGCTAGTAGCTTATTTAGACGCTCTTAAATGCGTCTCAGTAACAAGAAGCCATGTGGCAGATTTTCTAGTTTTATCTGGCGCGTCCAAAAACCGGCAGCAGGCCTTTAATCGATTCCTAGGCAAAGGCGGGCGNGCNTATGTTCCAGCTACTTGGGTCTCTTTGTCAGAGGCCAATCANGCAATTTCGGCCTCTGGCGGCATCGCTGTCCTAGCCCACCCCAGTAGATATAANTTGAATAGNAGTAATTTTAATAAGCTAATTGATTCATTCAAGCAGGCCGGAGGCAGCGCAATAGAAGTAAGCTATGGCGGTATACATCCAAATACTAAACGAACTTTGGAAGAGACTGCCCTAAAGAAGNACTTGTTTATGTCAGCCGGGTCCGACTTCCACGATGCCAACGCTCATTGGACTGACCTAGGTAAATTTCCAGAAATTAGCAACTTCGCGAAAGAAAACGTCATTTGGAGGCACCCCAAATGGCACTTTTCTTAATCGCTTACTGTCTATTTCGCTCCCAACTTGCCCAAGTTAAAGACTGTATTGATNGGCTAANTCCAGCAACTCAGACGGATCTATGTTTGCAGTTTGACATTCCTTAACATCTAAATTTGTCAGTACATGCAGCTTGTCTGAATGACCAGCTAGACTCTCCGATTCTTCCCCCAAGCCTTTCAGTAAAAAGGTTACATTTTCATCCAATGGCACAGACTGTAAAAACAACCGAGAATCGCACACGTACTTATATAGATTCATTTCGAACTCTAAGACAGAGCCTTCCCATTTAGTGATGTGGTCTTGCTTTGCTATTTGCGCCCTTTCCTTTAACTGCTCAGCTTTTTCGACAGCCAACTCTTTAATTGGCTCTATTGTTTCGATAAGCGTGCTAAGTCGACGATCAAAGTCTCGTTCCGGCGCATTCGATTCGTCTTTTTTCTCACGAGGAAACTTAATCTCTGTTCCAAACCAAACCTGCATCTCCTCCTCAAGTTGCGCAAGGGCCGAGGTATTTTTATCCATATCACTCTTCAAACCCTGAAGTTCCGCCCTTAGCTCCTCGTAACCGGCATCATCAATATTCTCTAAAGCTCTGAGCAAACGCATGGAATCTTGAGCTTGCTGAATAGCTCTACTAAAAGATAATGTNGAGTCAATCGTCTCTATTCTGCCCAACACGCCTTGATAAAATGAGCTGACGTTTTCATCATCCGCCCCAGAAAAATCCTCACTCACAGAGTTTCGTAATAAAAATTGCTCAAAAGGGTTTTCATTCTGAAGCGTTTGCATCGTCGAATGCAATGACGCAAGCTGCAAACGATTTCGCTCATTAGCTAAGGGTGTTCTTATCTCTAAAAGGACTCCTTGACCATATAAGTAAACTGCATTGACTGTGCCACGATTCAAGCCAAATAAGGCAGCACCCTCCCGAAACCCAAGCTTCTCCTCTAGCCTCATTGAAACCGCNTTCAATTCGTCCTTAATTCTCAGTAAATCGACCTCTTGGGCGTGCGAATAGGCCGCAATGTAAGCGAAAAAAACGACTGACAAAACTTCTAGAAACCTCTTGCTATGCACCAGTTATAGCCCCTGCTCTTGATAGCTGACAATTTGCGCGAGTTGTCTCAAAGATCTCAGTGTTTCATAATCGCTGTCCATTAATTGTTGATAACCAGCACGCATATCTTCAAGATCTCGTACCCGCTGCTGATCAAACAAAGCATANATTCTTTCCAGGTTCGCCGCCGTATCTTGCTGATTTTGGTATAGAGCAGCCCGCAGCAGTTCTACGTTATTTGAATCCTCTCGCGCTTCTATTTGCTGGATCGCTTGCTCCAGATTAGCTCTCTGGCTCTCCTCAAAAGCCGACAGTTCGTTTTCAAGATAAACGACGCTAACATCGGGCGAACCAAATGAAATATTGTAACCGTCTTGACTCGAGCTCAGCTCAGTATTTAACAAAAATAATATAAGCATCACCGCAGACGCACCGGTTGGTAACCATTGGAGCTTATCCCAGAAACTAAATACGCGATTAGTGTTTCCGTTCTCCCTGCGAAATAGTTCTTCACCTCTATCCCAATGAGGCACTCTTTGGTGCTGCCACCCTTCAAGGGTTTTCCGCGTTTCAAGTAACTCGCTAAATTCTGCNTTACAAAACTCACAAGATGAAACATGAGCCTCTATCTCATTCTTGGCGATTAATGAAAGTTCATCTGAGAAATACTCTTTCAAAAGATGTTGCGTTTTAGGGCAAGACATTTTTCTCCTCCGAAATAATTTTGAGCTTTTTAAGCGCCGAATAAAAACGAGTTTTGACCGTATTGACTGAAACTCCTTGGATGCTTGCAATATCATCAAAGGTCTGAGATTGAAAAATCTTTAGCTCAACGATTAATCTCTGGCTGATTGGTAATTCTGATAGCATGGATACTATAATTTTATTAGTTTGGTAATCACTCAAAATCTCCTCTGCTTCCAAGCTTGAACGACCAGGAATTTTATCAAGTAGATCATCCTCACCTTGGTCTCCCGCCTGAGCAGAAGAAATGGTCATAAACCGCTTCCGTCGATTTATGTCTATCGCTTTATTATGAGCAATTCGGAAAATCCAACTACTAAACTTCGCGTCTCCCCGAAATCTGTGAAGGTTTCGGTAGACTCCTAGAAACACCTCTTGCATCAGGTCCATTGCGTCTGAATTGTTTCCTGTCAGACGAAGTCCTTGGTTATAGATTTTACCCTCGTATCGACGCACTAACCTTTCCCACGCACGCGCAGACCCATTAAGAGCAGCGCCCACCAACGCTTCATCTTCATCGATCACATGCATAATGTCCGTCACCATCAAAATAATTTGATCTCTTAAAATGTCGGCCAGGCGAGTATTCGATGTAAGGAAGAATACTGATTTTTGAAATTAGTCGCATGAAATGTCTAAATAGTTTGATTCAAATTAAGCTCAAGTCAGCTAGTGGGTTAATGTAAGTTGAAATAAGCTANAAGCTACCCACTAAGCGGCAACCTGCTGCTCACTCAGTAATTGGCTAGCCGCTCCCATAAANGCGTTTATTGAAGAAGCTACAATATCTTTACTAATCGCGACACCACTGTATCTGCGGTCTTTATGCCTAATCTGAATATATGTCACTGCCTCGGCGTCAGCCCCTTGGCCAAGGGCATGTTCTCCATATTCCATGATTTCAAAATCANTACCAATCGAATTCTTTAAAGCTTCAACAAGTGCATCTAAGACTCCGTCCCCCTGNCCACTAATTGGAATTTCTTTACCAAAATAGTCAATCTGCGCAGTAAAAGATTCTCGCCCCTCTTGTTTTTCCAACCTAAAATTCTCAAGACTTATCACTTTNTTATTTTGAAGATAATGCTTATTAAANAGGTCCCAAATTTCATCTGGGTTTATCTCNCCACCAGTCGTTTCAGTTGTTCTCTGTATGACTTGGCTNAACTCTATCTGCAACCAACGGGGCAATTGGAAACCAAATTTGTTGGCGAGAACATAAGCTACNCCTCCTTTTCCTGACTGGCTGTTAACTCGGATAACNTCTTGATATGTTCGACCTATATCTCTNGGNTCTATCGGCAAATAAGCAATTTCCCATGGCGATCCTTCTTTATAACTATCAAGACACTTCTTTATCGCATCCTGATGAGAGCCTGAAAAAGCAGTAAATACCAAATCGCCTGAGTAGGCTTGCCGGGGGTGCACGTCTATTTGAGTACACTCTCTCACTACCGAAACTATGCGATCCATATCATGAAGGTCTAAACCCGGGTCGATTCCCTGACNGTATAAATTCATAGCCATGACAACAATGTCCATATTACCTGTCCTTTCGCCGTTACCGAGGAGAGTGCCTTCCACCCTCTGAGCTCCTCCCATAACTGCAAGCTCTGCCGCTCCGACCGCGCAGCTTCTGTCGTTGTGNGTATGTAAACTAACTATGACAGAATCCCTATTCTTAATATTTCTGCAGAATAGCTCAACCTGATCCGCATAAATGTTTGGCGTCGCCATTTCAACAGTTGACGGAAGATTAATAATTGAAGGGCTCTCTGGCGTGGGCTCCCATATATCATTGACGGCGTCACATACTTCGACCGCAAAATCTACCTCAGTTCCAGTAAAGCTCTCTGGCGAATACTGGAACACCCATTCAGTTTCTGGCTGAGAATTAGCGCAGCGTTTTACCTCCTTTGCACCTTCGACCGCTATCTCAATAATACCAGCCTTATCGGTTTTAAATACCTTTTCTCTCTGCACTATCGATGTGGAGTTATAAACATGGAGAATTGCCTTGCGCGCACCTTTGAGAGACTGAAATGTCCGTTGAATTAATTCAGGTCGAGCTTGAGTGAGCACCTGAATTGTCACATCTCCAGGAACTCTATCTTCCTTGATCAGGCTTCTTACAAAGTCGAAATCAGGTTGTGATGCCGCTGGAAAACCAACTTCTATTTCCTTAAATCCGACCTCAACCAAAAGATCGAACATTCTCTTTTTTTGTTCAACTGACATCGGCTCAATTAGTGCTTGGTTTCCGTCACGCAAATCCACACTACACCAGATAGGTGCTTCTTTAATCACCTGATCTGGCCAAGTTCTATTATTAATATCTATCTGGGGAAAAGATTTAT
>NHGO01000004.1 GCA_002172295.1 Gammaproteobacteria bacterium TMED139 | reverse complement strand
GTCATCAGTTGATTGTAGTTATTGCTAAGGTTTGTAATTTGCGCTTCACTTGAAATCATCGATTCGTTGGCCAGAGCTATTGCTTTACTATTATTTTCTGTTGTCTCGTCTTGCCCTTCGTTGGCTATTTTTAACCGAGAAATTTCGCCCTGAATATCGTCAAACTGTTTATTATTCGCTCTCCAGTTCGCCCAAAGCAAATCGTATTGTTCAATGGTTCGACTAATATTGTCCATGAGATTGCTATCAGACTCCTCTGCAGTCTGACCCGCAAGCGCCAATGCAACTTCTAGGTCTCCTATCCTGAGGTTAGCTTGACGAAGATCTGTTTGGTACTCTCCGTAAAGATAATAGCCGGCATACCCTCCTCCCGCCGCAACGAGGGTAAGTATCGTTAGCATTACCCTAACAGGCCAAGAGCTAACTTTGACTCTCTCGGTATAGTAACTAGATCTCACAATCTCCTGGCTCTGCGCCTTCTTATTGCTCATATGAGAAGCCACGTCGTCCTTCTCTGGNACTAACGGNGGAATGTCACCTAGCTCGTTTTTGTCTCTCATAGCGCATATTATCCTTTAATTAAATGCCCCTTGTCATCCCTCAGACAAAAAAGAGCGATATTATCGATAGCAAAAACATTACTTTAACTTCAGTCTCTTCGGGCCGATAAAGCGTATAATAACAATGTCATTGATCAAAATTGGGACTAAGACAATGGAATTTGAAAATTTAATTAGCTATGTTTTTCGGTGGATCCATATGTTTGCCGGCGTCATTTGGATAGGCATACTTTACTATTTTAATTTCGTGCAAACAGAATATTTCAAGGAAACAAGTGCTGATGGGAAATCTGCCGCAATATCAAAATTAGTGCCACGCGCTCTATGGTGGTTTCGATACGGAGCACTTTTTACTTTTATCTCCGGCACGATACTGGCGGCTTATTTAGGCGGAGCAATAAATTACTATATAACACTCGGAATGGTTATGGGCACTCTGATGTTCTTAAACGTTTGGCTGATAATCTGGCCAAATCAGAAGATCGTAATCGCGTCTAACGACCAAGTGCTTGGCGGAGGGGAAGCACTTCCTGNTGCTGCAGGAGCTCTGGGTAAAGCGGGCCTTGCATCCAGAACCAATACTCTTTTTTCCCTACCAATGCTTTTCTTTATGGGAGCTTCAGGGCATCTCTCCGGAATAGGGCGGATACCAGTTTCCTCAGAAGGCGGTGCCAGTTCCTCTGCCATACTTCTTACTCTTCTTCTTGTTGCTGCTCTGGAGATCAATGCGATTAAGGGTAAAACTGGCCCAATGACGTCAGTAACGGGAGTGATACATTGCGGTATAGGGCTAATGGCGGTGCTTTTAGTTTTAATCGAGTTCGTTTAATTTTAATCAATATGAAAAAAACGCGACCTATGTATTCATAGGTCGCGTTTTTTATTGCTTACTCTTTTTCACACTCAATAAAACTGAGCTAAAGAACTTACATCATTCCGCCCATTCCACCCATGCCGCCCATATCTGGCATAGCTGGAGCGGCAGCAGGAGCTTCTTCCGGAAGCTCTGAAACCATGGCCTCAGTAGTAATCATCAGCCCAGCAATCGATCCTGCAGCCTGAAGCGCAGTTCTCGTTACTTTTGCTGGATCAAGGATTCCCATCTCTATCATGTCTCCATATTCGCCACTCGCTGCATTGAACCCAAAATTACCGTCGCCCTGTTTAATTTTATCAAGGACTACAGAGGATTCTTCCCCAGCATTTGCTACGATTTGCCTAAGTGGAGTGCTGACNGCTTTGAGCAGAAGGGCAATGCCGACATTCTGATCTTCATTGTCACCAGTGAGACCTTCTACTTTCTGAAGTGCACGTACCAAAGCCACACCACCTCCGGGTACAACCCCTTCTTCAACGGCAGCTCTCGTAGAATGAAGCGCATCTTCAACACGAGCCTTTTTCTCTTTCATTTCTATTTCGGTACCTGCACCGACCTTAATTACAGCAACTCCTCCAGCTAATTTAGCTACCCGCTCCTGCAACTTCTCTCGATCATAATCTGAAGAAGTTTCTTCTATTTGAGCACGTATTTGTCCAACACGCCCTTCAATATTTTTAGCATCTCCGGCACCATCAATGATCGTGGTATTTTCCTTGCTAATCTGAACGCGTTTGGCTGACCCTAGATCTTCAACCGTTGTTCCTTCAAGGTTTAAACCAACCTCTTCTGAAATCACGGTTCCACCGGTTAGGATTCCTATATCTTCTAACATAGCTTTCCGGCGATCTCCAAAGCCTGGGGCCTTGACTGCTGCTACTTTCACAATCCCCCGCATGTTGTTAACCACCAGAGTCGCCAGCGCCTCGCCTTCCACATCCTCAGCAATAACTAGAAGCGGTCGTCCAGCCTTTGCTACTGACTCAAGTAGAGGCAGAAGGTCACGAATGTTAGAAATTTTCTTATCGAACAGCAAAATAAACGGATTTTCTAAGTCGGCACTCATACTATCCTGATTGTTAATGAAGTACGCGGAGAGATAACCTCGATCAAATTGCATACCTTCAACGACGTCTAGTTCATTCTCAAGACCAGAACCATCTTCAACGGTAATTACACCTTCCTTACCCACCTTCTCCATAGCCTCAGCAATAATTTCGCCTACAGCTTCGTCAGAGTTGGCAGAAATGGTGCCAACTTGAGCTATCGCCTTAGAGTCTTCGCACGGAGAAGACAAGTCGCTTACTTCAGAGACCAGTGCGGATACCGCCTTGTCAACGCCACGCTTCAAGTCCATTGGATTCATTCCCGCCGCAACTGATTTCAAACCTTCATTCAGTATAGACTGCGCAAGAACTGTGGCAGTAGTTGTACCGTCACCAGCCACGTCAGAAGTTTGGGATGCGACTTCTTTAACCATTTGTGCACCCATGTTTTCGAATTTGTCTTCGAGCTCAATCTCTTTTGCAACTGAGACNCCATCTTTAGTGACGGTTGGTGCTCCAAAAGATTTATCAAGCACAACGTTTCGACCTTTCGGTCCCAAGGTAACCTTAACCGCATCAGCTAGGGTATTTACACCTGTTAACAATTTTTGTCGGGCTGTATCGCCNAATTTTACATCTTTAGCCATTTTTAATGTCCTATCTTGTCTAAATGGTAATTGAAGTTATGTCTAATTTGCTTGCTAAGACTCAATAACACCAAAAATTTCATTCTCATTTAAGATTAGTAATTCTTCTTCGCCAATCTTCACGGTATTGCTGGANTATTTCCCAAAAACAACGGTATCACCCACTTTCACATCAACTGGCTGACTGTCCCCGCTCTCTAAACGCTTTCCAGGACCCACCGCGAGGACTTCGCCTTGCGCAGGCTTCTCTGTGGCCGAACCAGGCAGCACAATTCCTCCCGAACTGGTTGTTTCTTCTTCCATGCGTCTTACTACGACACGATCTTGTAAAGGCCGGATATTCATTCTTACGTCTCCTAGGTCAAACAATTTTTAAAAAAGTTTAATGCTTTCAAGCGGAAAAGCCCGGTGAACTAGCCACTATTGAACATTTTCTCTATATCTTGCAGCGTTCCAATTATCAGGGCTGCTGCGGTCCAAACGATGCTTTCAAGATGGGGTTTGATGTCTAAATTTCAATAGCTGGAGAATAATTCTATAGATATTTTTATACTTTATCTCCGCAGATATCACCTATATAATTGTTTTTACTACTTTTTTTTATCTANGTCCTCGATTGTTTCAACACTATCTTCGTTTGTATACTCTCCCTCGTAGACATTATCAGATCCAAAGTCTGGTTTGTGCTGCGTTTTTGTCCAATAGCCTTGATCGTTGCTCTGCCCTATCTCCATTGTCCTTAAAAATCCCTTCTGAATTATCCAGGCAGCAATTAGCTGACGAAAAAACCCAGTCAAAAAGACAAACCCGCAGAAATCGGTAAGAAATCCAGGGGTAAGCAGAAGCGCCCCAGCTCCTGCGAGCAGCATAGCTTCTACGATTTCTTGAGCTGGGAGCTGTCCCGAGCTTAGCCTCCTATGAGCTCTCGAAAGAGTCGAGAGGCCCTGTCTTTTGAGAATGCTTAAACCGACAACAGCCGTGAGTATGACCAACAAAAGAGTCGAAAGACCGCCAAACTGATCCGCCACCTCGAATAGAATAACCATTTCCAGGAGGGGTACCACAATAAATATAATTAAGAGACGCTGCAACAGTTTATCCTTCTAAAGAGAGGCTGATAACCTTACCATTGTACGAAAGTTAGCTTTGGCCCCGCGCTATTACCTCATGAATAAAAAAGAAGCAATTTGGTCTATCGTTTCCCATATTCCACGAGGCAAGGTGATCTCATACGGTGCTGTGGCGGATCGTGCCGGGTTGCCAGGATATGCTCGTTATGTAGGCTACACACTCAAACACCTTCCTCCAGAGAGCAGTCTACCATGGCATCGAGTTATAAATTCAGAAGGATCCATTTCTTTTGAGAGTGGAACCAAAAAGTATCATCTTCAGAGGTCAAAATTAGAGAATGAGGGCATCATGTTCTCTGGGGAAAAGATATCTCTGCAAAAATATGGCTGGATTTAATTTACGGTTGATAATTAATCTTTCAAAACGAATTTTTCAAAAATTGGCCTCTCCTTCTGGTTTTAAATCCACCAACCCTTTTTGAATCATATACCAGAACAAAACAACTCCAGGCATCGCTAATAGCGTGGTAAGCAGATAAAAACTCACGTAACCCATACCTGTAATCAAACTACCTGCCATCGTTCCTGTCAAAAGCCTACCAGCAATACTTGCGAGTGCTGAAAGCAAGGCATATTGGGTCGCTGTAAACCTAAGATTACACAATGCCGATAAATAAGCGACCACCGTCACCCCGCCAATACCGCTAGCAAAATTTTCAAAGCCAACCGCTGTCGCCATACCTAAGTTTGAATGACCAACCAATGCCAGTGCGGCAAAACTAAAATTAGAAACAGCCATCAAAACCAAACTTACAAAGACTGATTTTTTTAACCCCATCCGCGAAAACAAGATGCCTCCTACAAAAATTCCGACTAGGAAAGCGATGAAGCCAAAACCAACATCATAAAATGCGATCTCCTCGTTGCTGAACCCCAAATCATCAAACAAAAGACGCAAAGTGAGGTTCGCTAGTGTATCGCCAATTTTATGAATCAGCACAAAAAAGAGGACTAACCAAGCGCCCTTTCTTCTCACAAACTCCAAGAGCGGGCTGAAATATTCAAACAGGCCTTGAAAAAGCCTTTCACTGCCTATTTTCTCAATATGGCGTGAAGGTTCTCCCAAAATCACACCTACCAATATTGCCGGCAATACAAATATTATGCTTGTGACATAGGCTATAGACCANCCATATCTTTCTGCGACAATCAGCGCNAATGCTCCTGCGGATGCGGCTCCAATCCTCCAGCCATACTGAGACATGCCGGATCCAACACCTAACTGGTGTGGTTCAAGAAGCTCAATTCTGTATGCGTCGATTATTATATCTAAGGTAGCTCCAGAAATGCCGACGGCTATTGCAGATATTGCGACCATTAGAATAGCCTGACTCGGGTCTGCGACCCCGAGTGATACAATTGAACAAATTAACAAGAAACTGACAAACCAAAGCCAGGATCTTCTTTGGCCAAAATGACCGATCATCGGCAAACTTATATTGTCCACAATCGGCGCCCAAAGCGGTTTAAAATTATAGGCTAAAAAGGTAAGTGCGAACGCGGTAACCGAACTCTTTGAAATTCCTTCTTGTGCGAGTCGCGTAGTTAAAGTCGCCCCGATCAAGGCAAAAGGGAAGCCGGATGTTATTCCTAAAAAAAAAGCCCCTAGCGGCCCTGTCTGTGCGTAAGGTTCAAGAATTAGCAAAAGCTGTTTCCAGCGACTTAACATCTGAATCTTCAAAGTTTGCATGACTGGTCGATACTCAAACTACAAGGGGTTTTAAATTTTAAAATAGAACAGCATTTTCAATCTCGAAAGTTGACGTATTGCAAGGGAATTCCCAAACTTGAATCTTTTAAAAATGCAATAACTGCTTGTAGGTCATCCCTCTTTTTACCGGTAACGCGAAGTTTATCGCCCTGAATGGCGACTTGTACCTTCATCTTCTTTTCTTTCACCATTTTCACAATTTTCCTAGCAAGTTCGGGTTCAATCCCTTGCTGAATTTTAGCAGTCATGCTCGCCTTCTGACCCACTATTTCAACGTCTCCTTCTCGTAACGCCTTAACATCAACTCCCCTTTTTATCACCTTGGATCGGAGTATCTCTACCATTTGTCGCACTTGAAACTCGGCCTCAGCAGAAATCAGGATCGCCTCTTGGTCCGTTAGTTCAAACTTAACCTCAACTCCTTTAAAATCAAATCGCGTGTTTACTTCTCGGTTAGCTTGATCGATCGCATTATTTACTTCATGCATATCAACTTCAGATACAACATCAAAAGAAGGCATATTTGTCTTAGCTCCTGCTCACTCAATTAGCAAAATCAAACGATAACATCATAATTGCCTTATCGCACAATAAAACAGTCTTTAAGCGACCTTAATGCATGAAGCATACCTGACTCGAAATGACTTAAAATATTTTTACATTTATGATTGAGCCTGTTTGATTTGGATATGTTCATTTTAATAGTTAACGATAAGCGTCAGAATAAGTTTTCAACATTGGAATAGTTTTAATCCCATGATTTTNAAGCAACACTACCTCCTTCTAGGCTTTCTTATAGCACTTACGAGTATCGCGGTGCTATTTTCATTACTAAGTGGCTCTGCAGAGTTAAGCCTTAACCAAATATTTCTACATTTTCTGTCTCCTCAGAATGGGTTAACGAATCAAATTCTGAACGAAATCCGCATACCGAGGACTTTAGCTGGATTTACCGTAGGGAGTTTGCTGGCGATGTCTGGGGTCGCGATGCAAGTGTTACTAAGAAACCCGCTCGCAGACCCCTATATACTTGGAGTTTCAGGTGGCGCGGCGGTAGGCGCACTCTCAGCTATCCTTTTAGGAGCCAGTAGCTTTCTATTAGTGAATGCTGCATTTGCCGGCGCTATAGTGTCGACTTTAATCGTGTTTGGTATCAGTAACCAGTTTGGCAACTGGTCGGTAATAAGGCTGCTACTCACGGGAGTTGTGGTGTCAGCCGGATGGGGAGCTTTGCTTAATCTTTTACTTACTACCAGCCCATCCAGTACTGTGCGTTCCATGCTCTTTTGGCTGATGGGCGACCTAAGTCAAAGCAGAGTTTATCTTGGCCATTTTTTGCTTATCACCCTTGGATTAGTCGGCGGACTAAAAATCTCTAGATCTTTAAATGTTCTTTCAAGGGGCGAATTGATATCTTTAAGTTTAGGCATAAATCTTAACTTGTTGAGACTAATATTGTATTTTTCTGCTTCATTGTTTACAGCTGTNGCAGTCACTATTGCGGGCTCAGTGGGATTTGTCGGCCTAGTGACACCCCATATGCTAAGAATGCTCGGCGCGCGCGACCACCGTGTTTTGATTCCAGCGTCTGCTCTCTTAGGTGGTAGTTTCGTAATCATCGCAGACAGCCTTGCCAGAACGGTAATTGCTCCGCAGCAGCTCCCAGTTGGTGTACTTACAGCAATCATAGGTGTTCCTAGCTTTTTAATAATTTTGCATNGTAGTAGTACAAAGAGATAATTTTGACAAAACTTTGCTTAAAATCATTGATACTAAGTGTGGGTAANAAAACGTTGTTACACGACTTGAGTATGACTATCAATAAAGGTGAACGCTGGGGACTGCTAGGCAAAAACGGAGCGGGCAAAACAAGCTTGCTAAAATGCCTCGCAGGCATACTAAGCCCAAAAGGTGGTTCCATTTTACTCGATTCAATTCCAATGAAGGATTATAGTCGGAACCAACTTGCTCAGCATATTGGAATGTTGTTCCAAGAAGGCTTAAGTAGTCTACCAGCAACAGTTTTGGAAACAGTACTATTAGGAAGGCACCCGCACCATAGATCCCTGATCGAAGACTCACTCACTGATTTACAAATGGTTGATAGTATTCTCGGCGAGCTCGGGCTGGAAACGCTGAAAGAACGAAAGCTCCATACCTTATCTGGTGGAGAGCTTCAAAGAGTTAGTATCGCTTTGCTTCTGGCACAAGATCCCAAGATTTTTCTTCTAGACGAACCCACCAACCATTTAGACATCGCGTTTCAGGTTCGTTTAAGCCATATTCTAACAAAAAGAGTCACTCAAACATCCGCTAGCTTTTTATTAGCGACCCATGACATAAACTACGCAAATCAGTTCTGCGATAAATTAATTCTCATGCTTGAAAACGGTAAACCGATAGTAGGAGACAAGCAACAAATTTTAACTGAGGAGAATCTGTCTCAAGCCTACAACTGCAAGATAGAAAAATTCTCCAAAGAAGATTCCTTCATCTTTTATCCGGCTTAGTGTGCTTTCATTGATGATTGACCAAATCTACAAGATTAAATGACGAACATCTGTCAGCACCTTGGTCAAGTATGTTGCAAACAAACCCCCGTCAACTCCATTCACGGCTCGGTGGTCGTAAGACAATGTGAAGGGCAACATCTTTCGAGGCTTAAACTCTCCGTCAATAAAAACGGGTTTAACCTCAGTCTTCGCGACACCCAGAATTCCGACTTCTGGGGAATTAACTATNGGTATAAATCCCGTGCCCCCTAGAGCACCCAAACTTGAGATTGAAAAACAAGCTCCCTGCATATCCTCAATTCCCAATTTTCTTTCTTTAGCTTTAGAAGAAAGCTCCAACACCTCAGAAGCCAGATCCCAAATTGATTTTTTATCCACATCCCTCACAACTGGGACAAGTAGACCGGCTTCTGTTGCAACAGCAATCCCGATGTGGCAATACTTTTTCTGAATCACATATTCTCCCGAAGAATGAAGTGAAACATTAAACTTCGGGTATTCCGCTAAAGTCTTCGCGCAGGCTTTCAACAGAAAAGGAAGATAAGTAAGCTTAATCTTTTTCTTTTCTGCTTCTGTTTTTATTTCAGAGATAAACTTCTCCAAATCCGTCACATCCGCCTCATTAAATTGCGCGACATGGGGCACCGANCTCCAGCTTCGAGACATATTTAAAG
This sequence comes from Gammaproteobacteria bacterium TMED139, assembly GCA_002172295.1. Lineage (GTDB taxonomy): Bacteria > Pseudomonadota > Gammaproteobacteria > Pseudomonadales > Pseudohongiellaceae > UBA9145. The sequence goes on along the minus strand of NHGO01000004.1, from coordinate 33,203 downwards.
CGGTAACTTTTTCTAGCTTTGACCTCTTACGCTCCTCAATCTGCCCAAATTGACTAAAATCCAAGTCGGGTACCCCGAAGTTCACTGAACCGCTTGACTCANTTCCACTTAATCTCCGCTTCACGAACCCTTGAATATCCTCCTTAACGATCCTATTTTTTGCTCCTGATCCTTGGACAATATTCAGATCCACACCTAATTCTCTAGCTAGTTTTCGGACTGCGGGCCCCGCATACACCTCAGCTCGAGGAGATGGAGCAACAAACTCTTTGTTGTCGTCCTGCGGCAGCAAACTCTCCGCAGGGCTGCCTTCCAATGCTTTTTCAGAATCGGATGGATCGACGGTCGTATTCTCCTCTTCTAAGTCATTACCTCCGTGCCCTTTCNCCGCATTTAACTCATTATTTCCCCTAACTTCCGCCTTGAGCAATGCAATCTTGGATCCTGTTTTTACTTTGTCGCCGACCTTTACTAGCAATTTCTCTATCTCACCTGAGCTTGGTGAAGGTACTTCCATCGCTGCTTTATCAGACTCTACGGTTAGAAGAGAATCATCAGCGTTTATATGATCGCCAACCTTTACGTGACGTTCGATGACATCAACTTCATCTTCAGTGCCAAGATCAGGCACCTCTATGGTGATTGAAGTTGTCTCATTTAGATTATTATTCGATTTACCTTCTGTTCGATCTGCTTCTTCTTTAGTTTCAGCGATTTCTGTTTCTTCGGATACAGATTTATCGGAGCGCTCCTCGGCAACAATTTCCTGGCCGTTATCAATCTCAAGTGTCAATATCTCAACACCTGTCGTTACTTGATCGCCAAGATTCACCGATATTTCCTTAATGATGCCAGACATTGGCGCAGGTATTTCCATCGCCGCTTTATCGCTCTCAAGGACCAACAGCGATTCGTTTTCCTGAACTTTCTTGCCGACACTAACCAACAGCTCAATGACTTCTACTTCAGTAGCCTCACCNAGATCAGGAACCGTTATTTTCTTAATTGTCAATCCAATACTCCTTCGCAATCTCAAAGATTCGGAAATTATTGGTAGATTGGGTTTGCTTTATTTTTATCTATTCCTAGGCTTTTATAATGGGTTGCCAGAATTTTTCCATCAATAAGTCCAGCCTCCTTGAGTTCGTATAAAGCGGCGGCTGCAATGAACTTCATATCAACTTCAAAAAAGTGCCTAAGCTGCTCTCGNCTGTCACTCCTTCCAAAACCATCCGTTCCAAGCACCCGATATGTATCCGGAATNAACTCCCGGACCTGATCAGAATGAATTTTCATATAATCCGTCGCGGAGATAACTGGCCCGGCTTGCTTGGAAAGTTTGTCTGTAACGAANGGTACTTTAGGCTTTTTATCAGAGTTGAGCATATTTTCTCTGCCAATTTCCAGAGCTTCTCGCCGAAGCTCATTGAAGCTTGTCACACTCCATACATCAACGGCCACCGAGTACTCTGTCCTCAGAAGTTCAGCCGCTTTCCGTGCCTCTCTCAGAATCGTACCACTGCCCAGGAGCCGCACACGATGCTCTTTGTTAATCGGTTTTCCAACTTTAAATTCTTTAGAGTTTCCATCCTCCAGCAGATACATCCCGTTTATGATGTCTTTCTCAACGCCTTTTGGCATTTCGGGTTGCTGGTAATTTTCGTTCATGGTCGTTATGTAGTAGAAAACCGATTCCATTTCCTGATACATCCGGCGAATACCATCTTTGATAATAACAGCCAGTTCATAGGAATAGGCTGGGTCATAACTGATACAATTGGGGATAGTCGAAGATAAGACGTGGCTGTGCCCGTCTTGATGTTGCAGCCCCTCCCCGTTTAGGGTCGTTCTTCCTGCTGTAGCTCCAATCAAAAACCCTCTAGCTTGAGAATCCCCGGCGGCCCAACAAAGGTCGCCCACTCGCTGAAAACCAAACATTGAATAATAAATATAGAACGGAATTAAGGGGTAGTTACTGACACTGTAAGACGTCGCGGCCGCGAGCCATGCAGAGAAAGACCCAGACTCGGTAATCCCTTCCTCCAGCATTTGGCCTTCTTTGTCCTCCCGATAGAACATGACTTGGTTTGAGTCAGCCGGATCGTATAATTGCCCTGCAGACGAATATATACCCAACTGCCTGAACATACCCTCCATACCAAAGGTTCGGGCTTCATCTGGCACGATAGGAACAATACGTTGACCTATGTCTTCGTCCTTGCATAGGGAGCTCAATAAGCGCACAAAAGCCATGGTCGTCGAAATTTCTCTCTCTCCACTACCTTTTATCTGGTTTTCAAAGACACTTTGCGCAGGCACCTTTAATGCATATGTTTGACTTCTACGTTGAGGAACCGAGCCTCCCAGAGGCTCCCTCGTTTTTCTCATGTACCTTAATTCCAAACTATCCTCTGGAGGTCGGTAATATGGAACATCCCCAAGGCTCTTGTCTTCGATTGGAATTCCAAAACGGTCGCGAAACTTTTTGAGAGATTCGATATCCAGCTTCTTGACCGAATGTGTCGCATTTTGCGCCTCAGCGGAAGCACCAAACGCATAACCTTTGATGGTCTTAGCGAGAATCACGGTGGGTTTTCCAACGGATTTTACAGCCTCCGCATAGGCCGCATAAACCTTGAAAGGGTCGTGTCCTCCNCGATTCAANGCCATGATGTCANCATCAGACAAGTGCTCTACCATCTTCAACAACTCAGGACTCTTGCCAAAAAAGTGCTCTCGAGTGTACGCACCGCCCCTGCTTGCATAATTTTGATACTCACCATCAACCACTTCATCCATTCGAGACTGCAAGACCCCCNCTGTATCTGCCTGAAAAAGCGGATCCCAGTGACGACCCCAAATTACTTTAATAACGTTCCATCCGGCTCCACGAAAAACGGCNTCTAACTCTTGGATGATTTTACCATTNCCCCTTACGGGCCCNTCTAAACGTTGCAAGTTACAGTTGATCACAAAAATTAAATTATCAAGCTTCTCACGCGATGCTTTACTTATGGCCCCCAGTGATTCGGGTTCATCCATTTCACCATCACCCAAAAAAGCCCAGACCTTGCGATCAGAATTATCTAACAGATTCCTGCTACTTAAATACTTCATAATGTGCGCTTGATAAATAGCCTGAATTGGGCCCAGCCCCATCGATACAGTTGGGAACTGCCAATAGTCTGGCATCAGCCAAGGGTGCGGGTATGAGGACAAGCCATTGCCCTTTACTTCTTCTCGAAAGTTATCTAGCTGAGTTTCATCCAGTCGGCCTTCAAGGTAAGATCTCGAATAGATACCTGGAGATGAATGCCCTTGATAGTAAATTAAATCTCCTTCATGTTCTTCACTCGGACCCTTAAAGAAGTAATTGAAACCCACATCGTATAAGGTCGCGGAGGAAGCAAATGTTGAAATGTGTCCTCCAATACTTGCGTTGCGTTGATTCGCTCTCATGACCATAGCCATGGCATTCCAACGCACAATACCCCTAATTTGCCGCTCCATAAACATATCACCGGGCATGCGATCCTCGTTTGAGGGAGGGATTGTATTGCAGTAAGGGGAGCTCACCGATTTTGAGGGAATACTTGGGTTAACCCTAGCGGTGTTATTGGAGAGTCTTCCAATTAAATAGTGCGCTCTTTCTATCCCTTCTTCTTTTATGACGGAGTGCAGCGCGTCGAGCCACTCTTTTGTCTCTTCAGGGTTAACATCATTATCGTGAGTCATACCGAAATCCTATGTGCCGCCAGGATCACTGGCGAACTTCGCAACTTAGCAGGCTCTTAGTAACTATGTGTGTAATATAATTACATATTTNNNATTATNTTATTTGAAAAACACTCGAAATCCTAGCTTAATTTGACTANNNTTGTAANATTACTACATAAATCAAANATTAANCACACCCAAATCAGACTTATAATAGCCATACTTTTCAATGAATTAGAAATATAGATAGTCGAATACTACAAATTTTTTGNTCAACTTTTGATCAGATACTACAATTCACAGCAGNTTACTCGGGTATTTGTGTTTTNTNTTAGNAGTCTGATTACAAGGCCGGCTCGCAGTCTGAANTNAANGCCAAAGCNTAATCCAACTCCTTAAGGTACGTATCCCATTCAAAAAACGGCCCAGGATCAGTCTTGCGCTNCGGCGCTATGTCACTGTGACCCTTAATTCGCGAACGGTTGATCAAAGGGTACCTCTTTAGTAACACATTCGTCACTTTGATCAAGTGTTGATATTGTTCTTCTGTGAAAGGCTCATTGTCAGTTCCTTCTAACTCAATTCCGATAGAAAAATCGTTACAGTTTTCCCTGTCAAGAAAAACAGAGTCTCCGGCATGCCATGCCTTACGATTAAAAGGTACATATTGTGTCATGGAGCCCGTTCGCGAAATTAATAAATGCGCCGANACCCTCAACTCCGATATTTTTTTAAAGTAAGGATGTGCTTTTGAATCCAACTGATTACAAAACAACTGGTCTATGAATCCAGTCGCGTATTCTCCCGGCGGGAGACTTATGTTATGNATNACAAGTAGACTAATATCCGATTCTTCTTCCCTTTCGCTCGAATTCGGGGACTGCAACTGCTTTNCGCCTTGGAGCAAATGGTCCCTGATCTCAAAGTCCATATCTACATTCCATAAGAATTNATTCGGCATAATAACATAGNCTATTTATTTTTAGAGNAGATGTTAAGCCCTNAGGCTTAATTCATCACTGTGTTTAATTAAACATCTTAATTCATAGCTCGTCAGATTTATTTATAGATCAACTTTCCATTCCGACTGGGTTGGTTCATAATTCATTAGATGCCTTCTTCCACAAACGACAATTCAGGACGGACTGCTGGTAAAGGAATGCTGATTTTCAGCCTTTCAATAGGGCTTGCTTTACTAACAATATTTTTTGATGATCTTTTACAGGAACGAGTCAATCCCAATCAAAATCCTGCATCCATTGAATTAATCTCCGGAGTGCGGGAAGTTAAACTAAAAAGAAACCGACAAGGTCATTATATCGCGAACGGGAAAATAAATAGTATACCTGTCACTTTTCTTGTTGATACAGGAGCAACAGACGTTGCAATACCAGAAAGCATAGCTAATCAAGCCGGGCTCCCAAAAGGTGAGGCCAGACAAGCTGCTACAGCTAACGGCATTGTCAACGTTTACTCAACAAAGGTAGCCTCGCTAACATTAGGGAACATTTCTCTCTACGATATTGATGCAAGCATTACTCCAAGCATGTTTAACGATACAATCTTATTAGGCATGAGTGCACTTAGTGAGATCGACTTCTCTCAGGTAGGCGCCTCCCTTACATTAAAACAAACACCAAATTAAATGACTGATAGCTCTCTACCTACCGACTTGGCCCTTATCGTAAACTTAGCCCTACAAGAGGATATCGGTGACGGCGATATCACCTCTCTACTTATTGCAGACAACCTTCAAGCTAAGGCCCATATACTTTGCCGCGAGGAAGCCATACTTTGTGGAATCGCCTGGGTGGAAGAAACCTATAGAAATATTGATAGTCGTNTACAAATTCAATGGAACTTTAAGGATGGTGATAGCCTTAAAAAGGATGCGCAGGTGGCAGAAATTGTTGGAAATGCAAGAGCTATCCTCNCGGGTGAGCGAACCGCTCTCAATTTCCTTCAGACTTTGTCGGGAACGGCCACTATTACTAAGCAATATACTGAAAGGTTAAAAGGCACCTCAGTCATCTTGCTAGACACACGCAAGACACTTCCAGGGATGAGAAATGCACAAAAGTATGCAGTCAGAGTTGCCGGCGGCTCCAATCACCGAAAAGGGCTCTATGATGCTTACTTAGTAAAAGAGAATCATATCCAGTCATGCGGCAACATTTCGAATGCTATAGCGACGGCCCGCAAAATTAACCCAAACAAAGTTCTTGAAGTTGAAGTTCAAAACTTAGAACAACTTAGCGAGGCAATAAGTGCGAAGCCAGATATAATTATGCTAGACAATTTTAAGCTTCAAGATATACGAAAAGCAGTTACAATAAATCCTGGAAATGCGAAGCTAGAAGTGTCAGGAAACATTAACCAGGAATCTCTGGTTAATGTCGCAAAAACTGGAGTTGATTACATATCTGTAGGAGCCTTAACAAAGCATTGTCGNGCAATTGATTTCTCGCTTCTACTAGTATGAAAATATTGAACGTTTAGGAGGTTAAACAATGACAATTAAAACGGTTTACTTCTTTTGTGGGTGGCTTTTATTGTGGTTACCAACCCAACTACTCGGTCACGCAGGTAATACAGATCTTAATGGTGGTCATTATTGGGGACAGTCCTATCATTGCCATATGACAGGCTGTGAGATGCCGGACACATTTGATTTCGGTCGACGTTCGAGGGACAGTTTGCTCACTGATTACAGAAGGCGTGAGAAATTCTTTAATGAAGATGATTGGTCTTTTGAAGAGGACTTTGATGGAGACTGTCAGTCCACACGACAAGAAATGCTTATTCTTACAAGTAGAAGTAACGTTCGTTATACAAATCCAAGGAACTGCGTAGTGCGCACAGGTCAGTGGTTAGATGAATATACTGGAGAAACTTTTGAAGTCGCTGTAAAAATAGAAGTGGACCATGTTATTCCAAGAATGTACGCGCACACCCACGGCGGCGACCGTTGGATGCCCGAACAGAAGCTTCAATTTTCCAATGACCCTCTCAACATAATGCTTGTTGAAAGGAGAGAGATCAGGCGTAAGCGTGACCGTGGGCCAAGTCGATACCTGCCTAGAGACGAGTTTCAGTGTGAATATGTAAACTTGTGGAATCAGATTTCAGAAAAATACAATCTACAATTGAGTGCAAGCGACCGAAGCACCATCTCGCGCATTAAAGCCGATTGTCTAGAAACTACTATAGATCAGAATCAGGACCAAAATTAATCGTAAATAGCAACATCTTCTTAATCTTATGGNGCTATAATTGAAATGCTATCCATGCCGTTATCCGGATCTAACTTAGTTTCACCAGCTGGGAATCCGTTCTCTGAAAGAATATAGGCTATCACGTCCGTATATTCCTCGAACATTAGGGAACCTGGATTATCCGCAGGCATGGTTCCCATAATCGATTCCCAAAGATATAGAAGAGGTTGGTTATTCCACGATCTCAANGTGTCTCTATAAAAGCGCATGTTATGGCAAGTTTTACATTGAGCATCATAAACAACTTGTCCAGAAGAAACCTGCGCCTCCGTGAAAACACCATCCTTTACAGTCACATCTTGCGCAGCCGCAGTGAAGTTAATCGTCAAAGCTGTTAGCCAAATTAAATTACGTAAGCCTCTACCTCCAACTACCATCGCTAAACTCCTTAAGTTTCAAACAAAATNGGATTTCTAAATTCGGCCTATGTGCGGACAAATTGTGCAAATGTNTTAATAATTGCGTCATAGATTNNACTNCAAACATTAAACCACATCATAAGTTTTTTCAAGTAATACTCGGCCAACACATTGTCAAAAAATGAATTTTTAGCTAATAATTTCAANACTTTAAAGTAAAAATTGTTACNACGCCAAACTTTCTAGCCCAATGATAAACTCTCCATAAGAGCTTAGACGGGATAAAACCTTTGCCTAGAAAGATTTAAGGTTTATATTGGCTAAATAGTTCATCTGGACACGTAATATTTAACGTTCCCGCATATATTTAACGTATTTCAAGCTCTGACGTAAAAGCAATAGCACCTTAGAGTGTAAACAAGATATGGTCCAAGGAGTAAGATGTCTTTATTCTTCATCGCTTTTCTGTTCGGCACAATAGTTGGTAGCTTTATCAACGTAGTCTCGTATCGGCTCCCAATAATACTTGATAGAAACTGGATACATGAATCCAGCAGCTTTTTGAAATCAAAAGGCATAGGTATCAAAGATGCTCCTGCTTACAACCGATACGAAACATTTAACTTGCTGTGGCCTCCTTCACACTGCACCCATTGCAAACAAAATATAAAACCATGGAATAATATCCCGTTGGTAAGTTATTTTANGCTCAAAAAGCATTGTTCAAATTGTAAGAAAGAAATCTCATGGCGTTATCCTATTGTAGAACTGATCAGTGGATGTTTAACGGGGCTTTTAGCATATAATTTTGAATTATCTTTAACATCTTTTTTGATGATGCTTTTCGTGTGGTCTTTACTCACAATCACAATAATTGACATAAATCATTATTTAATTCCTGATGAACTTACGCTACCACTCCTTTGGCTTGGGTTATTTATAAATGCACTCGGTATTGGCGTCGAAGTAAGCCTCCATGAAGCCATCATAGGTGCCATTTGTGGATACTCATCTTTATGGCTCATAAATTGGATATTTAAAATCATTAGGAAAAAAGAGGGTATGGGGCACGGCGATTTTAAGTTATTTGCGGCTGTTGGGGCTTGGTTGGGATGGCAAAGTTTGGCTGCGAGTATTATCATTTCATCATTCATCGGCGCGGTATCAGGAGTTTTCATGGTCACAGTTCTGAGCAGAGATAAAGCTCTCCCAATACCTTTCGGACCATATCTCGCAGGAGCGGCTTTAATATTCGTAATGTGGGGAACAGAGATTAATAATTTTTACTTAATTAGTGTTCTCGGTTAGCGACTATGTATATCGTAGGCCTAACCGGTGGTATTGGCAGTGGTAAAACCACCGTGTCGCAATTTTTTTTAAATAATAATATCGAAGTCATTAACTCCGATGCGATTTCGAGAGAAGTTGTACAACCTGGTACAAATGCCCTCGCTAAAATTGAAGAAAGGTTTGGTGCTGAGATACTAACCGGAAGTAAGACTTTGAACAGACCGCGGATGCGCAGCATAATTTTTAAAGATGAAGACCAAAAGGATTGGCTAGAAAATCTTTTACATCCTCTTATCAGAGACGCCATCAACCGTTCGATCGCTTGTGCTAAATCTGATTATGTGGTTCTTGAATCACCTTTACTTTTAGAGACGGACCAGCACAAACTCGTAGACCGTATTTTGGTTGTGGATATCTCTCCCAAGACCCAGCTTGAGCGCACTTTATCCAGAGATGGTGGCTCAAAAGATACAATTAAATCTATCATTGATTCTCAACTCACACGATCGGAACGCCTAAATCGCGCTGACGATGTAATCAATAACGAACAAGATATTCAATCTGTCCAGAGTGAGTTCGAATCCGTACATAGGAATTATCTTATCCTAGCGAGGCAAAAATGAGCTCTTATAAAGTAGTTAGCTGTCCCAATTGCAGCAAAAGCGTCGAATGGAACAAGGATAATGAGTTCAGGCCCTTCTGCTGCGAGCGCTGCAAACTTATAGATTTCGGCGAATGGGCTACAGAAAAGAATATAATAGCAGGAGAACCAACAGCGCAACAAATTGACATAGAGAATGAAAATATTCAGTAGCCTGGATTGGGTATCAACCTGGCTAAATTTCACTCCTGTTGAACCAAGAAGAAATACCAGATACTCCGTACGAGCCATTTGATCGTGCTGTTTTTAAGTCGTTCGGACCAACACCACCTAATGCATAAACGGGGATATCTGCTTCACACGCTAACTTTTTAAAAGTTTGCCAGCCTAAAGAGAAATCATCGTACTTACTCGNCTGTAAAACCGGAGAAAGTGAGACATAATCCGCATCAAGAGCCATAGCTTTTTTTAACTCGNTTAGATTATGACAAGAAGCACCAAAAATTTTATCTCTTACAATAGGCCTCTGGGACATCTGCATCAATCTTCTTGAATTGGCATGAAATCCAGAAGCCTCGGACACGTCAANATTNTNTATATCACCATTGAAAATTAACTCGATACTATACTCTTTGGCAATAGTTTGTGCATCTTTGAACCAAGACAAGTATTCATTTGCGTTTAAATGGGTTTGCCGAAACTGCACCAACTCAATCTGCTGCTTATTATAGGTCTTAAAAATCTTTTTAACGGAACTAAGATCTCCAAGGTCTGGAGTTATAGGAAGGAATTTTGGTAATTTAATGCTTCTAATAATTTTTTTATTCGCGGCAGGGAAATCTATGCATTCTAAGGACTTGAGAGAACGCCANTCGACGCGCTGTCCCTCGAGCCCCTTAGGAGTTCCAATGTAATCGGTTATCATCCAAACATCTAAAAGAACAGAAACGTCTTCATAACTATGTTTTATCTTAAGAAGAGGAAAATAGGACTTTAATTTAATATCTAGTTCCTCAGCAAATTCTCTTTCCAAGGCTAATTCAATAGTTTCTGTTTCCTCTTTCTTTCCACCAGCAAATTCCCAGAGACCGCCTTGATCCTTACCACTCGGTCGCAAGGCAATGAGAACCTCGTCTTTTTCATTAACGATGACACCGACAGCAACATGAATATAGTTCTGCATGGACTATGAAGATGTTCTCATGTGCGATAGTCGGCATTGATTCGGACATAATCATGAGAAAGGTCAGACGTCCAGACAGTTTCTTTGGCATTACCCCGACCTAAGTTTATGGTAATACATATTTCTTCGTGCTTCATTACAGCTTGACCATCTTCCTCAGTATAAGAATCAGCAATTTTTCCTCCGGACACGATCCGAACATTACCTACATCAATATCAACCTTATAGATTTCTAAACTCTCTAATCCAGCTCTGCCAATAACCGCTAGAATCCTACCCCAATTTGGATCAGAGGCAAATAATGCAGTTTTGACTAAAAGAGACTCAGCCACGCAGTAAGCAACCTTTAAGCATTCTTGTTCGTCTTTGCCCTCACTTATATTAATCGTTATGAATTTAGTTGCCCCTTCTGCGTCTTTGACTAACTCAACAGCCAGTCGCTCAAAGACATACTGAAGACATGAAAAATATTTTTCCTGCTCCGTAGTTTCCAAGCTAGAGATCGAAATTTCTGACTTACCAGTTGCCGCCAACATTGCAGCGTCATTAGTCGAAGTATCACCGTCAATCGTAATGCGGTTAAATGATCCGTTGACCAGTCTAGCTGTGATCTTATCTAAAGTATCTTTATCAATAATCGCGTCGGTGAACACATAACTGAGCATTGTGGCCATATTTGGGCGAATCATCCCAGCACCCTTTGCCATTCCAGTCACTGTCAAAACGCCCCCAGCAACTTCTATCTGTTTTGAAACTAGTTTAGGTCTAGTATCGGTAGTTAAAATTCCGTGAGCGGCGTCCATCCAATTATTGGCGCCTAATAAATCTAAAGCTTGTGGCACACCAGCAGCAATTTTCTCCACAGGCAATTCCTCACCAATCACCCCCGTCGAAAACGGTAAAACTTGTTCCACCGATACTTGCGCATGCTCTGCGACGATCTGGCAACATTTGATAGCATTTTGCTGGCCGGGTTCACCAGTCCCTGCATTGGCATTACCCGTATTGATAATGAATATTCTCGGATTCGAAGAAGACAGATGAGACTTCGCAATCAGAACAGGTGCCGCGCAAAAAGCATTTTGCGTAAATACCCCAGCCACGGTCGTTCCTTCAGCGAGCTCGATTAGAACCAAGTCAGGTCTATCTTTATAACGAATGCCTGCACTTACCGCTGATAATCGAACTCCAGCCACCTCATGGATCTTGCCTTTAAAGCTAACACCGACGACCATCTCTATCCTATCTTCCCGCAACACAGTTTAAACTTCTTGCCTGACCCGCATGGACAAGGATCATTCCTCCCAACTTTTGGTATATCCCTAACAAAAGGACTTTTCTTTTTCTCACCTTCTTTGGAGGCACTAGTAGGAGCTGACGGCCCCTCATTTCTCTCACCTGACAATGCCGAGACAGACTGATGCTGATAATTTACGCGAGCACGTGCCTTCTCTTCTTCTCTTTGTCTGCCAATCGCATCCGCCGAATCTTCTTGTTTGATCTGAATATGACTTAAAACTTTTATTACTTCCTGCTGAAGGGCACTCATCAGCTCTGTAAACTGAGAAAATGCTTCTCGCTTATATTCTTGACGTGGGTTCTTTCCACCATAGCTCCGAAGAAATATGCCTTGCCGAAGCTGATCCATGGTAGCAAGATGCTCTTTCCATAATCGATCTAAAATCTGCAAGGTAATTTGCTTCTCGAATTCGCGCATTCTCTCACCAATGACCGAGCATTTCTCTGAATACTCGCTGTATAGTGTCTCAGTGATTTTTACTTTCAATTCATCTTCATAAAGCTTTGTATCATCTTCTAACCATTCTTTAATGGGCTGTTTAGACCTAAACTCTTGCTCAAGAGACTCCTCAAGACCTTCCACATTCCATTGCTCAGGAACACTTTGCGGGGGGATATAAGTATCCACTATCTGCTCGACTACTTCCTCGCGCATACCATCTAGCAGGTCAGTAATATCATTGCTAGCCATCAGTTCATTTCGTTGTCTATAGATTATAGTCCTCTGATCATTTGCGACATTATCGTACTCGAGCAACTGTTTTCGTATATCGAAGTTTCTTCCTTCTACTTTTCTCTGTGCTTTTTCAATGGAGCGTGTCACCATTCCTGCCTCAATCGCCTCTCCTCTCTCCATGCCCATTTTTCGCATGAAATTTTTGACTCCCTCACTGGCAAATATTCGAAGCAAATTGTCTTCCATAGACAAGTAAAAACGAGAGTACCCTGGATCACCTTGCCTACCAGAGCGACCTCTCAATTGATTGTCAATCCGACGTGATTCATGTCTTTCTGTACCTATAATATAGAGCCCACCTGCTGCGATTACTTCATCATGCCTTTTTTGCCATTCTGCCTTTATCTTTGATATGTCTCCTTCCGAGGGTTCCGTTAAGTTAGCCACTTCGGACTCCCACTTGCCACCTAAAACAATATCTGTACCTCGTCCAGCCATGTTAGTCGCAATTGTGACGGCCCCTGGGCGACCGGCCTGCGCAATTATCTGAGCCTCCTTCTCGTGGAATTTTGCGTTCAAAACTTCATGAGGTATCTTCTTATCGGATAGGAATTTTGACAATATTTCTGATGTATCGATGGAGGCGGTCCCTACTAAAATCGGAGCACCCTTGTCTCGTATATCAATTATGTCACGAAGGATCGCCTCTAGTTTTTCTTCCATCGAAAGATAGATCAAATCATTCGCATCTTCCCTGGTCATCGGCACATTTGTAGGTATAACAATTACATCTAATCCGTAGATCTGGCTGAACTCAAATGCCTCTGTATCTGCAGTTCCTGTCATGCCAGACAATTTCTTATAAATTCGAAAGTAATTTTGAAATGTTGTGGAAGCTAAAGTTTGGCTTTCGCTTTGAATTTGCATACCTTCTTTGGCCTCTAACGCCTGATGAAGCCCCTCTGATAATCTCCTTCCTTCCATTGTGCGGCCAGTATGCTCATCTATCAAAACAATCTGTTTGTTCTGNACTATATATTCTGTGTCTCTCTTGAAAAGATTATGAGCTTTCAAGCCCGCATGCACATGGTGAAGAAGGGATAGATTTGTCGCGGCATAAAGCGACTCACCTTCAGATAAAAGCTTTTGCTGTATTAAGAGTTTCTCAACATACTCGTGACCTGCTTCTGTGAGCTCTACTTGTCTGCTTTTTTCATCGACAGTGAAATGTCCAGTGTCCTCAGGCACATAATTTTTGTCCATCATCTCCATCTTGGATTTTTCTACTTTCGTACCTTTTTCCAAACGTGGAACAAGCTTATTTATCGCAACATAAAGCTTCGAACTNTCCTCTGCTGCCCCTGAAATTATTAAAGGAGTTCTTGCTTCATCAATAAGAATTGAATCAACCTCATCGACGATAGCGAAATTAAGCTCCCTTTGCATTTTTTGGTCCAATCTAAATGCCATGTTATCTCGTAAATAATCGAAGCCGAATTCGTTGTTTGTCCCGTAAGTGATGTCTGAGTCATATCCCAGTTTCTTTTCATCAGCCGTCTGCCCTGACTTAATTACTCCTACAGTAAAGCCCAAGAGCTCAAATATTGGACGCATCCAATCCGCATCTCGTTGAGCAAGATATTCATTCACCGTTACAACGTGCACTCCCAAACCAGTTAAACCGTTAAGGTAAGCCGGCAAGGTCGCTACAAGCGTCTTCCCTTCACCTGTGCGCATTTCAGAAATATTTCCATCATGAAGCACCATCCCTCCTATCAGTTGCACATCAAAAGGACGAAGGCCAAGTGCTCTCTTTGACGCCTCCCTTACCACAGCAAAAGCCTCTGGTAAAAGTTGATCAAGGGTTTCACCTTCTTGAAGACGACCTTTTAACTCGTCAGTTTTGTATTTAAGCTCCTCATCAGATAATGACTCTAACAACTCCTCAAACTCGTTAATCCGTTTGACGACTCGATTCATCTTTTTAATTTTTCTGGAATTACTACTACCAAAGACTTTATTCAATATATTCATATGAGTTTTTAATATAGATTATTAATTAACTTATTTACTGATATGACCGCAAAAGGGAGCGCAAACAGCGGTTTACCCGAGAAATCGGCAGCTAATGGGAGTCTATCTGAGGGTTCGATTGATGTAGACTGTCGGATCTACCACTCTGCCATTCTTGTAGATCTCAAAATGCACGTGAGGTCCGGTTGAACGTCCAGTTGAACCCACCAAAGCAATGTTTTGTCCTTTCCTTACAAGGTCGCCAACTCCAACAAACAACTCTTCGGCATGCGAATAACGCGTTACAAACCCATTACCATGGTTGACTTCAACCGTTAGGCCATACCTAGATTTTGGTCCTGACCAAGTAACTACTCCAGCAGCAACTGTATTTATCTCTGCACCTGGCTTTCCACTTGTGAAATCAATTCCGGAGTGAAAAGATANTTTNCCAGTGAAAGGGTCCGGCCGCTGTCCAAAGCCCGAAGCAACCCATCCGCTATCTAGAGGTTTACCTCCAATAAAGAAATCTGACTCCATTTGGCGGTCCGAGACAAGCTCTTCAAGAATTCCTAGTTGATTCTCCCTATCTTCTAACTTCCTCTCCAACTGTTCAATTGCAACATTTAACTGGAAGGAAGTATATCCAGAAAGCTGGCGGTCTCCGGGTCCTCCAACTCCTACCAAACTATCGAAATCGAATTCGCCTTCATCTAACCCTGCTATGCGTGTCACTCTCTCTCCGACAGCATCAAGTCTAGTTAATTTTGCCTGCAAGTTTGCTAGGCGTATTGTCAAGGCTTCGATTTGTTGTTTAGAGTCTTCTTTAATTCCGTCAAGCTGGGACGCCTGATCTTTTATTTGTTGGTTCCAAATTTGAGTGCTTTCAGAACTAATGAGGTTACCATTATGCGAGACTGAGAATTGAAAACCAAAATANCCCAAAGCAACTGGTGCTCCGAGAAAGCAAAATGAAAGTACGCCTTTCATCCAACCCTTTAGGACGACGGTCTTGGTTTGACCATGACGTTGGTCAATTAAAATTAATTTCATAACTAAACGACGTTCTATTTAACCCTATTACTATACCTNGGGAGCAAACAGAAACTTCAGCATGNAGCTANTATCTTTATTTAAATCAGTAGGTTATCACAGCTAATTTATTCAAGCCGCCAAAACTGGTTTCATGTAGGATATAGGTACGTTCGACTCTCTGTCGAAACTTACAATTTCCCAAGCATCTTCNTTATCTTCCAGCAGTCTTAATAAAGCATTATTGAGGGCATGTCCAGATTTATATCCTTTAAATTCTCCNATNAGACTGTTTCCTAAAAGATATAGGTCTCCGATTGAATCCAAGATTTTGTGCTTTACAAATTCGTCTTCATACCGCAATCCGTCTTCATTTAAAACTTTATAGTCACCTACAGCAATTGCATTGTCCATGCTAGCACCAAGTGCTAAATTTCGGTTTCGTAATTCTTCAAACTCATGCATAAAACCGAATGTTCGGGCCCGACTGACTTCCTTAACGAAGGTGGTACTCGAAAAATCGATCGTAGCACTCTTTGTATACTTCTTATAAACCGGATGATCATATAAAAGCGTGTAACTCACCTTGAATCCATCGAAAGGTTCCAAGCTTACTGATTTACCTANATGTTCTAGCTTTATTGGTCGTTTAATCTTTATAAATTTCTTCAACTCAGTTTGTTCCGTAATCCCAGCTGACTGAATAAGAAACACAAACGGCCCAGCACTTCCATCCATTATCGGTACTTCCGGTGCACTGACNTCAACGTAGCAATTATCAATNCCTAANCCTGACATAGCCGACATCAAATGTTCTACTGTTGATATACGCACATCTCCTTTAACCAACGTTGTAGATAAGGTTGTTTCGCCTACGTTAGAAGCTTTAGCCTCTATTTGAACTATCGGATCAAGATCAATTCGCGTAAATACAATGCCTGTATTTTCAGGAGCAGGTCGCAATGTTAGATAAACTTTCTCGCCCGTATGAAGTCCAACACCAGTAGCGCGTATGATGTTTTTGAGCGTTCGTTGCTTCAGCATTGGCAAAGCCTTTTTATTTTTTCTTAGGTTTATATGAAAGGTAAAACCCAGAACCGACCAATATACNGCAAATACAATATGTGAAGAATTGTAACCAATATCAAATACTGCTTCAAACACCAACAGCTAAATGTTACAGATGCGATGCTATAATAATGAGAAGGTACTCTCCTGGGCCCGCCTATAAAACCGCTTGCGTCACTCGCAATGAGGCTTTTCTAGAATGTTAATCAGCTTGCCTTCTCAAAAAGGCTGGTACATCCAGGTAATCTAAATCCACANCNGCTCCAGCTGTTCCNTAATCAGTAATGCTTGCAGAGTCAATTGATTCCTTATTCCTCATTACTGTTGGTCTGTCCAAATCATCATAGTTTGGGGCGCTTGAGTTACTAATAGTATTGTCTATGACTTTAGTTGGCTTTTTAGTTTCACCGCCCAGGCCAGTAGCTACGACCGTTACCCTAATTTCGTCATCGAGTTCGGGATCAATAACAGTCCCTACAACCACGGTTGCATCATCTGAAGCAAACTCCTCTATTGTATCTCCCACTTCCGAAAACTCCCCTAAAGATAGGTTCTCACCCGCAGTTATGTTAACAAGTATACCTCTCGCACCTTGAAGGTTGATATCTTCAAGCAATGGACTGCGAATTGCTGACTCTGCCGCTTCTCGAGCTCTCTCTTCGCCAGATTTACCTGACCCAGTTCCCATCATTGCCATACCCATCTCAGACATTACGGTCTTAACATCAGCAAAATCCACATTGATCATCCCAGGATGCATTATTAAATCCGCGATGCCTTTTACGGCTCCCAATAGCACGTCATTTGCTGCCTTGAAAGCTTCTAACAACGAAGAGTCCCTACCAAGTACATCCAACAGTTTCTCGTTCGGTATGGTTATCAGAGAGTCAACACTGTCAGAAAGTTCCTTTATGCCTTCCTCAGCAATTTTCAATCGCTTTTTACCCTCAAAAGGGAAAGGCTTAGTAACTACAGCCACAGTTAAAATGCCCATGTCTCTTGCAACNTCNGCAACAATCGGGGCAGCGCCCGTCCCCGTNCCACCTCCCATTCCGGCAGTTATAAAAACCATATCCGCGCCCGAGAGGATTTCTGCAATTTCGTCCCTGTCCTCTAGTGCAGCCTGCCTTCCNATTGATGGGTTTGCTCCAGCACCTAAGCCTTTTGTTATGCTGCTTCCCATTTGGAGGATAGTTTTCGCATTCAAATTATTTAAAGCTTGCGCGTCCGTGTTTGCACAAATGAATTCTACGCCATTGACCTGGTTGCTAATCATATGGTGAACAGCATTGCCACCTCCCCCGCCAACACCGATTACCTTGATAACAGCGTTCTGTGGAATATTTTCGACTAATTCAAACATATAGCCCCCTTAATGATCATGTTTATTGATTTTCTGATTAATAACTACTTATCTAAAAATGGCCTTGAAACCAGTTTTTCATCTTGCCCACAATTTGATTTTGAGAACCACGGGACAGATCTGGGCCCTCCTCCTGATGCTGTTTCAAACCATATTGAAGCAACCCCACACCGGTTGAATAAATTGGATTTTCGACAATATCGGATAAGCCCGTGATATCGTGGGGCGAGCCAATACGAACAGGCGCGTGAAATATTTCTTCGGCAAGCTCCACAACGCCTTCCATTTTGCTTGTTCCGCCAGTCAAGACGATTCCCGCAGCCAATAGATTCTCGAAACCACTCCGTCTCAACTCCGACTGGACTAGTGTGAATAATTCACTATATCGAGGCTCTACAACCTCAGCTAATGCCTGTCGCGAAAGCTCCCGAGGAGCTCGATCACCAACACTTGGAACCTTTATAGCNTCATCTGAGCTTGCTAACTGGGTTAATGCACAAGCATATTTTATTTTTATTTCATCCGCGTTTTCAGTAGGGGTTCGCAAAGCCATTGCTATATCGTTTGTAACTTGATCTCCCGCTATTGGAATCACACCTGTATGCCTAATAGCGCCATCCGTGAAAACGGCAATATCAGTCGTGCCGCCTCCAATATCGACTAAACAAACGCCTAGCTCCCGCTCATCTTCTGTTAAAACTGAATAACTAGAAGCCAGCTGTTCCAAAATTATTTCATCTGTTTCCAACCCGCAACGTTTAATGCACTTCTCAATATTTTGAACCGCGTTAATCGCACAAGTAACCAAATGAACTTTTGCTTCCAGTCTAACTCCAGACATACCCAGGGGTTCTTTTACACCTTCTTGAGAATCAATTATGTATTCCTGGGGAAGAATATGAAGTACTTTCTGATCAGCTGGAATTGCGACTGCTTGGGCGGCATCAATAACTCGTTCTATATCAGGCCTCATTACCTCCCTATCACGAATCGCGACTATACCGTGAGAGTTCATGCTGCGAATATGACTGCCTGCTATTCCGGCATAGACTGACTGAATCTCACAACCAGCCATCAATTCCGCTTCCTCAATGGCTCTTTGGATGGATTCGACAGTAGACTCTATATTTACAACCGTCCCTTTCTTCAGCCCTCTCGATTTATGACTGCCGATGCCTACAATCTTCAACCCACCACTTTCATTAACTTGACCGACAATAGCCACAACTTTTGAAGTACCTATATCAAGGCCGACGATCATATTTCCAAGTTCCAAGTCGCTCATAGATATATCACTCCGCGACTCGATGAAAAGATTCTCTCTCTTAGGAGCATTAACATTATCGATACGCCAGTTCGGATAATTCTGTTTCTATATTCTTCACAGCGATTCCATTTTCATATCTTAAATCAACTTCACTATTTCGAAAATTTTTGCTCAAATCATCTCTCTCATAAAGCTTTATGAATCTCTCTAAACGATCAATAAGCTTTGCTCTGCCAGCTACGATACGCATTGACTTGTTTACAGTTAAACTCCAACTCCCTCTCTCTGAAAGTTCGAGGCCACTCAGCCTCAAACCAGAAGACAGAAGTAGCTTGCTGAACAATTGATATTGCTCCATCACACGTATTTGGCTCCCTTCAGGACCGGAAAGATTTGGCGCTCCAACAACCTCGTTTGCGTACTCAGGCCTAAACACCTCCCCCCTAGAGTTCAACAATTCTTCTCGATTCCAATGGGCAATTGCGACTTGTTCTTTTAGATGTAGCGACAAGCTATCAGGCCATAGCCGACTNATGGATGCCTCATCAACCCACGGAAGCCTTTCCAAATCATGCTTCAATCCTTTAATATCAAATCGAAAAAAGCCAATACCCATTCTACTTTCTAACAAATCCTTGATTTCCTGATCGTTCACGTATACCAACTGATTCTCGATTTTAATTTTCGTTATTGGCTTATCAATATGCATTAAAACATCTCTAAAACTAATCGGAGAGAAAATGAAACTNCTCAAAAAAAGAATCCCGCCAAGAAAGGATAGGATATTTCTAATTTTAAAAGTTCTAAGAGGCTGCATGCGTGACATATTTCGATTCTGCGCATATCGCATTCTCTTTTTTGTGATGATGTCAGAAGGATCAGGCCTCATTGTTTTATAAAATCCATTTCATTCTGTAGAATCTTCAAAAGCATATCGTCATAATCCACACCTACGGCCTTCATTGCCGAAGGAACAAAACTGTGTTCGGTAAGTCCTGGAATAGTATTTAACTCCAACAAATAAAAGTCTCCTCCCGACTCCCGCATTACATCAACCCTTGCTAAACCTTTACACTTCAAGCTTTTATAAGCTTGACTAACTAAATCCTCTAATTCGTCCAGTTCATTCCCACTCAATTTTGGAGGGCAAATAATTTTCGTATTCGAATCGATATACTTTGCTTCATAGTCAAAAAATTGTCGCGATGTCTCTAGCTGTAATGTAGGAAATATTTCATCTCCCAAAACCCCAGTAGAAAATTCGACACCCTCTATGCATTGCTCAGCAAACACTTCTGAGCCGTAATCGAGGGCTTCCTCGTAATAACTTTTAAGTTCTGTTGAACTTCTGGTCATGGATATCCCTAAACTAGAACCACCGCTTACTGGCTTGACTACAACTTTATGTAACTTTTCAATGACCTTTCCCCAGTCAGAATGAGCATTCAATAATTCATAATCTGGAGTTTTTAGCTCCCTCTGGCGCCAAACTTGCTTACTTACTATCTTATTCATTGCCAGGGCCGAAGACAGCACCCCGCTTCCTGTATAACTGATTCCCATGACCTCTAACAGCCCTTGAATAACCCCGTCTTCTCCGTTTTGACCATGCAATGCAATAAACGCAAGATCTGGCTTCAGTTCCACAAGTCGCTCAATTACGTCGTGAGTTACATCAATTTCTGAAACTTGCGCTCCTAGCCTTTGTAAACCAGCAAAGACTGCGGCCCCACTAGCGAGAGAAATTTCTCTCTCTGAAGACACACCACCCCGTAACACAACCACATGACCAATTTTTGCCAATAGATCCTTCTTATTTATCGGTTTCATCAGTTTTTTCTTAACCATTTCAGAAAATTTCTTCTATAAAAATCAATAAATTAGTTTAAATCAAACAAGTTTTTACTAATCTCTTTTGACAACACACCAACACTTCCTGCACCCTGAGTCAAAACGATATCACCTGGCTCTAAAATACCCCGTAAAAGTTCTAAAACATTATTCTCTTTTTGCACATAAAAAGGGTCTAATTTCCCACGCAGTCTAATGCTCCGACAAAGCGATCTTGAGTCTGCGCCTGGTATTTTCTTCTCTCCCGCCGAATAAACTTCAAGAAGAAGGAGCACATCNACCTCAGACAGAACTTCTACNAANTCTTCGTAAAGATCTCTTGTTCTGCTGTANCGATGGGGTTGATAAATCATAATCAAACGGTTTTTTGGCCAACCACCTCTCAACGCTTTAATCGTCGCCGCAACCTCTGTCGGATGGTGACCATAATCATCTATCAGCGTCACTTTGCCACCAGAGTGAGGAAATTCGCCTTGAATATCAAACCTTCTACCAACTCCTGAAAACTTTTCAATTCCCGCACAAATATCAGAGTCATCCATTCCCTCATCGGTTGCAATTACTATCGCTGCAGTAGCATTTAATGCATTATGACGTCCTGGCATACTTAAATTTACCTGAAGTGAAGTCTTTTCTTGCGGTCGACTAACTTCAAAAGTGATCATGTGAGCTTTCTGTTTAAAATTTATGATTCTAAAATCAGCCTCCTCCGAGAAACCATATGTGATCTTTGGTCTGGATATTTCCGGTAGAATTTTTCTAACCACCGGGTCATCAATACAAAGCACGGCTAACCCATAAAACGGGAGATTATGCAGAAAATCTATAAAATGTTTTTTTAAATTTTCAAAGTCACCCTGGTAGGTTTCCATATGATCAGCTTCTATATTAGTGACAACTGCTACCATAGGTTGCAAATGCAAGAAAGACGCGTCACTTTCATCGGCTTCAGCCACAAGATACTTGCTCTCCCCAAGTCGCGCACTTACGCCAACGTTGTTCAAAACACCACCAATGACAAACGTAGGATCTCGCCCCCCCTCTGCGAGGATCGATGCAACTATACTCGTTGTTGTTGTTTTACCATGAGTCCCAGCGATGGCAATTGAGTGTCGATACCGCATTAGTTCAGCCAGCATTTCAGCCCTCGCCAAAACGGGCTTTTGACTCTTGGCTGCAGCGACAAGTTCGGGATTTTTGAAAGTAACNGCGCTAGAGAAGATAATCACATCTGCTCGTTCTATATTTTTCTCTTTGTGCCCTATAAATATATCCGCACCCAACTGAGCTAGGCGTTCTGTGTTTGCCGATTCCCTTATGTCTGACCCGGTGATTTTGTAACCCTGAGTAAGCAATACCTCTGCAATACCGCACATGCCAGCACCACCTACACCAACGAAATGTATAGTCTTAATACGCCTCATCTCTGGAAATTCATAGATTGAATCAGACTCAGCCATAGCAAGCCTTTATGCAATGTGCCGCCAACTTATGACTCGCATCTCTAACACCCATGCTCCGCGCCTTTGTACCCATCGCTTTTAAGCTTGCCGTATCTTGGATCATCAACCCCAATACATCATTCAATTTCTGAGCATTAAACTCAGACTGTAAAATAATCACTGCAGCATTTTCATTAACTAACCATTTAGCATTTAACAACTGTTGATTATCTGAATGGTACGGATATGGAATCAAAATTGAAGGCAAGCCAACTGCGGCCAACTCACTCACCGTGCTTGCCCCCGAGCGGCAAATGACAACGTCCGCCCACTCATATGCATCAGAGATTTCTTCAATAAAAGGGATAACCCTACATGTAGAACCTAAACAAATACCCAGTTTCTCATATTGATCTACGGTCTCACTAAATGATTTTTCTCCAGTTTGATGCAAAAGATGAAGGTTACTATGNCCTTCATAGTTAGAGANAAATTCAGGAATAACTGAGTTGATTCTTAATGCTCCTTGCGAACCACCAAGAACTANCAAACGCAACATAGAATNATCTTTATCCCTAGGTTCTGNCTGGACCTNCAAAATTTTTGGNCGCAAAGGATTACCAGTAAAAATAGCATTTTTCGATTTCGAGAAAGTATTTGGATATGCCTCAAAAACCTGGTTTGCTAGGTGTGAAAGTAAACGATTAGTTAATCCCACAACCGCGTTTTGTTCATGAATTAACAACGGCTTGCCTAAAATTTTTGCCGCAACACCTGCTGGGCCGCAGACGAATCCTCCCATTCCGAGAACACAATGAGGCCGGACTTTTAAGATAATGAATAGAGACTGCAGGAACGCTATAAATAACATCACCGGAGCCTGAATCTTTCGAATAGCTCCAGTTCCCCGCAAACCGCTCACCGAGACTCTATGTAAAGGGATATCACTATCAGCCAATAAATTATTCTCCATGCCATTTGACGTTCCTAGCCATTCGACATCTGCAGATTTAGCTTTTAACTGCTTTGCAATAGAAATAGCCGGAAAAATATGCCCGCCTGTTCCTGCTGCCATAATAAGAACCCTGATCTTCGATGATCTCATTTATACCGACCTAAAATTATGCTCACTTCGGTCAAGAATTTCACTTAAATTAGCTTTTCTTCGATTCGAGGGCGCTCTATCTCATACTGAACTCGCAACAACAATGCAGCCATAAAAAAACTCACGATCAAGCTAGCCCCACCATAACTTAGAAACGGCAGCGTTAGGCCCTTCGTTGGAAGTAGGCCAGTATTAACCCCAATGTTTACCATCGCCTGCCCCGCAAACAGAAGTCCAATTCCATACGCTACAAAGGCTTCAAATACAGCACCTTTTTTCTCTGCATCTTTACCGATGGAAAAAGCCATGAATACTAACGCGCAAAAGAGCATGACTATTAAAGACACTCCAATGAGGCCAAGCTCTTCACCAACAATTGCTAAAACAAAATCATTGTGTGCCTCAGGTAAAAAATAAAGCTTTTGTATACTATTCCCCAAGCCAACTCCCATCCACTCACCCCTACCAAAAGCGATTAAAGCTTGAGTCAATTGATAACTGCCACTAAAAACATTTTCAGCTGCCCATGGATTNAAATAAGAAGAGAAACGAACCACNACATAAGGCTTAGTCATAGCGAGATAAGCCACAGCACCAAGAAAAAGTAACAACATGATTAAAAATCGGTATAACTTTGCACCAGCAAGAAAAATCATACAAAAAGCCGTTAAAGTCAAAATTACTAAGGCACCATGATCAGGCTCAAGTTGCAAAAGAATTGCAGCTAGCCCGACAATAAGCAAAGGTTTTAGAAATCCNGACCAATCTTCTCTAACTTCTTTCAGATGTCGGTCTAAATAAGATGCTAAATAAATGACGATGAATATTTTAGCCAACTCAGAGGGCTGTAAGTTAAAGATTCCTAAATCAAGCCATCTGGCACTACCATTNACGACCTTTCCAATCCCTGGCACTAAAACAAGAAATAGTAAAACAAACGAACCAATTAAAAGAAGCCAACTAGTTCTCTTCCAGAGAGATAGCGGGGTNTGTAAAGTAATAATAAGAACTGTAAAGCCTAAAAATGAAAAAAATCCCTGGCGCTTTAAAAAATAGAAAGGATCTCCGTATTGACTACTCGCAATTTCGATGGAAGCGGAAGTCATCATAAGCATTCCAAAAGCAAATAAAAGACAAATCACTAAGAACAGCCGATTGAATTTTGGTTGAATCTCGCCTAAAGGACTATAAGATGTTTTGGACTTGGTAGCACTCATAACAAATTTTTCACCACCTCGGTAAATTTTTGCCCTCTGTGTTGAAAATCTCTAAACATATCAAAGCTAGCGCACGCCGGCGAAAGTAAGACAGCATCGCCTGGTGAGGCTTTATTTTTTGCGATCGAAACGGCATCGCCCATATCTTTTGCGAAATTTATCGCAATATCTTGATAAAAATTTGAAGCTATATCCTCAGCATCCTTACCAATTAAAACCAATTCCTTTACCCACCTCTTTAGAGTGGGAACTAATAAGCTAAAATCGGCGCCCTTGGCAACGCCTCCCGCTATCAGAACAACATGTCCTTTTTTACGCTGACCTAGACCTTCGATAGCGGCCATGGTCGCACCTACATTAGTCCCTTTCGAATCATTATAAAAACTAACCCCCGAAATATCACAAACCCATTGACAACGATGAGGAAGACCCGAAAACTCCTTAATTCCGGACCGGATCGTATCAATGTCGATATCAACTGCCAGAGCTAAAGCGATAGCCGCTAAAACATTAGAAATATTGTGCTGCCCAAAGACTTTCAGCTCATTTACAGCAATAATTTTTTCTAGCTGATAACATAGAAACTGCTCACCGTCTTCTTCAAAAAGCCCTAACCCATTTCTCCCCGGTCGATCGAATCCGAAATCCCGGACGGGGACACCAAAATCCTCTGTTGGGTAGGAGTAAACATCGTCCCTATTAATGACTAATTGGCGACATCCATTAAAAATGCGGAGCTTTGCTTTATGATATTCGTCAATACTTTCGTAACGATCCATGTGATCCTCACTTAGATTAAGAATCACAGCAACTTCAGCCTGGAGGGAGGTAGTAGTTTCAAGCTGGAAACTGGAAAGCTCCAACACATAAAGTTCTTTGGCCTCGCCTTGAAGTAAGTCAAGAGCTGGTTTTGNTTCCGCTCCATCTAAGTTACCCCCTAAGCCAAACCGTTTACCTGCTTTTTTCAGAATCTCTCTTAGCATTGCAACAACGGTACTTTTGCCATTAGAGCCGGTGACCCCAATAATTGGGGCATCTACAACTTGCGAAAAGATATCAACGTCACCTCTAATAGGAATACCATAACTTTTAGCACTCTGTATTTCAGGCGTCTTTAAACTCAAGCCAGGGCTTATAATTAACTCTTTTGCCCCAAGTAATGAGCTCAGATCTAATTTGCCTGTTTCAACTTCAACATCGGGAAAATGTGTTCTAAAATAATTGAGCATTGGCGGCTGTGATCGCGTATCCAAAATCTTAAAATCTAACCCATTAGCGACCATATATTTGGCAACTGACAGNCCTGTTTTGCCAAGCCCTACAATTATACTTTTCCCTTGTACATTGGTTTCTTTCAATTTCCTTTCCAAGTTTTATCTACCTAAGCTTTAATGTTGCTAGACCGAAAAGCACAAGCATTACGGTTATTATCCAGAACCGGACAATAACTCTCGGCTCCGGCCAGCCCTTCAATTCAAAGTGATGATGTAACGGAGCCATCCTAAAAATTCGCTTTCCTGTCAATTTAAATGAGCCAACCTGAAGTATTACTGAAGCCGTCTCGACAACGAAGACCCCCCCCATAATGAAAAGAATAATTTCATGGCGAGAAACGATTGCCATTACACCAAGAGCTGCGCCAAGTGCAAGCGCCCCCACATCTCCCATAAATATTTGCGCGGGGTAAGTGTTAAACCAGAGAAACCCCATGCCTGCTCCCACCAAGGCGCCCGCAAATATTACAATTTCACCGGAGCCCAAAACATTTGGAATATTTAAGTAAGCAGAGAACTCACTATGACCAGAGAGATAAGCGATAACACCTAAAGCTCCTCCAACCATTACCGTAGGTAAGATCGCCAATCCATCTAACCCGTCAGTCAAATTTACCGCATTGCTAAAACCAACTATTACAAAATAGCTTATTACGACATAAAGGAACCCTAGATCTAGNGCGACATCTTTAAAGAAAGGAACAATATAAGACGTTTCGATGGGCCCCGCAGCGGTCGAATATAAAAACAACGCTGCTGCAAGCCCAATTATTGACTGCCAAAAATATTTCCATTTGGCAGGCAGTCCTGCTGAGTTTCCTTCAAAAACTTTTCTATAATCATCAACCCATCCGATCGCGCCAAAAAGGAGTGTTACCAGCAAAACACTCCAAACATAATGATTTTTTAGATCAGACCAAAGAAGTGTACTAATCGCTATACTCACTAGAATGAGCGCGCCACCCATTGTTGGAGTGCCAGCTTTACTGAAATGCGTTGCGGGCCCGTCATCTCTTACCACCTGACCTATTTGGTGATACTGCAACTTCTCAATTAAATAAGGGCCTATGATCAGAGATACAAAGAGCGCTGTTAAAACACTAAAAATGCCTCTGACTGTAATATACTGAAGCACGCGAAAATCGCCGTTAAATTGGATTAGATAATCAGACAACCAAACCAGCATTACTCCTCCTTGCCGTACTAAGTTCGTTAGCTACGATCTCCATCCGACTTCCTCTAGAGCCTTTGATCAAAAACACGAGATTAGGCCTGGCGGTTAAACGGCATTCATTGACAAGTTCATCCATACTTGCAAAGTGTTTTGCTTGAGGACCAAAAGCTTTCGCCATATGCTGAGAGAGATCACCAACTGCCCAAAGTTTTTCAATCCCGGACNTAGCTGCATACTCACCAACCGCTTTGTGAAATTTTTTTGATTCTGAACCAAGCTCCCTCATGTCACCCGCTACCAATATTTTCTCTCCAGGAAAAAACCTAAAAGCATCGATTGCTGCCTTAAAAGAGGACGGGCTTGCATTATATGTATCATCAATTACCCGACACTCGTTAATTCCCTCTAACGGGAAAAGGCGGCCAGAGACAGGTCTCACTTTCTCTAAACCAGCTTTAATTTGCTGAAGATCAGCCCCTGCTTCCATAGCTGCTGCCGACGCTGCCACCGCGTTTATCACATTATGGTTACCTAATAATTTAAGCATAATTAACCGAGANCCAACTGGCGTGTTTAGTCTNAATGTGACAGGCCCGTCCGAACCTGCTTGGACATTTGACGCAAAGTAATTCGCATCTGGATTGCGCCCACTGAATTTTATGACCTTTCGTTTTGCACATCTCTCTATCCAAGAACCTATATGAGGGTCATCATTGTTCAATATCACTGACCCGCCAGGAGAAGTAGCATCTATTATCTCTCCTTTTGCCTCAACGATTCCTTGCAAGCTACCAAACCCCTCAACATGAGCATCATTTGCATTGGTTATCACTGCAATTTCAGGCTTAACTGCATCGGCACTAAACTTTATTTCTCCACGGCGGTCTGCACCCATCTCTATGACAGCAAACTCATGTCTTTTATCCAGATTGAAAAGAGTTAACGGAACACCGATTGTATTATTGCGATTTTCTGAAGTGATCAAAGTTTGTCCTTTCTCACTCAATATGGACCCTGTCATCTCTTTGACTGTAGTTTTACCTTGACTACCAGTGATCCCAATTATTTTGGCTTCACTTCGCTCACGCGTAATCAAGGCTATCGCAGCAAGCGCTTGCAGTGAATCTTCAACGTATAGTAGAGGCAATTTACAACTCAATTTCTTTGATACAACTAACGCGACGGCACCCTTACCAATTGCATCGTCAATCAAATCGTTACCGTCAAAGTTTTTCCCTTTTAGTGCTATGAACGCATCTCCGAAAGTTAGCGATCGGGTATCACTAGAAAANCATGAAACCTCAACGTTATCACCAAAGATTTGACCTTTACATCTTTCAGCAATTTCTGAAAGACTGTAACTTCCTATCACAGAGAGCTCCTCCTATCTTTGAGAGCTATTTTCGCGTGAGTCCTGTCATTAAAATTAGTCTTATTCCCGGAAATATCCTGATAAGTTTCATGGCCCTTTCCTGCGATGAGCACAACATCTGTTGAGGCTGCATTGGAAATCGCATATTCGATTGCACTTGCTCGATCTCNTATGACGNAAACTTTTGANGGGTCTTTTACGCCACTAAGGATTTGGGAAACAATTCGATCACCAGCCTCTTCCCGCGGATTATCATCAGTCAATACAAGGTGATCCGCGTTGGCCTCCGCAATTTCCCCCATTATCGGACGCTTACCTTCATCCCGATTGCCACCACAACCGAAGACACACCAAATTTTCCCTTTAAAATGGTCTTTCAGTGTGGTCAAGGCACATCGAAGACTGGCCGGTGTATGAGCATAATCAACGATAGCAATGACTTCATGACTTTTATCAACAATTTCCATACGTCCATCAACCGGCGCTAATAAAGACACCTGTTCTAATATTTTATCGAGCTCAAGATTTCCAGTATTTCTTCTGCGTAAGGTAGAGATCAAGACAGCGATCACNGCTAAAATATTACTAAAGTTNAAGTAACCTATGAGTTTTCCCGATATCCGCTTTACTCCGATTGGAGTATGAATATCTGCAGAATATCCAGAATTAGTGAAAGTTAATTTTTTGGAAAAGATAGCCGCGTTGTCGTTAGCTATGCTATAGGTTAGGATTTCAACTTCCTTTGGAATACTGTTTATAATTGATAAAGCAAAATCATCATCCAAATTCAAAATTGCCGATTTCAGCCCCGACATCTTGAACAGTTTTTTCTTACTCTCTCCATAGTCGGACATTGTTCTGTGATAATCTAAATGATCGCGAGTAAGATTAGTAAAAATAGCCGTATCAAATTTAATCGCTTCAACTCGCTTTTGATGAAGCCCAACCGATGACGCTTCCATTGCTACATATTCAACATTTTGGCTAGCCATCTCAGCGAGCTTTTTCTGAGAGTAAACGGCATCTGGCGTGGTCAGCTGCGTCTCTTCAAGACAACCCGGTAATCCAGCACCTAAAGTCCCAATCATTCCGCATTTGTATCCTAGATTCTGAAAAGTGTTGGCAATAAACTGACTGCAACTCGTTTTACCATTCGTGCCAGTTATACCAATAACGCCTAACTTTGAACTCGGGAACTGAAAAAATCGACTCGCTATCTCACTAACCTTGGAAGGAAGATTATCAATACCAATAACAGGCACATTAGACCTCATGTCCAGTCTCCGCATACCAACAGTAAACTCGGCTAAAACTGCCGCGCAGCCGCTTTCGATTGCTAGATCAATGTAATTTCGAGCATCGTGATTACGTCCAAAGCACGCTATAAACAAATCGCTTTTCCTCACAAATCGACTGTCTATTTGAATCCCAGTGATCAGCTTATCCATAACAGAATAATCAGAATCTGAGAGCTCAACTAGCCCTCTNACNAGGTCATACAACCTGGCCTCAGTCGTTGTTTTTTTCACTGCACTCATATGAATTTCATTATTTAAATTCTAGGTTTTGACCCTCTCGCGTGNCATCTGGCGATATATTTAAAATCCTCATTGCACCTGCTGCGACTCGTGAAAATACGGGTGCTGCAACTTGTCCGCCGTAATGTTCATCTCCTTTCGGTTCATTAATAACTACGACGATGACAATCCTTGGGTCCGACGCCGGTAGCATGCCTACAAACAGTGAATTGTGAAGATTCTCCTCGTAACCGGCTTCCCCCACAACATGAGCAGTTCCTGTTTTGCCCGCAACAGAGTAAAATGGCACATTTGCTTCTAGAGCAGACCCACCGCTACTCGCGTCAACTACTGTGCGCAACATCTTTCTCACTTCACTTGTAATTTCTGCCTCTATGACTTTCTCCCTCCTTACATCTTTTATAGCCTGGTCTGATAATTTTAATAGTGAGGCTGGTTTACGAATGCCNTTATCGGCTAACACAGAATAAGCATTGGCAAGCTGGAGAGCGGTAGCTGACAGCCCATAGCCAAAAGAAAAAGTCGCAGTTACATGGCGCCCCCATTTCCTTGGGTTTGGTAGGACACCGGATCGTTCGCCAGGGAAACCCGTTCCCAGAACCTCTCCAAAACCTACTCGGGCCATCACATCACGAATTGGTTCAGCACCAATATCAAGCGCAATTTTACTAGACCCAACATTGCTCGATTTCGTGATAACGCCAGCTGTCGTTAGCGTCCCATAATCAAATAAGTCCTTTACTTCATTACCACTCACCATCATCCATCCTGGACTTGTCTCGATTATGGTACCAGGGGAATAAAGTCCAGTTTCTAATGCTGCCGCGATAGTAAAAGCCTTAACTGTGGAACCTGGCTCAAAAACATCAGTTATAGCTCGATTTCTCAAGACACTGAAGTCTGTCATTCCTGATTTGTTATGCGGGTTGTAGGATGGCTGGTTCGCCATAGCCAAGACTTCGCCCGTGACAACATCCAACACCACTATGGAAGCGCCTTTCGCTCTCCGAGTTATAAATTCTTCTTTAAGTTCACGATAGGCTATGTTTTGGATTCGAAAGTCGATACTTAACTCTAGGCTCTTTCCAGGCTGCGCGGTCTGAATCGTATTTAATTCCTCGATTATGTTCCCTCTGCGATCCTTCATTACCTGCCTCTTCCCTGGCACACCCCTCAACCACTCGTCATACGTTAACTCCAACCCCTCTTGTCCAATATCATCGACATTGCTGAAGCCGATCAAATGAGCAGTAACCTCACCTTGCGGATAAAACCTCTGATATTCTTGCTGAGAATAGACGCCCTCAAGGTTTAAATTTAATACTCTTTTAGCCTCAGCAGGAGAAAGTCTGCGCTTCAAATAGAGGAACTCTAGATTTGATTTACTGTTTATATTTTGCTCTAGGACACTCTCGTTCAGTTCGAGTTGTCTAGCTAAAATCCGAATAGTTTCAGAATCTCTTGCGATTTTTCTAGGGTCCACCCAAATAGACTGAACTGGNGTGCTAACAGCTAAAGGCTCTCCATTTCTATCTGTTATCAAACCTCTNTTCGCCACTAAAGGCACAGTTCTGATCGTCCTAGCATCGCCTTGATCTTGCAAAAAGTCTCTCTCTGCAATATGCAACATACCAACTTTCCAAGCTATTACTAATACGCACGCAAACATAGCGAATAAGATCAAATGGACGCGCCAGTAAAAGAAATATGTCTTTAAGGATGAATCACTCATAGCTCACCATTATGATCTCTGACAATTCAGGTAGCTGCATCTTTAGATCGTCAACTGCTTTCTGCTCTACTCTACCCTCCACTCCAAAAGTACTTTGTTCTATTAGCAACTGTCCCCACTTCACCTCCAACTCATTCGATTGGTCCTTTAGTTCTTGTAGCTCATGAAATACTGTCCGATTTTGATGCTCCTTGAGAACAACTGCCAAACCCGAAGTTACTATTAAAATTAACAAAGTAATAAGTGTTAGTGCTGACCTAGTCTTCACGCCCAACCACTCAAAGATTGAAGATTCTTGAGCAATTGATTTTCCTGAACTAGATTGATTGTTTGACTTAGGCATTAAATTTTGACTTCAGTAGTTTTATTAAATTAGGTCAGTTTTTGGGCAACTCTCATAATCGCGCTCCTTGCTCTTGGATTATCACGGACTTCTTTATAATTTGCCTTTGCTGGCTTTTTAATTTTCTTTAGTTGTGGTTTCAAAAAACCGGAAGTGACAGGTAGACGGCGAGGAAAGCTATCGCCTTTGACATGATCCGAAATGAACCGTTTGACTATTCGGTCCTCNAGGGAATGAAAACTGATCACCACAAGCCGACCTCCCTCCGCCAGTAATTGAAAAGCTCCATCTAAGCCTCTCCTTAGNTCGTCGAGTTCATTATTGATCAAAATCCGNATAGCCTGAAATGCGCGGGTAGCAGGATGTTTNTCTTTTTCCCAGGCNGGATTAGCTTTCTTAATGATTTCGGCAAGCTGACCCGTTGTGGAAATATCACTGAACTCCCTAGCCAAAGTAATATCCCTGGCTATTCTTCGGGAAAACCTTTCCTCTCCGTACTTATAAAGCGTATCGGCTATTTCGGCCTCCGTTGCAGAATTGANCCATTCTCTGGCTGTTNTCCCGCTTGTAGGGTTCATCCGCATATCTAAAGGCCCATCTCGCAAAAAACTGAANCCCCTATTTGAATCACTCAACTGAGGGGATGAAACGCCTAAATCAAACAAAATGCCGTCTGTCGAATTCAATAGATCTGNTGTCTGNGGAATCTTGCTGATCTGGCCNAAATTAGTATGCGCAACCAACANTCTCGAATCACAATCTTGCAGTTTCACTGCATAAGCAANNGCTTCNGGATCCCTATCNAGTGCTACCAATCTTCCGTCNAACCCCAGCGAGTTCAAAATGGATTTTGTGTGTCCGCCCCTCCCAAACGTAGCATCGATATAAGTTCCACCAGCTTTAATAGATAAAGCTTCTATTACTTCACTCTTTAGTACGGGTTCGTGGAGCTGCGGGACCGACATATTCGTTATACCTATAGAACTAATGTCTTCAGCATTTCTGGTAAATC
>NHGO01000003.1 GCA_002172295.1 Gammaproteobacteria bacterium TMED139 | reverse complement strand
GAGAGCATTGTTGGACAGCGCGTTCGCGCCGTCTTAATGATAATTATTTTCCTACTCCTTGTTTTGGTTAACGCGATGTTTGCAACAATAATTGCAGATGAAATGGTTATTTACCCAGAGTCAGTTTTTCCAGCCTGGGCCGCTATCCCAGTAGCTATAGCCGTGGGGGTNTTNATTAGAAGAAAGGTTAATCTTTTAGCTATCTCGATAATTGGCGTCACAATTCTTTACTTTACAATTTATGTGGGCAGCATAATGCCGNTGGCTTTACCAGGAGATGTCTTCGGNCTTGGNGAGCGCGGTGATTGGATAATTTTGTTATATGTCTATGCCGGTATTGCCTCAATGCTGCCCGTNTGGTTATTACTCCAGCCTCGAGACTATATTAATGGAGCGCAGTTGGTGGTCGGCCTTTTTGTTCTNTACTCTGCGGTNTTGCTCACAACTCCTGANGTNGCTGCNCCGATGTTTAACGACGTGGCGGAAGGCACACCTCCGATTTTCCCAATTCTATTTGTAACGATTGCGTGTGGCGCACTCTCAGGATTCCACGGCATAGTTTCGTCTGGTACAAGCGCAAAACAACTTAATAANGAGAAAGATGCGCGGTTTGTNGGNTACTTGGGNGCGCTAGGAGAAGGCTCNCTTGCTTTGATTACAATAACCGCCGTTACTGGTTCTTTATATGCATCGTCCGTTGCNGGAGGGTGGGATGCGATTTATCCTACTTTTACCGNAGGACCATCTGCCGGTGGATTTATTGCTGGNGGTGCCTTNTTAATCTCAGAAGGTTGGGGAATACCCNTGGCATTTGCACAGACCATGNTNGCTGTAATGGTTGTNTTGTTCGCAGGAACGACAATGGATGCTGGACTTCGGTTAACACGTTACATAATTCAGGAATGGGGNAGTATCTATCAAATNAGCCCCCTGAAAAGCAATTATGTTTCAACGTTTGCTGCAGTCGCNGCGTGTTTAATGTTGGCATTTGGTGTCTCTAACGGCAACTACCCCGGGGATGGAGGAACATTAATTTGGCCTGTNTTCGGAGCTACAAACCAAATTCTCGCGAGNATGACANTNATAGTGCTCGCCGTTTACCTATTAAAGCTGGGTCGGTCAGCAAAACCTCTTATTATTCCTATGTGTTTTATCCTGTTCATGGCCAGCTGGGCGGGAGTCTGGTATGTCACAGATTACATTAGCAGAGGNCAGTGGATACTCGTAGCNATTCAAGTNGCTGTCATGGTCTCNGCNCTGTTCATAATTCTGGAAGCATGGTCGACCGTCAGTAAAATGANCCGACAGGAAAAAGATGACCAAGGTTCTGTGCCTTCTTCTAANGATTAAGCAGTTAGTAAGNTGNGNTTGATCAAATTTTGATTACGAGGGAGTAGGTTTTNTGCNTCGCATGAAAATCTGCTCCATNTCTCACACGACTTACTCATTATCATTNAGATATGCCCCAGCGTCTATTCGANCTNGAATTACTNAAAAAGACTAATCCTGGGATTAACCAGNTCCACGTTTTTGAAGAAATTGACTCAACAAACAACGAGGCACGAAGGATTATTGAATCAGGTGCNCCAGGAGTAAATCTGGTTGTTGCCGACTCACAAACCGCCGGACGTGGCAGGCGTGGCAGGGCTTGGGTTAGTCCAGCTGGAGGTTTATATCTGAGCCTTACATCCCCTATGCCTGCAGANGTCCGTGAACTTCAGGCACTAAGTCTTGTGGCAGCTATTAGCACGAGGCAATCGTTGGATGAGTGGTCGCTGAGGGAAACCCGATTAAAGTGGCCAAATGACATANTGATTGANGATAAAAAGATTGCCGGNATCCTCTTAGAGNTGCAACGCTACAAGGACGTCAATCAATTAATTTTTGGGATTGGGATAAACTATTCTCTGAGTGCGGGCGAAAAGGCCGATATTGATCGACCTGTGATTGACTTGCTAGAGNTAACGGAGGTTCTCCCTTCAAGGGNTCAAGTAATTGCAAAACTTTGCGCTAATTTGTTACAAAATGTGGAAAGATTTATACACAATGGTTTCTCGCCTTTCAAATTGATCTGGAATAAATATGACCAGTATCTNGGATCTAGAATTGTCATAAAGGATGGTAAATCGGAGAAAAATGGGAAATCTCTTGGGGTGAACGAAAAAGGTGAATTGATGCTTGTGACGGAACATGGTGAAGAATTAATTACCGGTGGTGAGGTAGCTCCAAGTTTGCAAAAGTTAAATGGGTCAAAAAACTGTGATACTTGAGTTAGATGTAGGCAATTCGAGAATTAAATGGCGAAGAATGTCAGTTGATCGTTCAGAGACTCTGTCGCGCGGCATAAACCTCGATGAAGATAAATTCTTTGTTGAGCAAGTCGACTATGGTGCGCCGTCATGTTTTCTTATGGGCAGTGTCGCAGATAAACGACTAACAAAACGCATATCGAAATGGAGCGAGAATAAGTGGAGTTTAGCGCCACTCGAGGCGCAAGTGAGACGTTTTTGCGGTGGCGTAAAAATCAATTATGCTGATGTAACCCGACTGGGTGTAGACAGGTGGCTTGCGATGCTTACGGCATTTGAGAGATCAAAGGGCCCATGCATCGTTGTGGATAGCGGAACAGCATTTACGATGGATATCTTAAATGAGGATGGAATACATCTTGGGGGTTATATATTGCCCGGACTTCGGTTAATGAAGGAGATTTTGACTTTCAAAACTGGGATCAGGCTCGAAGCAAAGGCTCTTGAACCCTGTTTGGAGTTGGGTAATTCCACCGATGAGGCTGTCATTAATGGCGGGCTTGCCGCGCTTGTGGCATTAATCGAGAAAAAAATAGAAGAGCTCTCCAAATCGGGCTGTGATCCAAAGGTTTACTTAACTGGTGGGGATGCCGACTTTTTCGTTCGTCAAATGGATTTCCCCGCATTGGAATTGGATATGGATTTAGTGCTCGATGGGCTTAGGATCGCTTGTGCAGCNGTGGGAGATTCAGGATAGTTTACNGTCTCAAGTCTAAGTACTCAAAGGGCTTGGTTTTTTTCTAAGAGAACCCGACTAAACACAAGCAGAAAATCTCTGCGAAACGATTGCACAAGCACTTCAATTCCCATAAAATGCCGCTCCTGAGTGAGAGAGCCAGGGAATTCTGCCCGTTGGAGATCTTGTGGGAGGGGTTCCCGAGTGGCCAAAGGGATCAGACTGTAAATCTGACGCGCAAGCTTCGGTGGTTCGAATCCACCCCCCTCCACCATTATACTTGTGCGCGATCAAAGCACAGTTTGAGAGGCGGAAAAGATCAGGCGGGTATAGTTCAGCGGTAGAACCCCAGCCTTCCAAGCTGGATACGCGGGTTCGATTCCCGCTACCCGCTCCATGTGGCTCGCATAGCTCAGGTGGTAGAGCACTCCCTTGGTAAGGGAGAGGTCCCCAGTTCGACTCTGGGTGTGAGCACCACTGCTATAGAATTTGGTGGCAAGGGACGTAGGTCCCTACCTCCTGACAAGGCGACTTCATATAGATAGTCGATCGTACTGAAAATTTGGGACAGCTAAAAAGAGGGCAAAAAAGTGTCGAAGGAAAAATTTGAAAGAACAAAAGTGCATGTCAACGTTGGAACTATTGGACACGTCGACCATGGTAAAACCACTTTGACTGCCGCACTGACGAAAGTATGTGCTGAAGCATTCGGTGGTGGTGACCTTAAGGCGTTTGACGAAATTGATAATGCGCCCGAAGAGAGGGAGCGAGGTATTACAATTGCGACTTCTCATGTGGAATATGATTCTCCCAATAGACATTATGCGCACGTTGATTGCCCGGGGCACGCAGATTATGTGAAAAACATGATTACAGGTGCTGCTCAGATGGATGGGGCAATACTAGTTTGTTCAGCTGCTGACGGCCCGATGCCGCAGACTAGAGAGCATATCTTACTTTCCAGGCAGGTTGGTGTGCCATATATTGTTGTTTTTATGAACAAAGCAGATATGGTCGACGATGAAGAGCTTTTGGAGTTGGTCGAGATGGAGATACGAGAGCTTTTAGATCAATATGAGTTTCCGGGTGATGATACTCCCATTATTATTGGTTCCGCTCTGAAGGCGCTGGAAGGTGACACGTCAGATATAGGCGCTCCAGCGGTTCAAAAATTGGTAGAAACCTTGGATGAATACATTCCTGAGCCAGAACGCGACGTAGAAAAGCCTTTCTTAATGCCNGTTGAAGATGTTTTTTCTATTTCAGGTAGGGGAACAGTTGTAACAGGGCGTGTAGAGCGCGGAGTTATCAAAGTTGGGGAAGAAATTGAGATCGTCGGTATCAAGGATACTGAGACTACGACTTGCACCGGTGTGGAGATGTTTAGGAAGCTTCTTGATGAGGGGCGAGCCGGTGAGAATGTTGGTGTGTTGCTGAGAGGCACGAAACGGGAAGAGGTAGAGCGTGGACAAGTGTTGGCGGCGCCTGGCACAGTAAATCCACACACTAAATTTGAGGCTGAGGTTTATATATTGAGTAAGGATGAGGGAGGTCGTCACACGCCATTCTTTTCTAATTATCGCCCCCAGTTTTATTTTCGAACAACTGACGTAACTGGCGCGGTTGCTCTGCCGGATGGGGTTGAAATGGTTATGCCTGGCGACAATATTAAAATGGAAGTTGAACTTATCGCACCGATCGCAATGGATGATGGTCTGAGGTTTGCTATTCGAGAGGGCGGAAGAACCGTCGGAGCTGGTGTTGTAAGTAAAATCATCGAATAGTAGCTCAAGCATATTTTACAGAGCCATCGTGTTCCTCGAAGAGTGCGGTGGCTCAGTCGTCTCTGAAGGATGCAGTACTTTAATAAAGCCATCACGTACTTTTTGTTTTTTAAAAGATAGTTTGACGGAAGTTTGCGTTAAAAATTGGCCAATTTAGTCTCGCAGTCGGGATGAATTACACGGTTAAAGGTCGAAATAGGAGCATTTTCGAGCCCAGTAGGCCAGTAGCTCAATTGGCAGAGCAGCGGTCTCCAAAACCGCAGGTTGGGGGTTCGATTCCCTCCTGGCCTGCCATTATAGGGCAGGTGGCATTGTGAATACCGCAAAAGGAAAAGAGTAATTAGCCCATGTCAGAGAAAATGGATAGTGAAGGACNCAATCTGGATTGGTTAAAGTGGATTGCGGCGGCAGCTTTAGTAGGAGCTGGGATTTATTTAAATTCTTATTTTTCTGCAGAGTCGTTGTTACTTCGGACAATTGGGTTACTTTTTGTCGCCGCTATAGCTGGCTGGACTGCGGCTCAAACCGAGAAAGGGGGTGCTTTCATAGATCTTTGTNTGGAAGCAAGGGTAGAGATACGTAAGGTAGTATGGCCCTCGAGGCAGGAAACTACTCAAACTACAATTGTGGTGTTAATAGTTATATTTATAGTTGCGATAATTCTGTGGTTGTTAGATTCAATGCTTAATGGAATCATCTCATCTTTTATCACGTAGAGAGAATTGATGGCTAAACGTTGGTATGTAGTTCACGCCTATTCGGGTTACGAGAAAAAAGTGAGAGACGCTTTGAAAGAGCGAATTAGTCTCGCTGGAATGGATGATTGCTTT
Source organism: Gammaproteobacteria bacterium TMED139 (assembly GCA_002172295.1). GTDB lineage: Bacteria > Pseudomonadota > Gammaproteobacteria > Pseudomonadales > Pseudohongiellaceae > UBA9145. Next base: position 3,244 of record NHGO01000003.1, on the reverse strand, counting down.
GATGAGATTCTGGTTCCGACAGAAGAAGTGCTCGAGATGAGGGCAGGGCAGAAAAGAAAGAGCGAGCGGAAATTTTTCCCAGGTTATGTTTTAGTTCAAATGGAACTAAATGATGATACCTGGCATCTCGTTAAAGAGACTCCCCGAGTTATGGGGTTTATAGGTGGTACGGCAGAGAGACCAGCGCCCATAACGGACAAGGAGGCGGAAACGATTCTTCAAAGGATGGAGGATAGCGGAGAGACCCCAACCCATAAAACAATTTATGAGCCTGGGGAGATGGTTCGAGTCACTGATGGCCCCTTTAATGACTTTACGGGGACTGTGGAAGAAGTTAATTATGAAAAAAGNCGTCTTCGCGTCGCAGTTTTAATTTTTGGTAGATCAACGCCTGTTGAACTGGAATTTGATCAGGTTGAAAAAAGTTAGTTTTAGTTGGTAATTTAAGTCGAATTTCTTTAATAGGAAAACGCCGGGAAGTTTGAGAATGGGTTTTTGGAATAAGTTGTNCTGAGGTTCGATCTGAACCGATTAGCGGCAGTTTAANAACCAGTATTAATCAAACGNTTGTACCCAAAGGAGAAAATGAGATGGCAAAGAAAGTATTAGCTTACATCAAGCTGCAAGTGGCTGCGGGGCAAGCCAATCCAAGCCCGCCAGTAGGGCCAGCCTTAGGGCAGCATGGTGTAAATATCATGGATTTTTGTAAAGCATTTAATGCTCAAACTCAGGGAACTGAGGCGGGTTTACCAATCCCAGTGGTTATAACAGTTTATGCCGATCGGAGTTTTACATTTATTACAAANACTCCACCNGCTTCAGTGTTGCTNCGAAAAGCTGCAGGAATCNAAAAAGGCAGTGGACGTCCNAANACTGAAAAAGTCGGGAAGGTCAATCGCGGACAGTTAGAAGATATTGCGAATCAAAAGATGCCTGATCTAACNGCGGCTGACATGGACGCTGCTGTGAGAACTTTAGCAGGCAGTGCGCGCAGCGCGGGCCTTGAAGTTGAGGGGTTAGATTAAAATGGCTAAATTATCCAAGAAGCAAAAGGTTATGGCGGGAAAAATTGAGTCTGATAAGAATTACGCCATCGAAGAGGCCGTTTCCCTAATTACTGAGTTTGCCTCGACTAAGTTTTCTGAATCTTTTGACGTGTCAATAAACCTAGGAATCGATCCACGCAAATCTGACCAAGTAGTGCGAGGGTCAACCACTCTGCCATCAGGTACCGGGAAAACCGTTAAGGTGGCTGTATTTGCTCAGGGAGAGAACGCAGAGAAAGCCGAGGCGGCTGGTGCGGACGTGGTTGGTTTTGATGACTTAGCGGAAACTATACAAGCCGGCAACTTAGATTTCGATGTGGTGATTGCTACACCAGATGCCATGAGAGTCGTTGGAAAACTTGGGACTATTTTAGGGCCGCGCGGTTTAATGCCTAATCCTAAAGTAGGGACTGTAACGCCTGATGTAGAAACGGCTGTAAAGAACGCAAAAGCGGGCCAAGTACGGTTCAGGACTGATAAGAATGGAATNGTTCACGGTGGTATTGGGAAAATAGGATTTGACGGAGCTGCTGTTAAGTCGAATCTGGAGGCTTTGTTGGTTGATTTAAAAAAAGCCAAACCGGCATCGGCAAAAGGGATCTACATAAAGAAGGTAGTTCTCTCCTCGACTATGGGTCCAGGTTTGCAAATCGATCAGTCGTCTCTGTCAATATAGAGGAATATAGAATTTCGAGGCCAGCATGTTCTGGTGCTTAAAAGACTTTGTGGTAATTGTCGTTAAGACAATTCCATCAGAGACCGTAGGTGAAGCGAGACGTTAGTCTTGCGCTTCTTAATTTCCTACGCAGATGGTGACACCTGATCCGAGAATTTCTCTCGGGTTCCGATCACCTAACATAAGGGACCAATTAAGCTTAGTGGNTCCCNAGAGGACGCTCCGTGAGGGCGTTAATATTAAATTGTTGCATAACAATTTTCTGTTTTTAATTGTGAGGTTAAGATTGTGGCAATAAGATTGGAAGATAAGAAACAAATTGTTTCGGAAGTCAATCAGGCTGCGGCGTCTGCTTTGTCTGCCGTTCTAGCGGATTACCGCGGGGTTAACGTAGACGAATTAACAGCGCTTCGAAAAACAGCGCGGGAAAATCATGTATATCTTCGAGTTGTTCGAAATACTTTGCTGAAAAGAGCATTAGAAGATACCGATTTCGAGTGCATTAAAGATGTTTTGGCGGGCCCAACGCTTCTCGCGTTGTCTGAAGTAGATCCTGGCGCTGCAGCGCGAGTATTAAAGGATTTTGCTAAGGAGAATAACGATTTCGAGATTAAGGCCCTCTCTGTTGGTGGTAAGTTGTTGGATGCTAATCAGATCGATGTGCTGGCAAAATTGCCAACATTAGATCAGGCGAGGTCCATGTTAATGAGCGTGATGTTGGCGCCAATAACGAAGCTTGCCCGGACAGCGAATGAAGTTCCTTCGAAAGTTACCAGAGTGGTTGCTGCAGTGCGTGACCAAAAGAAGGAAGCCGCCTAATTGCGGATTAACTATTTTTTTAAATTATTATTTTAGGAGATAAGAGGCATGGCTCTATCTAAAGAAGAAGTCTTGGATGCAATAGCTGATATGTCAGTGATGGATGTAGTGCAGTTAGTGGAGGCTATGGAAGAAAAATTTGGAGTTTCAGCTGCAGCAGCTGTAGCTGCTGCTCCGGCTGCAGCAGCAGCCAGCGATGCTGCGCCAGCAGAAGAGAAAGACGAGTTTGATATTGTCCTTTCAGGGGCTGGAGATAAAAAGGTAAATGTCATCAAAGCAGTGCGTTCGATTACTGGCCTTGGATTGAAAGAAGCAAAGGAAATGGTGGATAGTGCACCATCTACTATCAAGGAAGCTGCNCCTAAGGCAGAGGCAGAAGAAGCAAANAAAGCGCTTGAAGAAGCTGGCGCGTCTGTTGAACTTAAGTAAGCATGTAAAATTAGCAACTGTACCAAGCATTTTATTATGCTTGGTACGCTTCTATAAACTTGCTTAGATGAAGTAATTTGGGCACCTCGGGATCTGCGGCAATACTGGTTGGCGAAGCATTTAAATGACGTAAGAATTTAATGGTCGCACTAACGCAGACGGAATTTGGTGAGAGCACACAACTCTAGGGACACGACATGGCCTATTCGTACACTGAGAAAAAACGTATTCGAAAGAACTTTGGGAAGTTGCCAAGCGCAATGGATATCCCGTA
>NHGO01000002.1 GCA_002172295.1 Gammaproteobacteria bacterium TMED139 | reverse complement strand
TTCGAAGACATCTCAATGCAGTGGGACTGGCCTGTAATAGTTAACTATTATGAAGCAAAGGCTTATTGTAGATGGCTGAGCGATCAAGAAGACGGAGTGTCGCATTTTCGTCTTCTGCAGGAATCTGAGCATCTCTCCATCCGAGATAGTAGGCTTGCCTTGGAAGAGGCTTCTGTTTTTCGGGGAGATACTGTTCATCCGCTAAATAAGATTCTTACTCCGAGCGAACAATCTTCAGCAAATCACAACCTTAGATTTGGCTCTGAGAGCCCAGTAGATGCAATGACGGCAAATGACAGGGGATTCCACGACACACTCGGGAATGTATGGCAATGGTGTGAAGATACCTTTCACTCCTTGCCGGGCTTCAATATCCATCCGTACTATACCGATTTTAGTACGCCTTGCTTTGATGGTAAGCACCAAATGATGTTAGGTGGATCATTCATAAGCACAGGAGATGAGGCAAGTATTTGGGCGCGATTTCATTTCCGGCCTCATTTTTTTCAGCATGCTGGTTTCAGGATTGTGAAAGAGAATCTTGAAGCTAAAAGCCAATTAGATAAATATGAGAGAGACGTTACCTTAGACCAGTATTTACTATTCCATTACGGTAGTGCGAATGAACAAAAAGATACTGAGATTAGTTCGTCAATAAAGTTCCCATCAACACCGAGCCTTGTTAATCGAACCGTAGNACTTATGAATAAGTTCTCGAAAGTTTCGGGTCGAGCCTTGGACCTCGGGTGCGCGGTAGGTGGATCAAGCTTTCAATTGGCGTCTACATTNAATTCAGTTACTGCACTCGATTTTAGTGAAATATTTGTCAGCGCAGCGAAAGAATTGAAAAAATGCGGAAAGATTGGATATCACCGCAAAGAGACCGGAAAATTTTCCACGGAGCTTATCGCTAAAGTAGATCAGAATATTGATAGGAGCCGGGTAGACTTTTATCAGGAAGATGCTTCAAATCTNANTNGGACGGCAGCTATAAAGGACAATGGCCCTTNCGATGCCATATTGTTAAGTAACTTGTTATGCCGGCTTTCTCAACCCGAACTATGTTTAAAACAATTTACAGAATCAGNCGACTATATTGAGGACGAAGGCATACTGGTAATTGCCTCTCCCAACACATGGCTTGCTGATTATACCTTAGAGCAAGATTTTCTNGATGGTAGAACTAGCGACGAGACCCTCTCAAAGCTGGCAAAGGTACTGCCAAATTTCAAATTAGTGTTTGATGAAGATCTCCCCTTCATGATTAGAGAACATCGACGAAAGTATGAGTTCATCATTAGTCAAGTTTCANTATGGCGNAAAGAATCAAATTAACTACCCTGTTGAAGCCACTCATTAAGGTTAATGACATCTTGCGGAGTTAAAATCCCAGCAACTTGTTTTAGAACTAACGTGTCGATGACATAGTCAAANCTTGCATCGGCATAAAATCGCAGTGCGCGGTAGAGATTCTCTCGAGCTAATAGAACCTCAACAATATTTCTAGTACCCACTTCAGCGCCAAGTTCCGTTGCATCAAGCGCACTTTGGGCCGAAGTAATCGACTGTTGCCGCTGCGAGATTACCAAAACATCTGTGTTTACTCGACGATACGCGTTTCGAATGTTCTGGGTTAGCTGACGCTTGGTCAGTTCTAGGGATTCCTGTGCTGCAAGCAGCTGATATTCCGCGGCCCTTCTGCGTGAATTGATAACTCCGCCATTGTAAATAGGGATATTCAAACTCAACGCCAAGCTGGTTCGATCGGTTGCTCCACCNAAAATCTGAATTCCTTGATTTACAATAGGCGCGGTAACGATATGCCCATAAAAACCTGATAGGTCAAGGGTCGGCAAGTGATCGGATTTTCTAGCTTTTAAGTTTTGGCGGGATGCGTCTAAGTTGTATTCGGCGGCAGCAACGGCAAGGTTGTTATTATCTGCCTGGATTTCCCAGTCTCTTAACGTGCCGTCCACTTCAATGATCGGAAAATCTTCTCTCAGTATTTCGATAACGGGGTGGGCCTGACCAGTCAAAGCCTCAAGACCTTCGTAGCGAGATTGAAGTATATCCCTTTGTAATATTGTCGTGTTGCGGGCTAAATCGTAAGCAGCTTGGGCATCATACACATCAGTTATCGCCACTAAGCCGACGGCCTCACGTTGCTGAGTCTGTTGTAATGAAGTGAGGGCAGCCTCCTCTTCTTGTAAGTTTGTCTCTAACAATTCTAGAGCGCGCAGAACATCGAAATACGCCATCGATACTCTCATAATTAGATCTTGTTCCTGGGCTGCTAAGTTAACAGCGGCGGCTTGATCACTCGCCTTAGCACTCCGAAAATTGTACCAGTTAGAGAGGTTTACAATACTTTGATTTAATCCTAGACCCCAATTGTGATTGTTTATTCCTGGCCTAAAACTATGATCTTCAGCAACACGTGTCCGCACAAGGTCCCCGCTAATGGGGTTAGGTATATTGACATAAATAGAATCAGTTGGGCCTGAGGTTAGCCTCGTAGTGGCCGCGCTTAATCCAAACGAGGGCAAGAGAGCAGACCGGCTTTGAGCGATCGTCTCGTGATTTGCAAGATAATTTGCTTTAGCCTGCCTTAAGGTAGGGTCATTCTCGAGCGCTAAGCTTAGTATGGTAATCAGATCATCACCAAAGCTAGGAGAGAGACTCATGGTCCAAATGGTTAAAATTCCGATNAATCTCGCAANGTGTCNCATAGTTCACACCNTTCTACAAATANTTTACTNAATGTCTAANGATTAGGTTGNCATCAAAAGNTNATTTTTTGGGATCAAATGCCTCAAAAACCCCATCTACTCTAGTGTAACCAAAAGTGACATGCGCGGCATGGCGTTTGCGGCAGTTCGCACCGAAGAAACCATGAGACGCTACAGACGACCGGTAAATGGAAATCGGAGGACCAATTTCTTCAATTATCACTTTTAATGAATTTTGGGGCATAATGGATGCTCTAATCAGTTTTGCTGACTTTAATCAGCGAATCCAATCAGTCGACGGTTTATTGTTCTTATAAAACTAAGGTACTAGTCGGCAGGACAGGTAATTTTAATGAATGCGAACCCGGAACATTTTCTAGAGAAAATTAGTAAGCTTGATACTTCAACCCAACTTATCGATATGGTGAGTCTAATCAATTCCTCTAAAGTTAAGTGAAATGGCTATCACAGAAGATCTAAATGTTGCTTCAAATGAAGCTTTAATTACACCCCAGCAATTAAAGAATGAGATTCCTTTGAGGGGGAATGCTCTTGAGTCGGTTAAAAAAGCTAGGAGCACAATTTTTTCTATCCTTGATAGGAAAGATCCAAGAATATGTGTCGTCGTCGGTCCCTGCTCTATTCATGATACAGAAGCAGCGATCGATTATGCTAAACGTCTAAAAGAGCTTGCGGACCAAGTCCGCGACACATTATTTATTGTTATGCGTGTTTATTTTGAGAAACCTAGAACCTCGATTGGCTGGAAGGGATTGATTAATGACCCGCATCTTGACGATTCATTTAAAATAGAGGAAGGTCTCAGAATAGGCCGTAGGTTACTGTTGGACATAATCGATATTGGTCTGCCTACTTCTACTGAGGCACTTGACCCTATTTCTCCACAATATATGCAGGATTTAATTTCATGGTCAGCAATTGGTGCTCGCACCACAGAGTCTCAAACTCATAGAGAAATGTCTTCGGGCTTATCCTCTGCGGTTGGATTCAAGAATGGTACTGACGGCGGTTTGACTGTCGCCGTAAACGCTATGCAATCAGTTTCCAGTCCGCATAGGTTCCTTGGAATAAATACACAAGGCCAAGTTTCTGTGGTCAGCACCAGAGGGAATCCTTATGCGCACGTTGTGCTTCGAGGTGGAAGTAACGGCCCAAATTATGACTCAGTTCATGTATCTCAATGCGAAAAAGCGCTCGCCGATGGCGGGGTCAGCAGCAATATAATGATTGACTGCAGTCACGCCAACTCGAGTAAAAATCCAGATATACAGCCACTAGTATTAAAAGATGTCACTCATCAAATATTAGAGGGTAACAANTCTATTATAGGTGTAATGCTCGAGAGTTTCATCAATGGGGGGAGTCAATCTATTCCTGAAAACCTCGATAATTTAAAGTATGGTATCTCAGTCACAGATGCTTGCATGGATTGGGCAACTACCGAACAATCTTTATTAGAGATGGCGGCAAAGATTCGTGAGACNCTGGTTAAAAGAACTTAATTTTGAACACGCATAAATCTCTAGTTTTGACTGTAAGGATGTCGCGGTGACATCGGATGTAACCATGTGTCTGAAAAGATAGGCGTATTAGGCACTATTAATANGCGCAATGGGCGTCATTTCTTTTTCTTTTTGGCCTAGCTCACGCCATTTTTCCACGAAGGGGTTTGCTAAAAGTGTCTGCATGTAGAGATTAGCTTCACAGCAGAGTTCTGCACCATAAGANTTAAAACAAATTGCTATTGGCGCAAACATGCAGTCGGCAATCGAAAATCTCCCGTATAGGTAATTCCCATTCTGACCAAATTGTCGTCTAGAGCAACTCCAAATAGCATCTATGCGAGCAATTTCGTTTTGTAGCTTCTCTGAAGGATTAAGCTTATAAGATAGCTTACAATTCATTGGCCATTCTTTCTTTAAACTAAAGAACTCTGAATGAACTTCAGCACTTATAGACCTCGCATGAGCTCTCCTCTTTGGAGTTATGGGCCACCCTGCTCCTTTTATAAAGTTTTCGGAGATGTATTCACATATCGAAAGAGAGTCCCATACCGTAACCTCATTTTGCAAAAGAACAGGGACTTTTAGAGATGGTGAATACGGCCCCAATTTTTCTGCAGTATTTCTCTGGAACAGNGGAATTTGAATCTCTTCAAAGTCAACACCAAACATTTTTAATAGCAACCATGGGCATAATGACCATGATGAATAATTTTTGTTTCCGACAACCAGTTTGATATCTTTCATTACCTAAGTCCTTTCTTGGTATTATTAATCGCTGACGATTTGATTAGTAATAGGTTTTTCATTAGCTCTAATATGAACTGTGACTCGCCTGTCAAAGAAGTCGGATTCTAAACTTGAAACGGTTTCTACTGGTCTCGTTTCACCGTAAGCGACCGTCGTAACAGTTGCACCATTTAAACCATTCTTTGTTAAAAAAGCTTTAACGGAATTGGTTCTTTGTCTTGAAAGTTCTAGATTTCTGATGGTGTCCCCATTGCGATCCGCATAGCCATAGATCTCAACTCCCGGTTTTCCTAGGCGCCTCGCCAAGACGGCTATGCTTTCAAGCTGCTCTTTGTAATGGTTTTCAATCTGACTTTTACCGGTCTGAAAATGGATTGTAATCGCGGCATCGCAACAGCGAGGATCCTCACTTGAACTAATAAGTTCTTTGGCAGTTGAAACCTNATATCGATCAGTTTCTAACTTAGCTAATTCATATCTCTCTCTAAGGCTAACTAATTCGTTTTGCGTGACAGCCAATGTGAGGTTTGACTCTTTGAGAGCCAGCTCAAGTGTTTTCGTCCTTCCCTTAATTTTTTGCCAGTTGTCGCCTAAAAGCGCTCCAATTCCAGCACCTAAAAGTATGCCAGGCGGTCCTCCAGCTGCACCTCCCAGTATCGCGCCGCCAAGAAACCCACTGGTTTCTTCGCGAGTAATATTCTCAGAACGCTTGCTGAATTCAGAATCTGCGTACATAAAACTTGGGGAAAAAATTATAATGAACATCACAAAATATTTTTTTATCATCGCTTCTACCCTATAAATATTGGAATAAGTTGAGAATTACGTTGTCTTAGTAAGCTCTAAATCAACAAATTTCTTAGCATGCATTTAACAAGGTATTTCTTACAATAGTGGGCTGCCATTAAGCCTATGCCATGATTAAATATGTCAGAATAATGGCAATGCGTGGGCGGCTGTGGCCAGCGCNCCGTGACGCAGTATTATTAGGTTATAGTGCAGGTGTAAATTATTAAGACAGCTAAAATCTTGGGAATAAGTTATGAGCAGGAGAATAGCGATAGTAGAGGATGAAGCAGCTATACGTGAAAATTATGCTGATGTTCTGCGCAAACAAGGTTACGAGGTCCAAACATACTGTAATCGCGAGGAGGCGATGTCTGCCTTTGATTTGCGCCTGCCAAATTTGGCAATAATTGATATCGGTCTAGAGTCGGAAATTGATGGCGGGTTCGCCCTCTGTCAAGCCCTTCGATCACTATCGGATACTTTGCCAATTATATTCCTTACAGCGCGTGATAATGATTTCGATACTGTAAGCGGGTTGAGAATGGGTGCGGATGACTACTTGACGAAGGATATCAGTTTGCCTCATCTGTCAGCGAGAATTGCCGCTCTTTTCAGAAGATCGGATGTCATTGACCAGCCCACTTCGCCAGAAAATTTGGTNGAGCGCGGAAGATTGAGTTTAGATATTGGAAGGCTTACAGTTCAGTGGAACGAAGAGTCAGTTCCGCTTACAGTCACAGAATTTTGGATGGTCCATGCCCTAACAAAATTTACTGGGCACGTTAAGAGCCGTCAAATTCTTATGCAAGAATCTAAAATATTTGTTGACGGTAGTACGATTACATCTCATATAAAGCGTATACGTAAAAAGTTCATAAAAGTGGATCCGTCTTTCGANTGTATAGAGACTGTCTATGGGATGGGTTACCGTTGGAACTTGGAGACTTAGGAAATTTTTAAGCGAAAAAAATGAAACTTGCGATAAAAAATTTATTTGGCATCCGTTTTAAGTTGGTATTTTTATCCAGTTTTTTACTGGTGATTCCATGGCTAGGTTACCGATATATTTTAGAAATGGAGGAATATTTACAACTTGGTCAGGAGCAGACCGTCCTGGGCACAGCGCAGGCTTTAGCAACNGCCTTAAATGAGCGCCCCGAATTGTTCAATGAAGGGAGCTATAGTCCAGCGAGAAGAGCTGAGGACCTTTATGTTTACCCGATTTTCTCGCCGTTGGAACTTGATGATGGTTCTTTGGTTGATTGGGGAGAATACCAAAAATATGAAGTGAAATATGATTATCACAATTATCTTCGGACTGCTCTTAATCCAGCACGCCACTATTTGAATGACCAGTCCTTAAGTTTTCAAAATATGGTCGGAGAGTATGATGGGTCACTTTACGCATATTTTAAGGTGCAAGATGAGAAAGTCATTTATAGGGACAAAGAGGCGTTAAGTGTATATAGGAGCGATTTTCTTCAGATTTCAATGCTGGCGAGAGATGGGTCTGGGGTTAAAAATTATGTAGTCGCTCCATACGGCCCTGAACCTATCTATCCATTTGAAGTCGAGAGCGACTATTCTAATCCGGAGTATGAAGGTCGAATCACGGGGCAATGGTATGAAACAGCGGATGGTTATGAAATTGAGTTGCAAATCCCAATGCAAATGCTCGGCGAAAGACTCGGTTTTACGATATTCGACGTGGATGACATATCTCAGAGGACAATAAGCACTGTTGTTGCAACATACAAAGTAGCTGACGCAGAGAGACTAGGCTCCTTAAGGTTGCCAACTCCCGAAATAGATCGAATAGTTGCTGGAATGAACCACAACAATTCTCGCATACAGGTTGTCGATTTCAGTGGAAGAGTTTTATTGACTGTCGGTGATATTCAATCTGCTACGGGCCTACAATTGGCGAAGTCAACGTCAGACAATGAGGAGAACAAATACTGGGAACTTCTCCAGAGTCAGATTTTTCGGCCTCTTTATGATCGATTCTTGATCCAGCCTACTAATGATTTTATCGACGAATTATATTCAGATGTGACTCGGGAAGGAGAGCATATCAACTCTGCACTAACCGGTGTCCCTTTAACTCAATTTCGCACCCTAACGGACACGCAGACAAGAATATTGGGCGCTGCTTATCCAATATTTTCTCAAGGAGATGTAATGGGTGCGGTAGTCGTTGATCAAAATATGAATGGATTGAGAACATTTCGAAACCAAGCTCTAGAACAGCTTTTTAATACTATGTTAGCGGTAATGCTTATTGTTGCACTAGGGTTATTTTTCTTTGCTTCCAGAATTTCTTCGAGAATCCGGTTTTTGCGTAATCAGGCAGAGGGGATGATTGATGANGTCGGACGAGTCCAAAATACCATAANACCCTCTCGAAGTTCTGATGAGATCGGTGATTTATCTCGAAGTTTCTCCAACATTGTTGAACGATTAACTCAGTACACCNCCTATCTTGAAAATATGTCTTCTCGCCTTTCACATGAACTCCGCACGCCGGTGACGGTTGTCCGATCTTCATTAGAGAATCTCAGTCTATGTGAAAATACTGCAGAGTCGAAAGTTTACTTAGATCGGGCAGAGGAAGGAATAGGCCGCTTAAATCTTATTCTAACCCATATGAGTGAGGCGACTCGATTAGAGCAGATGCTGCAGACTTCGGAAAAGGAGAAAATAGAATTACGTGAGGTTGTTGATGGCAGTGTTGAGGGATATAAATTAGCTTATCCTTTGTCTAACTTCGAGGCTGACTTGCCGAAGTATCCGATTTATATTACCGGAGTTCCAGAGTACATTGCTCAGTTGCTTGATAAGTTGGTCGCGAATGCTGTTGAGTTCTCTCATAAGGATCAGCCGATCAAGGTTTATTGTAGAACANTGAGAGATCATGCAATTGTCAAAGTTTCTAACGCAGGGCCATTCCTGCCAGAGGAAATGAAAGAAAGAATATTCGATTCTATGATTTCTGTCCGTTCTCAAGAACGACAGAGACAACCGCATTTAGGGATGGGATTGCATATAGCGCGCCTCATCACTGAGTTTCATGGTGGGCAAATCAGAGCCGAAAATCAGAAAGATCAAGAAGGGGTAACAATTACAGTAGTGATACCCCTTTATTACGACTAGTCATTGCCGGTGTAATATTTAGGGACATTCTCTTTTACTACCGGAGAACTGGTGTCCCAAGCATGACATGTGTTTAAGATCTTTGGCGCTTTGTCAGGCGTAAGTTTTTTCCCCTCTTTCTTTTGGATTTTACTTTGAAGGGGCCAGATTGTTTGCATTGCAACCGTTGCCATTGGGAAAAGTAATTCAGTTAAATGCGTGCAGCCTAGGACCCCGCCTACCTTCTGTCTGATCGACTTTCTCCATCCAGGNCCCATTTNTATACCGGTCAACGCCTTGTATGCTGGCGCGATTTCTGGGCACATTTCAAATGGCCCATTTTCTGTTTTAGCCCAGACATCTTGAATTATAAAATTGTTATCAACTGTGATGCGCACCAGCATTTCATGTAGTGGCTCGCCGACAGCTAGTTCTCCACGCCAGTTATTATTGATAGAGTAAGTTTTGGTATCAGTCATATGTGCCTCTATATCCCAAAGCCCATCTTCTCTTTGATAACCACGGTAGCTGATGCTTCTAGTGTGCATATGTTTTCTTGGGCTAGGTTGGGGTAACGGCATAATAATGACTTATTTAGTAGTTGAGGAGATGTGAGATATTTCTNTATAAATATAGTTTCTAATAAAATTTGAGGCAGGCTTAAATTATAGCGCATGTCATATTAATTGTGTGCTTGATTTNGTTTGATCATGCATAATACATGGCCATATTAATTGGAGGTAATGAAGTGACGATAGCGAATGCTCGACATATTTTGGTTGAAACTGAAGAAGAATGTTTAAAGCTGAGAGATTTAATCTTGGAAGGCCAAGAGTTTGCTGACGTAGCACGAGAGCACTCGAATTGCCCTTCAAAGGGGCAAGGTGGGGATCTCGGTCAATTTGGCCCAGGTATGATGGTTAAAGAATTTGATGAGGTCGTTTTTTCTGCGGACATTAATAGTCTACAGGGGCCAATTAAGACGCAATTCGGTTACCATTTGCTGGAAGTACTGAGTAGAGAGTGAGCTTTCGACTTCTCAATCGGGTTAATCGTTGAATGAGCCTTTCCTTATAGCACTATGTCAAAACTAGAAGCAGAATTTGGTGAAACTGATTATAAGATTCTTTCCCGGGAGAGAGGGTTTGCCGGTTTTCTAAAGGTCGATATCCTTAAGTTAAAACACAGACTTTTTGAGGGAGGGTGGAGCGCTGAGATAAACCGCGAGATTATGGTCAGAGAGGGCGCTGTTGGTGTCCTACTCTTTGACCCAAAACGAGACGAAATTGTTTTAGTGCGACAATTCCGCGTGGGCTTGCTCAATGAGATTGAGACACCATGGGCTCTTGAACTAGTGGCAGGGATGGCCAATTTGGGAGAGGACCTTGATCAAGTCGCTATGCGCGAGGTGAAAGAAGAAACTAATTGTGAAGTATCGAAACTCATTAAAATTTGTGACTACTTTAACAGCCCCGGAATTAGTAGCGAAAAAGTAAGACTTTATCTTGGAATAATGGACTCTGAGAACGCCGGTGGTGTTTACGGGTTAGACAAAGAAAATGAAGATATAGAGGTTGTGGTTCTGCCTTATGATGAAGCAATAAGCGGTTTGAATAATGGGTTTCTCGCTAACGCAATGTCAATCATTGCATTGCAATGGCTGGAGTTAAACAAGTTCAATATTCTTAAGAAGTTGTTTTAACCCAAAACGCTAGGTAAACCAGAAATGATAAAATTTACACTATTTAGGAAGTTAAAATTATAGAGTTATGTCTAAGGGCAACTACAATATTGATCTAATAAAACATATGGCAGTGTGTGATGCTAATTATATCCGCTTGCTTAAGTTGATACCTCAATTAAAATTCTACAGAAATCAGGTTATGAATTCCCCCCATGATAGAGTTCTGAATATTGATGATGGATCCAAGGTCGCCGGTTCAAATCTAATTGATGCTCAAAAATCTTTGCAAGGAATTAAAAAAGAAATCTGTGTTGCGGATGTACTTGATACTGGTGAAGCGGTAACTGTTGAGTTAGAGGTTTTTGAAACATTCAAATACACAAACACGCTAAAAATAATACAAAAACCTGAACTAACCGAATTGGTTAAAAATCCTGTGATGCTGGTTAGGGTTTATCATGATGCTAGCACAGCGGAAGTCATTTCAAGCCAAGGGCACAGTAATTTTAAATCGAGATATCCAGAAATGAACCCTATGATGTATCACTCTGATGAGAAAAAGCAGGTGAATATTTTTCTAGGGGAATGGCTCTCTCTTTGCCTTGATGTGGGGAGAAGCGCAGTCCTGCCCGAACTAGCAATTAAGCCATGATTGGTGATGACAAACTTAACCAGAGATTTATGAGTTGACTNCCCCGGTTCTTTTGCAGGTTACAGATACTCATTTATTTGCTGACCCTAATGGCGAGCTNCATAAGATGAATACTCTCAACAGCTTGAATAGGGTGCTTGATTTTATTTGCCGCAACGAAGGGCAAATTGACTGCCTGATTGCGACTGGAGATATTGCTCAGGATTCCTCACTTAATGCTTACAAAAACTTTATGCTCGCAATTAGGAAGCTTAAAGTGTCTTGCTTTTGGATACCGGGCAATCATGATAGCGGGAGATTAATGCGAAGAGCCTCAACCGGGACAAATTATTGTCAAAAACAGTACACGGTTGCAAATTGGCAAATCGTTTTACTTGATACTAGTGTTAAACATGAAGTTTATGGGTTCCTGAAAGAGGAAGAATTGAAATTTCTTGAAGAAACGCTATACCTCTCCAATAACAATGTAACTATTCAACATGTGATAATTTTTCTACATCATAATCCGACAAAAACTTACGATACTTGGTCCAGAGATATAGGACTGCGTGACCACTCGAGATTTTTTAAGATTCTTAAAAAATATCCTAAAGTTCGGAGCGTGACATTTGGACACCTCCATCAAGAGCTAGATTTTTTGCAAGATGGAATTCGACTACTTTGTACGCCTTCTACCTGCGTACAATTTGCCTCAAACACTGTAGAATTCGCAATCGATTCGATGAGTCCAGGGTACCGCAGGCTAAAACTGTGTGAGGACGGTTGTATCGAAACTAAAGTGATTCGCTTGAATAGTGAGCATGAACTTGAACAGGATTACGAGTAATCTATGCGCTCCTAAATAATTTTGAGATTATTACTTGAAGAATAAATTCCTTTTACTTTACTTGCATGGCTTTGTAAGTTCACCGTTGTCTAAGAAAGCTCAAAAAACGATTGATTATGGAAAATCAATTGGAATCTTTGATGCGATCGAGGTGCCCTCTTTGCCAGTAGGCCCGGCTGATACGATTGAACGCCTTCANTTGTTAATAAGAAGCAGGGAAGCGGAAAATTTACTCTTAATAGGAAGTTCTCTTGGTGGTTATTTCGCAACTTATCTATCTGAGNTTTTCAATGCACCATCTGTCTTAATCAATCCTGCAATAGATCCGCATAAACATTGGCGTAAATATCTGGGCCAGCATAGGAACTATCATACAGAGGAAGTCCATGAAGTTACCGAGGCGCATGTAAAAGAACTCGAGAAGCTTCATGTTCCCCGAAAGTCTTACCCTAAGAACTTTTTGGTCTTTGCTCAAAAAGGTGATGAGGTCCTTGATTACCGATTGGCTCTCGAAGCCTTTGGTAAAGAAAATTGTATAATTAGGGAAGGCGGTAATCACAGCTATGAGAATTATGAGCTAGAATTGCCACACATCTTCGATTTTTTGTTATCAAGAATTAATTAATCTGAGCGATAAATTGTTATTGATCTTCGCTATTTTTAATCTGCTGTACTAAGCTTCTAAATGACCAATACATACAATGCCGATGCAATAGAGGTTTTAACGGGACTTGACCCTGTCAGGAAAAGACCCGGTATGTATACAGATACTACTCGCCCAAATCATCTAATACAGGAGGTTGTTGATAACAGTGTNGATGAGGCATTGGCAGGGTTTGCTCGAAACCTAACACTGACACTTGAGAAAGATGGTTTCGTTGTAGTTNCTGACGATGGTCGCGGCATGCCCGTAGATATTCATAAGGGCGAAAAAGTAAGTGGAGTAGAGCTGATACTCACGCGCCTGCATGCTGGAGGTAAATTTTCGGATAAGAATTACCAATATTCTGGCGGACTGCATGGTGTTGGCGTGTCTGTTGTAAATGCACTTTCAAAATTTCTAGAAGTTGAAGTAAAGAGAGATAGCAGTGTATATGCCATGAAGTTCAAAAATGGCAACAAAGCTTCTGAGCTAAAAATAGTGAAAAAGGTTGGTAAACGAAATACTGGAACCACAGTGCGATTTCTTCCCGATGATCAGTATTTTGATTCAGTAAAAATCTCAATTCCCAAGCTAAAGCATGTTCTACGTGCGAAGGCGGTTTTGTGTCCGGGTTTGACCGTAACCTTTCTAGATAACTCGGTTACAAAGGCTAAATCTCAAAGCGAAGAATGGTGTTATGAGGATGGTTTAATTGATTATTTGTCTCAAGGGACAAGTGGGTTTGAAACTTTGCCGGAGACGCCAATTACGGGGTCTGTGAAAGGAAATGATGAGGCTGTTGATTGGGCAATCCAGTGGCTACCAGAGGGTGGTGAAGGCATTACTGAGAGTTACGTTAATCTGATCCCGACCACGCTAGGTGGCACGCACGTTAATGGTCTTCGTACTGGACTTCTAGAGTCTCTAAGGGAGTTTTGTGAATTCAGGAATCTAGTGCCTCGGGGCGTGAAATTATCACCAGATGATGTTTGGGAGAATTTGAGTTACGTATTGTCCTCCAAGCTTCAAGATCCGCAATTTTCAGGTCAAACAAAAGAAAGGCTTTCCTCTCGACAATGCAGTGTGTTTGTCGCTGGAGTCGTAAAGGATAGCTTCAGTTTGTGGCTCAATCAACACACAGCGGAAGCCGAAGCGATCGCTGAGCACTGCATAAAAAATGCGCAGAGAAGACTCAAAGAAAGCAAGAAAGTTGCACGAAAAAAAATCACCTCTGGGCCAGCTTTACCTGGGAAACTAGCAGATTGCTCAACAGAAGATGTAATGGCTGGTGAGCTTTTTTTGGTAGAGGGAGATTCAGCAGGTGGATCGGCTAAGCAGGCCCGAGATAGAGAGTTTCAGGCCATCATGCCTTTGCGAGGAAAAATAATGAATACTTGGGAGATTGAATCGACAGAGATACTCGCCTCGCAAGCAGTTCACGACATTGCTGTTGCATTAGGAGTTGACCCGGGGACAGCAAAAATCGATGGTCTTCGCTATGGCAAGATTTGTATCCTAGCTGACGCCGACTCTGATGGTTTACATATAGCTACTTTACTGTGCGCATTATTTGTAAAGCATTTCAGAGAAATAGTTGAAGCCGGTTTTGTCTATGTTGCTATGCCGCCGCTTTTTCGCATCGACGTTGGTAAGGAAATTTTTTACGCCTTAGATGAGGCTGAAAAAAAAGGTATCTTAGATAGCATTGCTGCAGAGAAAAAAGCTGGCAAAATCAATGTGCAAAGATTTAAGGGGCTAGGAGAAATGAATCCCTTACAGCTGCGTGAGACAACAATGGCGCCGGACACTAGACGTTTAGTCCAATTGACTCTAGAGCCAAAAAGAAACGCTGAAAATAAAACAGGAACCCTTGAATTAATGGATAGGCTATTAGCAAAAAATCGAGCGCCAGATAGGAAGCAGTGGTTGGAAGCAAAAGGCAATCTTGCCGATTTTGCCGATTAGAAAACTTATGTGAACGAATATGAATGAAAATATAACAATTAATGCTGACGGCATCGAACAGATAGCGTTAAAGAACTATACAGAACAGGCATACTTAAATTACTCGATGTATGTCATTAATGATCGGGCCCTGCCAAATATTGGTGATGGGTTAAAACCTGTTCAAAGACGAATCGTTTATGCAATGTCCGAGCTGGGCCTTAAACAAACGGCGAAGTTTAAAAAATCCGCGAGAACTATAGGAGATGTGATCGGTAAATTTCATCCTCATGGNGATTCAGCTTGCTATGAGGCCATGGTGTTAATGGCTCAGTGGTTCACTTATCGCTATCCTTTAGTTGACGGGCAGGGAAACTGGGGATCTCAAGATGATCCGAAATCATTTGCAGCGATGCGCTATACCGAGTCACGTTTGCGAAAATATGCTGAGTTGCTACTCAGTGAGCTAGGGCAAGGCACAGTTGATTGGCGACCGAATTTTGATGGTACTTTAGAAGAGCCAGAGATCCTTCCAGCACGTTTGCCAAATGTGTTGCTCAATGGTGGTAGTGGGATAGCGGTTGGGATGGCCACTGACATACCACCGCATAACCTTAAGGAGGTAGCAAGTGCTTGCGTACACTTGCTTGATAAGCCAAAGTCATCAATTGATGAAATTTGTAAAATAATAAAAGGCCCTGATTTCCCGACGGAAGCAGAGTTAGTCACACCTAAAGGCGATATTGTTGAACTGTATAAAACGGGTAGAGGATCCGTAAAAACCAGAGCCACTTATGACATAGAGAGTGGGGAAATCGTTATTACTTCTTTACCCTATCAGGTGTCAGGAGCAAAAATCCTAGAGCAAATTGCTGCGCAGATGCAAAAGAAAAAATTGCCAATGGTAGTCGATATCCGAGACGAATCAGATCATGAAAATCCAACAAGAATTATAGTTATACCAAAATCGAATCGTGTCGATAAAGCAGCACTCATGTCACATCTCTTTGCTACAACTGACCTTGAGAAGAACCATAGAGTTAACTTCAATGTAATAGGAGTGGATAAAAAACCTCAAGTTAAAGATATAGTCTCATTGTTAAAAGAATGGCTGAAGTTTCGAACCTCCACAGTAAAGAGAAGACTTCAGCACCGTTTAACGCATTTGCTTGATCGGCTTCACATTCTTGACGGCCTCCTAATCGCTTTTCTGAACATTGATGAAGTTATTAAAATAATTAGAGAGAAAGATAAGCCTAAGCCAGCATTAATTAAGAAGTTTAAAATTACCGACTTACAAGCAGAGGCAATTTTAAACTTAAGACTTCGACAACTCGCTAAACTAGAGGAGATAAAAATAAGAGCAGAGCAAAAAGAATTAAACGCAGAGCGCAAAAAGATAGAGCAGATTCTCAACTCATCGGCTAAGTTGAAAACTTTAATTAAAAACGAGATTAAAGCTGATACTGAACAATTTGGTGATGAAAGGCGCACCCAATTTAAGGAACGAGAAGAGGCAAAGGCGTTTAGCGAGACAGAATTACTATCGACAGAGCCGGTAACCATAGTTCTGTCAGACCGCGGGTGGATTCGAGCTGCTAAGGGGCACGATGTTGATCCAGTCTCATTACAATATAAATCTGGTGACAATTTTAAAGTCGCCGCGCAGGGCAAAAGTAACCAACAAGCGATTTTGCTCGACTCTTCAGGCCGCTCCTACGCTTTGCCGGCTCATACTCTGCCTTCAGCAAGAGGTCAGGGGGAGCCAGTGTCGGGAAGAGTTACGCCTCCGTCTGGGGCCACATTTGAGGGTGTAGTCATAGGAGACGAACAGAGTGATGTTCTCGTCGCGAGCGATGCCGGTTATGGCTTTGTCTGCCAAATCAAAGATCTACTCAGCAATAAAAAGTCAGGTAAAGCAGTTCTGAGATGTCCAAAAGGAAGTAGATTGCTTGCTACTTGTATGGTTGAAGACTATAAGAAAGATTGGGTCGTGTCAGTGAGCAATGAGGGCCGTATGCTGATATTTCCAATCTCAGATCTACCGCGACTGGGAAGAGGCAAGGGCAATAAGATTATTAATATCCCATCAAAAAGAGCCGCTGAACGANTAGANTTCGTTTCTGCGATGACTGTTCTATCCCAAGATAGCGTGCTAACGATTTACGCTGGTCGACGTCATCATAATTTAAAGCCAGCAGATCTGGATCATTATCGAGGCGAGCGCGGACGGCGCGGAAACAAACTTCCTCGGGGTTTTCAAAACGTCGATAGAGTTGAGGTTGCGACGTAAAAGGTAGTTTCAATTTTTGTATAATTTCAACAATTGAACCGCTTGTTTTTGTAGGAGGAACTTATATTCGGACATTGGGCTGAGTGCTAGTAAAGAATTTATTTGCTCATCCTCNCCAACCNGGCCAAACTCTTCAGCCTCNACTCTTGTGCCTGCGCCAGCATTTGTGAACGCCGGCTCACTTATAAGGATGGAATTATCCGGGCACTCTTTTGAAATCATCCGGGTTATATCTAATGTCTGCCCAGATAAGTTATCCATTTTTTGAGTGATCGGAGAATAAAGAAGATTCAAAGCATTCCCACTATGAATGGCTAGCCTGAATTTGGCATCGTTTACCTCTTGGCTCATATCAGCAAATAACTGCAAGAACAGCTGCGCGCCACAAATCGCGTAAAAAGCTTGTTCTTCTGGTATTTCTATTTTGTTAAAGTTGATTAGTATTTCATCTTCAGAACAAAAACAAACATAACCATTATAAAGCTGACTGATTTTCCCGCTGTAGAAATAATATTTGTTAAGCAAACTTGCTAGGTTTCTCTCTGATAGAGTAGAAGCGAGGTATTGGAAATTACTCATATTAATTAGAAGGACGGTTGTATCTTCCTTTCCAATTAAGTCTTTATAGTTTCTTTCTTCTGTTATTGGTTGACTAACTCCTATATTTTTTAGGAACGTGTTTTGAGCGAGGAATTCCGCTGTTGCATTGAATTGTCTTATAACTGCGGTTAGCTCATTATTGTCTTTTGGAACCGGGCAAGTTTCGACCTCGCCTTTCCTAATTTTTCCGATATAGAAAGACAAAAGATTTATTGGAAAATTGATGAGGTACTTATAGTAAAGTGTGGTAATTGCTATAGACACGATTAGAAGGAGTAAAGTTGCAATCATGATCAGTGCCAAGTTATCAACCATTCCAGCCTCAATGTATCCAATGTCTAATGTTAAGCGGACATAACCAATAATGGAATCTGCAATAGAGATCGGTGTTACATAGTCATTTTCCAAGCTAAGAAGAGGAATGGGTATTGGTATTAACCTGACGATCTCAGAATTCTTGGCACTTGCTCTTGCTATAATTCTATTATTAATGTCGACAACACTTACTTCTGAGATTGTCGAGTCGTTTGCTAGGCTGGTTAGAACGACATTCATGCTTATCAAATCATTCGCTAGCATCAGTTCGGTTACCTGGGCTGCAGTCTGTGAAGCTAAATTTTTTCCGAGGATGTCAGCTTGTTGGCGAAGGATATTTTGTGAACTATAGCTAGTGAGAAGCCAAAATATAGTCATTGTTAATACTAATAGGGCGCAGACTAACAACGAGAACTTTCGAGAAACTGGAAGGGACAGGTTTGAACTACTTGAGTTCTCTATACTACTTTTATTACCTAGTGTTGCGTGTTCTTCTTGTGTTTGCACGGAACGAAATTACCAACTTGGATGGCTTGCAGCTTAGCATATCAGTAGCGCCGGCATTAAACGAGTCTTGTCTTTGACAATTCGCCAGGTTCTTCTTGGACCAAATTCGGAACAAGATAGCCAGGCAACTCATCGCGCAACGAATTCAAAATCTTGATGGCTTTTTCAGATGAAACTGAGAAATGCGATGTCCCTGAGACTTTGTCAGGCAAATGCAGGTAATAGGGCAATATGTTCAATGAAATGAGTGTTTGGCTCAATTCTTTTAAAACTTGTGAATCATCATTAACGCCCGCTAGAAGCACAGATTGATTTAGCAAATTAACTTTACTTGCTCTGAGTGAGTTTAAATTTTCCTTAACTTGGTTAGTAATCTCCTGGCTATGATTGCTGTGTACTACTAAAACCACATCAAATTTCGTTTCATTGAGCAACGTGGTGAGTTCCGAAGTCATTCGCTGGGGCAAGACTATGGGTATTCGTGAATGTATACGGAGAATTTTTAGGTGTGAGATGGATTCAAGTTCTTGGATTAACCAAGCGAGTTGCTTGTCCGAAATTGCTAAAGGGTCGCCTCCACTGAGGATAACCTCTTTGATGGATGGATCGTCTTTTATATAATCTAAAGAGTCTAACCAATCAGAGCGGCTGGGTGAATTTGATTTGTAATCAAAATGCCGCCGAAAACAGTATCGACAATGAACTGCGCAGTGGGCTGCNGCTGTGAGTAAAACCCTAGCTTGATATTTATGCAGAAGTCCCGGCACTGGATTGAAGTTAGATTCTTGCAATGGGTCTGATGAAAACCCGTCAGAAATTACATCCTCTTCTATTGACGGCCAGACCTGTCTTAATAGCGGATCACTCCAATTTCCGGGGCTTATAGCATCAACAAATGGACGAGGAACCTTCAGTGGAAATTGTTTTAGTCCTATGAGGCTTGCGGGCTTTTCATTAATATCCAGCCGAAGAAGTTGTAGTAATTCCTTTGGATCTGTAATCAGCTCAGATAAAATCTCCTGCCAATTTTTTGGTTTGTCAGAAGAGATTACTTTAAGAGTTCTATTAATCATGGAAGTAGACGATTGATTAAGCTTCACCTGAATAATAGCAACATTTTTTTCTGCTATCAGATATTATTAATAATGTGTGTGGTTTAGTTATTTAAGAGAGGGAAACATGGCTACTTACTCCACTAATGAATTTAAGTCTGGGCTNAAGGTGCTCGTAGATAATGAGCCGTGCTCCATACTAGATAANGAGGTAGTTAAGCCTGGTAAAGGCCAAGCGTTTAATAGAGTGAAGTTCCGCAATTTAATAAACGGACGAGTATGGGANCGAACCTACAANTCAGGAGAATCTATCGAAGCAGCTGACGTTATGGAGACGGATATGGAGTATCTATATAGCGATGGCGAATTTTGGCACTTCATGAAGACAGATGAAAGTTATGAACAAGTAGCGGCAGATGGCAACGCTATTAGAGANGCCAAAAACTGGTTGAAGGAGCAAGATGTTTATCAAGTCATTCTTTGGAATGATGCGCCGATTTCAGTAACAGCACCTAATTTCGTTGAAATGGAAGTTGTTGAAACAGATCCGGGATTAAAGGGAGATACAGCGCAAGGAGGTACTAAACCCGCAACTCTATCTTCTGGGGCAATGGTGAAGGTTCCGTTATTTGTGAATATTGGAGATGTCTTGCGAGTCGATACGCGTACTGGCGAATANCAAAACCGAGTCAATAAATAGAACAAATTATGGTTGANTGGCAATCGGGCGCCTCTNTAGCGACACTGCAGCTGCGAGCAAAGTTGCTCNCAATGACGAGAGAGTTNTTTGCAANAAAAGGTGTGTTGGAAGTCGAGACACCGGTACTGTCGCGNTATACAACTAGCGATGTTTATCTTAACNCCATAAGCACTTCAGCTTTTAACTCTCGAATTTATTATCTACAGACGTCTCCTGAAGTTGCTATGAAGAGACTTNTNGGGATGGGAACCGGNCCCATTTATCAAATATGTAAGGCTTTTCGAGATGANCAGCCAACATCNAAGCATAATCCAGAGTTCACTCTNCTNGAGTGGTATCGNCCTTCATTCTCGATGACGCAATTAATCGATGAGGTTGAAGAATTTTTAAGCGGCACAATTGGGTGTCTGGAAATACCTAGGTATAGCTACTTGGAAGTGTTCAAAAGTGAGACTGGATTGAACCCCCATAAATGTTCGTTAAAGGAATTAGGAAAGGTCGCCCGCAGTTTGACGGACATCGCTTCAACCGGTTTAAGTTTCTCCGAGTATCTCGATTTGCTTATGACGGTAGTAATTGAACCTAATTTGCCAGAATATTGCTTTTTAATTGACTATCCGGAGTGTCAGGCCGCAATGGCTAAGATAGAGGTTGATGAGAACGGAAATCAAATTGCAAAACGCTTTGAGCTTTATTGTAAAGGGCTTGAAATAGCAAACGGTTATTTTGAACTTACTGATCCTGTTGAGCAGCTTAAAAGGTTGAACTCAGATAATGTTGAGCGTTTAAAAAAGGAGCTTCCTGAAATGCCGATAGATGAAAACTTTCTTGCGGCCTTGTCTAATGGAATCCCAGAGGGTTCCGGNGTGGCGCTGGGNTTAGATAGGCTGTTAATGATTATGGGCGAGNTAGAGCATATCGACAGTGTTCAATCNTTCTCAATAANTCGTGTTTAGGTTTATCGAGAAAGATNGAATTTAAGTTAGCGCTTCCTTAAGAATCCGTTCTTGGTATAGNTTTCTNAACTTTTTTGTTACTGGNCCTGGAGTGCCGTCTCCAATCGCGGAGCCATCTATCGAGGTTACTCCTAAAACCATGGTTGTGGCGCTGCTGACAAGAGCTTCGTCAGCATTTTTTGCTTCTGCGAGTGAGAATGCTCTTTCTTCTACCGGAATANTTGCCATTTCTGCGATTTCAAGAATGGTTCGTCGACGGATGCCTGGAAGGATTGAGTTTGATAAGCTTCTTGTAATAAGNACATTATTATTCACTATATACGCTGACGAGGANGCTCCCTCTGTGATCAATCCGTCCTCTACCATCCAGGCTTCTTTGCTATTTTTTGATACTGCTTCCTGTTTAGCTAAAACTTGGCCCAATAGATTAATGGACTTAATGTCTCTTCGCTTCCAGCGTATGTCAGGGGTTGTGATTACGGCTATTCCAGTTTCAAAGTCGGGATTGTTTAAGATGGCCATGACCGAAGTAAATGCTACNACTCCAGGTTTTGCGTNCTTAGGGAAGGGGAAATCTCGATCTGCTGGCCCTCGGGTAACTTGGGAGTACACGATGCCCTCTCTCAATGCATTCTTCTCAATTAAGGTTTCCATCATCTCGATATATTCTTGTTGAGAATATGGCCATTGAATTGACAATTCATGGAGTGATCGAGTCAGTCTTTCTAGGAAATATTCTTTGTCGATCAGTTTGCCATGGATTACTGGCACAACCTCATAAATACCGTCGCCGAATATAAACCCTCGGTCGAAAACCGAAATTACCGCTTCGGCCTTTTTAACAAATTTACCATTGACGTATACGATACTGTTCATATATTTGCAGCCTTAATGTCTAATTAAACTCTTTAGCAAAATCTTCAAGCGCTTGCCCATACAATCGTTGCACCGTCCATCCATCCATTGGGATTGCACCTATCGAACGATAGAAGTCAATAGATGGCTTATTCCAATCAAGAACCGACCATTCAACTCGCGTATAGTTCTCATCATGAGCTAGCTTTGCGAGATATGCTAACAGGCATTTCCCAAATCCTTTACCACGCAGGCTCGGACTTATGTATAGATCTTCAAGATAAATCCCTGGTCGGCCCGTGAAAGTTGAGAAATTATTGAAATAGAGCGCGTAACCCACCGGTATATTGTCGAATTCACCGATGATCACTTTCGCGAACGGTTTCTCAGAAAACAAACTATCTTTAAGAGTCTGCTCGCTAGCCTCTACCTCGTGCAAAAGCTTCTCGTACTCGGCTAATTCCTTGATAAAAGTCAAAATCACCTTACAGTCGGCGACTTCAGCAGTTCGGATAGTGAAGTTCTCAATTAGGGTTTCAATTTTCATTTTTTACCTTTGCCTGAATGGGTTTATCTCTGACGCAATTAATCAGTTTAGTTAAATCGCCTACTGTTCGGCTAAATGCTGGGCTGTTATAATACGCGCCTTTTTTTGCCTACAAAATATTCAATGTAATTTAGTACGCAACCANAGATTTAATAAACGGCGGCCAATCTCTAATTAGCGAAGGAACCATAATGTCTGAAAAGAAAGCTAAAATCATCTATACGGATACCGACGAAGCACCAGCATTGGCAACCTATTCCTTTCTCCCGATAATCAAATCGTTTATTGGAGATTCAGATATAGAAGTGGAAAGTAGAGACATTTCATTGTCTGGACGAATTATNGCTAATTTTCCAGAATTTCTTAGTGAGTCGCAAANACAAGCTGATGCNCTGGCTGAGCTTGGCGAGCTAACACAAGATCCTATGGCTAACATAATCAAACTTCCGAATATATCGGCATCTGTTCCTCAACTGAAAGCTGTCATAAAAGAGCTTCAAGATAAAGGTTATCCGCTGCCGGACTATCCGGAAGATCCAAAGAATGAGAAAGATTCGGATATTAAAGCCCGTTATGACCGCATTAAAGGGAGCGCGGTTAATCCTGTCTTACGNGAGGGAAACTCTGACCGTCGCGCCCCGTCTTCCGTTAAAGACTACGCTAAGGCGAACCCCCATTCGATGGGTNCTTGGCNNAGNGATAGTAAATCACATGTTGCTAGCATGAAATCAGGTGATTTTTTCGANAGCGAGCAGTCAACCACNATNTCNCAAGCAACTACTGTGGCCATAGTNCACACTGATTCTCAGCGGCAANGACATAATTTTGAAAGAAGGAATTANTNTGCAAGCTGGTGAAATTATTGACGCAGCATTCATGAGTAAGCTCGGGCTTGAGAGTTTNTTTGAGGAGCAGATTAATGATGCCAAAAATCANAATGTTCTGTTTTCATTGCANTTAAAAGCCACGATGATGAAGATCTCAGATCCAATAATTTTTGGACATGCGGTAAAAGTGTTNTACAAAGATGCATTTGCCAAACATGAGCAAAANNTTTCAAAGTTGGGTGTTGATCCTAATAACGGAATTGGGGATGTCTACGCGAAGATACAGACTTTGCCGGATTCGGATAAGGAAGCTATAGAGGCAGATCTGAAATTATGTTACGAAGGTCGTCCCGAAATGGCCATGGTAGATTCAGACCGAGGGATAACTAATCTGCATGTGCCTAGTGATGTGATTATCGACGCATCTATGCCCGCAGCATTGAGGACATCTGGACAGATGTGGGGGCCAGACGGAAAGCTACATGATATGAAAGCTGTTATTCCTGACCGCTGTTATGCGGGCGTTTACCAAGAGGTAATTGAATTTTGTAAGACTAATGGGGCATTCGACCCTGTGACCATGGGAAGTGTCCCTAACGTTGGATTGATGGCGCAGAAAGCTGAAGAGTATGGTTCTCATGATAAAACTTTTGAGGTCGCCGGTGACGGTCTAATCAGTGTTGTTGATGCAGATGGGAAAGCATTATTACAGCATCAGGTTGAAAAAGGAGACATCTGGCGTATGTGTCAGGTAAAGGATGAACCAATCCAAGATTGGATTAAACTTGCTGTAAATCGAGCTCGACTTTCAGAGACACCGGTCGTTTTTTGGTTGAATGCTGACCGTGCCCATGACTCTGAATTAATAAAAAAAGTAAAAAAATCTCTCCAGGAACATGATGTTGAGGGGCTAGAGATTAAAATTAAGTCACCAAACGAGGCAACTAGATACTCTTTAGATAGAATCAAAGAAGGAAAAGATACGATTTCCGCTACTGGTAACGTGCTGCGAGATTACCTTACTGACCTATTTCCAATTCTCGAGCTGGG
>NHGO01000001.1 GCA_002172295.1 Gammaproteobacteria bacterium TMED139 | reverse complement strand
TGGCCCTAAGAGTAGAATTAGATTCATGCTTTTTCAAAATCGTACATACAGAGACAATTATTTATATGGCTAAACGTAAAAACAGAGAGACCGACTCTTTTACGGTGGCTTTTTTAGATGTTGCCTCGTGTGGGTTTGGTGCAATGATCATTTTATTGATGATTACAAAGTCGTCAGCTCCGACAAACTTAGAAGCCGTCGATACCATTGTTCCAGAGGGCTCAGTTGCAGAGTTACAGGATCAGCTTTTTGAAATTCGCGGCGAAACTACCATTCTTAACAGAGAATTAAATGCGAAACAGGAACAGCTGTCAGCTAACAAAGAGCGGATAGCTCGTTTGCGCAGGGATCTTGATGATATCCAAGGTCAATTCAACACTAGCAAAGATCTCTCTGATGAAACTACAGATGAAATTGGACGTCTTGCATTGGCGAGGCAATCCTTGACCGAGGAGATGCAGCGCTTGCTAGCAAATTCTAGTGCACCTGAGAACAACGCGATTGGTGGTGTGCCTGTCGATAGTGAGTATATAATTTTCGTAATAGATACGTCTGGCAGTATGTTCCAGAATCCCAGCTGGGACAAAATGTTGGGTGTGATTGAGGATACTTTGGACGTTTATCCAGAGGTAAAAGGGATACAAGTCATGAATGATATGGGAGACTATATGTTCGACTCTTATAGAGGCGACTGGATTCCCGATACCCCTGGAAGAAGGAGTCAGATAATTTCTACCCTAAGAAGCTGGAATCCATTCAGTAATAGCAGCCCCGTAGAGGGTGTTACCAGAGCTATCAACACTTTTTATGCTCCTGATAAAAAAATAAGCATTTATGTCCTTGGGGACGATTTCCAGCCAGGGGGCTCAATACGAGAAGTGCTTCAAACAATCGACAGNATTAATATTGAGGATGCGAATGGTGATAGACTTGTTAGAATTCATGGAATCGGCTTTCCAACCATATTTGCAGGCCCTAGAAGATTCCAGCAGAGTGTCTATAGATACTCTACCTTGATGCGGGAGATGACGATCAGAAATGGTGGTACATTCGTTGGTTTGAACGATTATCAGTAATTAAGCGTATTAGTAAATTAACTGTTCTAGAAAGTTAAAATGAAAATCCAATTTAAAAAACAGCTCCAAACTATGAAGCCATTAACGATTTNCCTTATTTCCTGCTTTCTCATTTCTTGCGGAGTGAGTAACCTAGTAATACAGGGAAGTTTCCCGACGCCAAATATCAACAAGATCCCCCTGTCCGTGGCCGTNTATTATGACGATGCCCTTAGAGCGTTTTCTTATATGGAATACAGCGAAACCGGGCGCGAGGAGATCAACATTGAAAGCGGTGAGTCGCACATTAGACTTTTTAACGCTGTACTGCCCGCAATGTTCGAGGAAGTGATTGAGGTCGAGGGATTTGACGATCCAAATGTCCAAGGCGTGGACGCAGTTTTTGCGCCGGTAATTGAAGAGTTTCAGCTCGCGCTTCCAGAGAAGACTAAGCTGGAGGTCTATGAAGTTTGGATCAAATATAATATGCGGATACTTAACCCGAGCGGGGTTTCGCTTGCAGATTGGGTAGTGACTTCATACGGCAAGACACCCACCGAAACATTTCTTTCTGTTGAAGACGGGATTAACGACGCAGCGATAGTCGCGCTGAGAGACCTAGCGTCAAGCTTTTCACTTAACTTTACCAGAGTACCAGAGGTGCAGGACTGGTTAAGTACTCTTTAAGAGGTTAATTTCCTCGGAGCGTGTATGATACTTTTCTNGAAAAATAAAGCAGCTATTTCCTATGTGCTAACTTGTTTCCTCGCCTCATGNACCAGCACCACTGTAGACGAGTTTCGGCAGGGTGAGACTGGAATAGAAAGCGACGAGTCTGTCGTAATTTTGGGGCGCCGACAGGCAAGTGACTTTGAGACAAAATCTGACTTTGTAGAGTGCGTTGGCANGGGAATGAGTCAAGGTGAAAACGCGATATCCGTAGTGCCTGAAAGAGAGTTTGTAGATGCAATGTTCCCCTGGTTTGAACCCCGAACAGCNCCATTACGCGCAACCGATCTTGAACAATTACTAGCCGAAGATGTTGTCGCCCAGAAAATGAACGAATTTGGGATCAGGTATATGGTCTGGGTCGAGGGGTTTACAGANACTACCGGAAGAACGGGTTCGATATCTTGCACTNTTGGCCCAGGCGGCGGGGGTTGCTTTGGCTTCGGCACATGGGAAGATGACGCAAACTTTGATGCAAGGGTATGGGACGTCAANTCCCTAAGAAATGTAGGTACTATTAACGCTGATGCTACAGGGCAATCCTATCTGCCTGCGCTCGTGGTACCAATACCTCTGATTGCTAGAGTAGAAACAAATGCTTGTAATCGTCTTGCTGCACAACTTAAAGATTTTGTAAACGGCGAGTAGCCCATGCATCTCATTGAAAAGATAACTGGCACTTTTGATATTAAAACTTTTTTGAAGAGCATACGCATCCCTTCAAATAGCCTTAAATGGCTAATCCTCTTATTTTACCCGTTAGTGATTGTTCCTATAGTCACCTCGTGTGCGGTCAATCCGGCAACAGGAAGTGCAAACTTGGTGCTTATGTCAGAGAACAGGGAAAAAGAGATAGGCCTGGAAGAGCATGAGAAGGTGCTGAGCAGCATGACTCTCTTTGAGGATGAAGCGTTACTAAACTATGTACGAGAGGTCGGAAACAAGGTGGCGCAAGTCAGTCATCGACCAGATTTAGAATATCATTTCCATGTAATAGATAGTCCAGAGATAAATGCTTTTGCCTTACCGGGAGGCTATGTTTACATAAATCGTGGTCTTTTGACCTATCTGAAATCGGAAGCCGAGCTTGCAGCAGTTTTAGCTCATGAGATTGGGCACATTACGGCAAGACATGCCGTTCAGCAGCAGGCTCGTGGGGCTTTAGCAAGAGGAGCTGCAGTNGCTGGAGGTATTGTGGCCGGCGTGGCTACAGGTTCCGGGTATGCGGCGTCTCAAATCAGTGAAGTCGCCTCCATCTGGGCACAGACCGGATTGAGCGGCTTTGGTCGGGACAATGAACTCGAGGCAGATAGCCTTGGAGCGCAATATCTTCTGGAAGCTGGTTATGATCCAGCTGCCGTAATAGATGTGATCACTGTGCTCAAGAATCAGGAAGATTTCAATCGGTTAGTGGCCGGCGGTGGCAGAAGTTATCATGGGCTGTTTGCGACACACCCTAGGAATGACAGGCGCCTCCAAGAGGCAGTGGCTCAAGTGGGTGAATTGGAAGGTAGCCAAATAATGAAGACTGACAGTGAGAAATTTAGAAAGAATCTAGACGGTTTGATTGTTGGTCAGAGTAATGCCTCCCAAATGACAGACACGCGAAATCGTTATTATCAGGAGTTGCTGGGATATACTTTAGTGTTTCCAGATAATTGGAAGTTAGAAACTACCACAACCACAGTTACTGCAATTGAAGCCAACTCAGGGTCTCTGAGAGTCGAGGTGCAGCGTCTTCAAAGTAATATCGATCCCCGATCATTTATCCAAAATGTTTTGGGTATAAAGAACCTTCAAAAGTCAGAGGAATTGTCGCAATACCGTCTTCAGGGTCACACGGGTGTGACCGAAGTTAATAGTGTCGGTGGAAAAGAGCGAATTGCCGTCATTTACTTGGGTCCTCGGGCGTTTATTTTTCGGGGTGAAATTACAGCGGTCTCAAACGAAGACGAAGTCGATGAGATGATGCTATCCGCAATCCGGTCTTTCCGCGCAATTCAAAACGGTGAAGTTGTAGCCGGTGGAGAACTCAAAATAAAGTTTGTACAGGCTACCGAATTTTTTGATTTTTCGGTCGTAGCTCAGAGTAGCCGAATAGGTAATTTTCCGGAAGAACGTCTTCGATTGATAAATGGCTATTATCCAACCGGCAGTCCTGCTGCTGGCGAATGGATTAAACTCGTTGAATAATTAATTAAGCCGATAACTAATTCAGAAACGCTTCAATTCAAATACACTGAGTCCTTTAGTCTATGTAAATGTGTTTTGTAGGCACTCTGGTGTTAGNTTGCNTTAGTATTTTGCTAAAAAATTTAACAAAGAAATTAAAACTATAATTTTTAAAATGACTGCAGTTTAATAAATTAGCCGTTGCTAGCTAATAGTGAGCTTGGGAATTATTCCAGCTCCAAGTTTTGGGTATGAGTAAAGAGAAAAGAGAGAAAATACTGATAATTGGTCCAGCCTGGGTTGGAGATATGATAATGTCTCAATCCCTATATCGAGTACTCAAAGCGAAAAATCCAGATTGTCAGATTACTGTAATGGCGCCAGATTGGGTGACTCCGTTATTAGGTTTTATGCCCGAGGTAGATGAAAGTTTAACGTCACCCTTAATACACGGAGATTTAAAGTTAGGCTTAAGGCGAAGTATAGGTCTGTCTTTGAAGGANAGAGCTTTTACAAAGTCGATTATTCTGCCCCAATCTTTTAAATCCGCACTTATTCCTTGGCATTCGGGGATATCTGAGAGAGTCGGTTGGAGGGGAGAATGGCGCAACTTATTGTTAACCGATTGCAGAAAGCCCATGGATAATGTCTATCCACTAATGGTTCAACGTTTTGTCGCTCTGGCATATCCTGCTAATAGTGAACCACTTGAAGACTTTCCTCATCCAGAACTCAGGGTCATAGAAGCAGAAGCTTTGAAGGTTTCTTCCTCATTTGACCTGACTATTTCTGACAAGATACTTGCGATTTGCCCCGGAGCAGAGTTTGGAGAAGCTAAGCAATGGCCTGTGAGTCACTTTGCGCAACTTGCTAATTTGGTTTTAAAGCAAGACTGGCAAGTTTGGATATTTGGTTCAGCAAATGATTCCAAAGTAGC
This sequence comes from Gammaproteobacteria bacterium TMED139, assembly GCA_002172295.1. GTDB lineage: Bacteria > Pseudomonadota > Gammaproteobacteria > Pseudomonadales > Pseudohongiellaceae > UBA9145. Next base: position 7,717 of record NHGO01000001.1, on the reverse strand, counting down.
GAGGGAAATTCTTTTTGCCATCGAGGACAACTTTGCAAACCAAGTATCAAACTTAGTTGGAAAAACCAGCCTAGCNCAGGCTGTNGATTTGATGTCGCTTACAAGTGTTGTCGTGTCCAATGATTCAGGGCTTATGCATGTCGCTGCCGCTTTAAGTAAGCCGGTAGTAGGGCTGTATGGATCAACATCACCAGAATTCACCCCACCTTTAGCCGAAAATACAAAGCTGTTCTCGACTGATATAGAATGCAGGCCTTGCTTTAAGCGGGAATGCCGGTACGGTCATTTGCGTTGTTTAAAAGAGATCAAAGCTGAAGAAGTAACCGAGGCGGTTACCTCTTTAAATTTTCGTTAAAAATAGGAATCAAATTCATTGCGAGTACTCATAGTAAAAGTTTCGTCATTAGGCGACATCATTCACACATTACCTGCGGTGACAGATGCTTATCGAGCACATCCAAATTTGAGTTTTGATTGGGTTGTTGAGGAAAATTTTACAGAGGTACCTTCCTGGCACCCCGCTGTGAATAACGTAATACCCATAGCCATAAGACGCTGGCGCCATAATTTACTGAATACTTATTTAAACCGCGAATTTGGAACATTTAAAAGAAAGCTACAAGGAGTTCACTATGATTTGGTCATAGATGCTCAAGGACTGATAAAGAGTGGTCTGATTAGCCGACTTTCGCGAGGGCTTACAGTTGGATTAAGTAACAGCACGATTAGAGAGCCATTAGCCGCTCTTTTCTATAATAAGGCTTACTCGGTATCATGGGATGACCATGCGGTTGATCGAGTACGGCAACTTTTTTCGAGGGCGTTGAATTATAATTACGAACAATACCCACTTGACTATGGCATCGATTTAGAAAATAAGCTTCGTGTTGTGAAGGCTAAAAAACGCCATATTGTCTTTNTGCATGGTACAACCAGAGTTGGTAAATATTGGCCTAAAGAAAAGTGGCGCTACCTTGCTGGTATTGCCACTGGCTATGGATATGATGTTTTTTTACCTTGGGGTACCCCTGACGAGAAGGATCGAGCTGAATTTATAGGTAAGGGTAACCTAAACGTGAAGATACTCGGTAGAAAATCACTATCTGATCTAGCTGCGTTTATTATCAGTTCTAAAGGCGTGATTGCTGTGGATACTGGGCTGGGACATCTTTCCGCTGCCCTATCAAAATCTACCGTTTCTCTATATGGTCCAACAAATCCAGAGCTATGTGGAACTTACGGACATAATCAAATTCACTTAGAATTAGACAACGAACCAAATTATGTATGGGATCAATTTGAAAAACTGACTAATGGGATGTAAAGCTCTAGTAATTAATCGAGATCGTGCAGGTGGGTCAAACAGTCATGAAATTTTTACGATCCAAGCATATAAGAGAAGCTTTAGAACGGGGGACTTATCTTTAGCTATCNGAAACGAATTTTTTTAGGAGCGGANCCCCTAGCTCTTTACAAAATCGAATTTAAATTATGAGACTAAGTTTTCTGATTTATTCATATTTCCCATATGGTGGTCAGCAGCGGGATTTTCTCGAAATAGCAAAACGATGTTTAGATCGAGGGCATGAGATTGATATCTACACCTTGTCTTGGCAAGGAGATATACCAGAGAGATTTAACGTAAAAGTAGTTCCGATNAAAGCTCTTACCCGCATAGGTCGCTATAAAAAGTATACATCGTGGGTAACTAATTTTTTGCGAAGCAGGGAACCTAGTTTTGTTATTGGATTTAATAAGATGCCTGGCCTTGATCTTTATTTCGCTGCGGATTCTTGCTTTCTTGAAAAAGCACATAAACAAAGAGCTTCCTATTATAGATTTACCTCTCGATTCAATCATTTTTCTAACTATGAAAACGAGGTATTCGGGGACGACCAAAATACGGAAATAATGGTTTTAACCGCCCAACAAAAAGAAGGTTTTAAAAGATACTACCCCGGATGTAACTCAAGGCTCCATGACTTGCCGCCTGGAATAAGTGCCGATCGAAGGTTGGAGAGTCGGCGCGAGAATAAACGGATAGAATTTAGAAAAAGGTTCAGAATTTCTGAGAGTGACCTTGTCTTATTGCAGGTTGGGTCAGGTTTCAAAATCAAAGGAGTGGATCGTTCACTCGCGGCGATTGCTTCACTTCCCTCAGAATTAAAAGCACGAATAAAATTTATTTTGGTTGGGAAAGATCGCCCAACATACGTTTTAAGGATAGCGCGCCGTTTAGGAGTCTCAAGTCTGTTAACAATAGTTCCTGGCAGCAATGACATTCCAAGTTTTCTTGCTGGTGCAGATTTGATGATTCACCCCGCTTATCAAGAAAGTGCTGGACATGTATTGCTGGAATCTACCGTTTCCGGACTACCAGTGTTGACCACATACACATGCGGCTATGCCTATCACATAGAGAAAGCTGAATCTGGCTTGGTCTGCTCTGAACCTTTTGATCAAAGTGAATTAAATCAAAAGTTAAGTGTGATGCTTGAAGAAATTAACAGCGGGGCTTGGTCAGAAAATGGAGTCGTGTATGGAAGAGAGAATGATCTGTATTCTCTTCATGATCGCGCGACTGATCTGATCGAAAAGTTTGCAAAAACCAATTTATGAGTTACTTATGCTTTATCTAAATGGCGAATTCAAAGAGTATTTTTCAGAGTCAGACCCTTTCAAGGTTTTGCAGAGACTTGAAGGTAAGGTTTATCGCCAAGTAAAGTCGCGTAAAACATTCCAGTTTGAGCATAATGGGATGACTTATTTTGCTAAGTTACACGATGGGGTGGGCTGGCTGGAAATCTTCAAAAACTTGATCCGACTCAAGCTACCCGTATTAGGAGCGCGGGTTGAATGGGATGCGATAAAGCGTCTTAACCAAATTTCTATCGCTACTATGAACGTCGTAGGTTTTGGACAACGAGGCTGGAACCCGGCAAAAATACAATCATTCATTATCACAGAAGACTTACGGGAAACTATTAGCTTAGAGGAATTCTGCCTTGAATGGACAGACTCACCGCCCGCACACTCGATTCGTAGAGCGCTGATCAAAGAAGTTGCTAGGATAGCTTCTGTGATGCATTCAAGCGGGATCTCCCATCGGGACTTCTATTTGTGTCATTTTCTTCTCCATAAAGAAGCAAAACATTTTCCAAAACTGTCTTTGATAGACTTGCATCGCGCAATCATTCAGAAAAGGTTATCGAGGAGATGGATTATTAAAGACATTGCAGGTCTTTACTATTCTGCGATGCAAATCGGGCTTTCTAAGCGAGACTTGTTGCGGTTTGCTCGACATTATAGTGCTGAGGATAAGGAATTAACGTATAGAAATAACATTGAATTTTGGGCTCAAGTAGAGAGGCGCGCTGACAATATGTTTAAAAGGCTGGGGCCGGCGAGGTAAGTTGTGAAAACCTACAGTTGCGCGGAATTAGTAAGACTAGGAAGGCAACTACCTACACCTTTTTGCGTGGAAATAGCTGAAGAGGAGTCGCTAGAGAAAATTGAAATAACAGAGATTCTTCGAATCGTCCCCCAAAAGCGTTTTATAGCAATTGCTAATTGGCGGGGAAGCAACGTTATCGTCAAACTTTTCTTCGGGCCTTTGCACTGGAAACGTAATCTGGCTAAAGATATTTCTGGAATTACCTTATTAAGAGAGAGAAACCTTAGAACCCCCAGCTTGTTACATAATGCGCTTACCGCGGGAAATAATGGTGCCGCGCTAATTATGCAATATCTATCTGACGGGAAAACACTTACCGAATGTATGCAAAACGCAGTAACAAGCCAAGAGAGGCATAGCTTGCTTTCGCTCGCAACTCGTTCCATTGCGACTTGCCATCGATTTGGCCTCCGGCAGATTGATGTCCATATGGATAACTTCTTACTATCAGATAAGGAGGTCTATTACTTAGATGGTGGTCAAATCCAGGTTCAGGGAGAGTCTCTGGAAGAAGAGCTAGCCTACGACAATTTCGCCTTGTTTTTGGCACAGTTCAAAGTCGAGAATGATGAAGCTATCGGAGACTTATTACATGAGTATCATTTGGAGAATAAAACGTGTAGCGCCCCAGTATATGCAGACATACTGAGGAGAGTTAAGAGAGCTCGCAACCTACGACTTATTAATTATGAAAAGAAATTACTGAGATCAACCACCGCGAACCGAAACATAAGATCCTTAGATAAATTCGCCGTATATGATCGAGAGATTCACTCGCCTTTATTAGAGGACTTCATTAGTGATCCTAATCGTTACATTGTGAAGGATAAGTTAATGAAAGATGGCAATGCATCTACAGTAGCAGAGCTCTTTTTAGATGGTAAAGGCTATGTATTAAAGAGATATAACTTCAGGTCATTGTGGCATAGTATTAAGTATCAATTTAAGCCTAGCCGGGCTGCTCGAAGTTGGTGCAATGCTTCAATTTTAAGTATGCTAGGTGTCTATACTCCTCGCCCCTATTTGTTTATCGAAGAAAGATTTGCTGGATTTTTAAAGCATAAAGCATATTTTCTTGCGGAAAAAATAGAAGCGGTCAATCTCTGGGAATTAACGGAAAAGGAAGAATTCAGTACAGCTGAGTTGAGCAAAATCACTGACTCGTTTAGAAAGCTCTTTAATATTATGATTGACTATAAAATTAGCCACGGAGATATGAAGGCTACTAATTTTATTTTCTATGAGGATAAACTCTTAGTTTTAGACCTTGATGCTATGAAAAGACATGGCAGCAAAAGGTCTTTTTACCGGGCAATCCAAAAAGATTTGGATAGATTTATGAAGAATTGGCGAGAAAGTCCGCACGAGGAAGAATTTAGAAAGGTTATTGATGAATTGAAACTCCCTGCTGAACCTAATTTCTAGGTTCTACTTTTTTATATATCGCAAGCGCCATATCTTCAATGTTAGGAAGCGCTACTTGAAGTTCAATATATGGTTTAACTGACTCTTTCTCCACAAGTTGCNACATTTCATAATGCATTTCTATTGCAATCAAATCACTTGGCCTTAGCGCATGTATCTGATCCTCAGTAACGAAACGCGGCACTTGGTCATAATTTTTGACTTTGCCACTATAGTAAGCAATAGCATGGTTATTCGTGATTAATTCTGCTTCACTATGATCGTCAGACTTAAGCCAAACCAACGACTGGGTGATATATTCTTTTGAAGATCCAAAACTAATAAATGAGTCAAATGCGCAGTAGCCGAAAAACAAAATTAAAACTCTCATACCTATAGTTTTTTTCTTCATAACCTGTAGGTTGGTTATCAGATCATCGAGTATGATTGGAACGAAAAGAACTAATACTATACAAAACAACATAGAGTAACGGCTAGACACNAACTTCGTTGTAACGATAAATCCGAGCACTATCACCATATTAGTGGCTAGAAAAATTACTAGAGGAGCTGAAAAATACGNGCTTAGTTTTATAGAGCGTTGAATCGCTCCGTGAATAAGCAGAAAAAAGAAAGGACCGCCTACCCCCTCGATTAATTTCATAATCAATATAGCAATCAAGCCTGCGGTCAAAAATACACCTAAGTAAGGGCCAGAGTACGAACTAGCGTATTCCCCAAATATCCCACTACTCAATGAAGAACTTTCGGCTTCACTAGGGTTAAGAGTGCTGTTCACAAACGGCTCATAGATTGCTAAGAATTCCTTTGAAACTGCTANGATGTCTATCCCGAAAAATTGAACTAATAGAATTACTAAAGCCAAACATAAAAACGTGATAGCGTTGATTGTTAAAAACGATTTAATCTGAATTTTTTTTTGGTAGCCATTATCGAATAATAAAGAAAATGGTAGAGAGAACAAATAGACGATTGCTTCTGGTCGAAAAAATGAGGCTAGAATAAGAGATAGACAGAAACAAAGGAAATTAGGCAAGCGATAGAATTGGAGAAACAATAGAAATTGCCATAATGCGAAGAGTGTGAGTGCCCACATTGCGATGTCGCGTATAATGTCACCCCTCAATTCGTTTAATGGCGGGTACAGGAGTATACATATCGTCGCAAGGACAGTTGCAGACCTTGAGTTACTTACCAAATTAACAATACTTATAAATGAATAAACCAAAACTGAGAAAAAGAAGGCATTTATTAGGTGCGCCGACATAGTGAGGTCAATACCTAGTTTGCTTATTAGCGCGATTAATAAGGAGTAGCCAGCCCAAGGGTAGTATTGTATCGCAGCCCCAACACCATCACTCAGAGTGATCTCTGCTATCCGAATGTATGTGTACGCGTCATCGTTNGGCAGACTTGGNTTGAGGATTATAAAAAAGGATACGAGTAAACTAATCCCAACTGCGAGAAGCCGCAAATCAAGAGAGCTAAATCGATTGTTGTTATCTACTTCCACTTTTTAGGTGTACCCGTTTGTAAATTAGTATGGTCGAGCTGATTTACCAGCAGCTTGAGTTTTGAAACGCTTGTGCAGCCAAAGATATTGATCTGGTTTTTCCCTAACAGCACTCTCAATGAGGTTGTTAATCCTTACCGCATCGCGTTTTGGTTCTCCAGTTGGATAATTTTCAAGTTTCGGACTGAATCTTAATTGATACCCCGAATTATCCTCGTTTCGATAATGACTGAAGAAGACAACAGCCGACTTATTGAAACTAGCGAAACGAGCTGTTGCTGTTATGGTGGCAGCCTCTACGCCAAAGAATGGAACAAATANTGAATGCTTTGGCCCGTAATCTTGGTCTGGTGCGTACCAAATAACATCACCGTTTTTAAGACTTTGGAGAGTTCTTCGGGTGTCTTTTCTATCAATTACCGCAGGATAATGTCGAGATCGTCCATTTAACATCGCAAGATTAAACAATGGATTTTTAAAAGGACGGTAAGTTACATTCATTTTATGAAATAAGCTCAAAAGGAATCCGCCGAATTCTAGGGTGGTAAAGTGCGCGCAAATTAGCAGTACACCTCTCCCCTCCGAAATTGCGCTATCAAGATTTTCTAACCCAGAGACTGNGACTTTAGATTTATATTCTATAGGGTGCCTATGCCAGGCAATTGCTGTCTCGATTAATCCGATACCATTTGACATGAANGTCTTCTTAACTAAATTTTGTAATTCTCCATAATTAAGTTCGGGATAGCAAAGTTTGAGATTCACTTCACATATGTGCCTTCTTTNTCTAANTAGCAAGAATGTAAGATAACCTATCGCTTGCCCNATTCTTATTTGAAGCCAAAATGGCANGTGTGCAACTAATTTCATGAACGCTAGCAACAGCCAAGTTGGCCAGTATCTTGGAACGCTATATTTTGCGAGAGAAGGCTTTTCTCTTTTAGTCTTTACCATGGCCTAGCTTATTACTCAGATTGGATTTTATTAAATACGATTGTATCAGAAGGATCTCANNNTCGTATTTCCGCTGNTANATTAANGNCTCACNATTTNGACTAAANGNTANTTGTGAGCATNGTNGACTATATTATTCAGAAATAGATCAAATTTTTCAAAGANATATTATAGCGNGAATAGAGACATAAGGAATGGCTTTATATACGAACCCGTGTGCTATTATTATTCTGATTTCAACAGTCTTTAAATTTACAGAGTAGAACCGCTAAAAATTGGAGAGTATGCATGAAACTCGAGATGCCAGAATTTCAGAAGGCTAAGCTTTTGGTTGTCGGAGATATAATGCTGGATAGATATTGGCATGGTGC
>NHGO01000060.1 GCA_002172295.1 Gammaproteobacteria bacterium TMED139 | reverse complement strand
TATTTGGCGAGGGCGCACCGCATCCCCGTCAGTACGGAACCTTTGCCCGCGTGCTAGGCTTCTATGTACGTGAGCGAGGTATATTGAGCCTAGAAAATGCAATTCGAAAAATGAGCAGTCAATCCGCACGTCGACTCGGCATCCATGACAGGGGCCTCATCACCGAGGGATACTTTGCTGACATCGCTATTTTCGACCCTGATGAAGTCATTGACAAAGCCACTTTCGAAGATCCACACCAGTATGCGGTTGGCATGAAGTTTGTGTTGGTGAACGGTGCTTTAGTGGTCGAAAATGGACAACATACTGGTGCCCGCCCAGGCAGGATTCTCCATGGGCCTGGATACCTTGCAGAGCCTTAAAATAAGTAAATTTGGCTTTTCGATCACTGTGCAATGATATGCCTCTATTATTTGTAATATAGTGATGGCAAAACGAGTCGATACTTTAGTGAGAGAAAAGCTTGGTCTGAATCGCAACAAAGTTAGTTTAATTGAAATTTAAGGAATGGGAGAAATTGCAATGAGAAGAATAGCAGCGCTGCTAACAGCGGCCGCGATAATTGGTGTGACGTATAATTCAGTCGCGCAAGACATGACCCCCGAGGAGCAAGCAGCCGCCGCCGTGGATCAGCGCAAGTCTTTATTCAAGACTATTCGCTACAATTTAGGTCCAATTGCTGGCATGGCACAGGGCGCTCCGTTTAATGCAGAGGTCGCTGAACGCAATGCAAGGCGAATTGCAGTTATGGCCACTATGATTCCAGAAATGCTGTCAGTCGACACAAGTGCGTTCGACGGCATAGAAACCACTGCGCTCGACAGTATTTGGGATAACCAAGACGATATCGCGGAAATGAGCCAAACACTAATCACTAATGCTAATGCTTTCGCTGACGCAGCAGCGACCGGCGATATGGGTGCAACTCTGGGAGCATTCCGAGCGTTCGGTGGCTCTTGCGGAAATTGCCATGACACTTACAGAGTCGATAGAGACTAATCAAGACTCGATTATTAAAGGCGGCACCTTGATGTCGCCTTTTATCAACTAACTCAAGTTGGTGCCGCAATCAAATAACTTCTTTCAGCCGCCTGCGGAATTATGACGAGTAAAGAATGCCGCAAGGGCGTCGCGATCTTCGTCTGTGAGCTTACTCGTGTTGTGCTCTATTACCTCATTCATATCCCCACCAACAAACTCTCCATCTGGCTTCAATCCAAGTAAAAGGAAAATGTCAAAATTATTGGTGGTCCATTCCTCAAGTGCTTCACCATCTATGGGTTCAATAATTTCATCACCCAGCTCAGCTCCGGCAAACTCCCTTGAATAGTCTGGTATGCCTAGACGGTTTCGGGGCGTATGGCACTCGCCGCAATGCCCAAGGTGCCTTGCTAGGTATGCCCCTCTTTCGATAAGTTCATCACCATAAACTTCATCAGATGGCATTGAAAGATCAGCTAACTTGTTCCATCCAGCAATCATCCATCGGGCGAGCCAGAGTGGTGTTTCTGACTCTGGCACTCGATAGGTAACCGGCTCCAAAGACATCAGATAGGCCGCCATTGATAAGACATCCTCTTCGCTCAGCTTAGAGTACGCTCGATAGGGAAAAGAGGGAAAATAAAAGCCGCCTGAAGGTTGCCGGCCATGCTTAAGTGCTCTTATGAAATCCTCAGCTTTCCAACTGCCAATACCTGTAGCAGAATCAGGTGTAATGTTCGGCGCATAAAATGTACCAAATTCAGTTTCTAAACCTAAGCCGCCAGCAAGACTCTCATTGGTCTGTTCAGTTTGACCCCGATGGCAACTAATACAGCCGCCTGCAATTACAAGATATTCACCTCTTTCAACGGCTTCAGAGGAATCAGACACCACTCCTGATACAGCAATTGTAGGCGGTAAAAACAGCCACAAAAGCATAATCGCAGAGACGATGGAAAATATGGTCAGAGTTACAGCTTTCTTTGACATCCGAGCCCCCTATTTCTGAATGCTACGTTGCTCAACTGGTCTGAATTCTATTCATTGAGTCCACCATTGTCGAATACCCTTGTTGTTGGTTAGACTGGTAAATGTCCAAAGAGTTTTTGGTATGATAAGGAAGAAATATTAAGGAAATTTAATGAACGGTTATCAAATATCCAAACTTACTGTTTTATGCTTTTTTGTAAATTTTGTAGGTGCAAAAGCAGTGGCACAGGAGTCAGAAAACTTCGATGCCGCAGCAAAATATCAGACAACTTGTTTTGCATGCCACGGAACTGGGCAGGCGCACGCTCCGGTCGTTGGAGATATTATCGAGTGGGAAATCAGACTAGAGAAAGGCCTCGAGACACTTTTGCAAAGCACTATCAACGGTCTAAATGGTATGATGCCGGCGCGAGGACTTTGCNCGGACTGCTCTGATGATGATTTGAAGGCCATCGTTCAATATATGATAGATGAGAGTCAGTAATATTTATCAACCTAGAATAAGACATTGGAGTTTATCNATGCGAAAACCTGTTGCACTTTTCAACAGCTACAAGAACCAANTCAAATTAGCTGCNATTGCACTTTTGATTCAAGCTTTAAGCGCTTGCTCGCAAGATTCTGGCGATACTACATCTATCTCGGTCACCACGAGTAGCGAAACCACTGGNGGTGCCGTTGATATTCGCTCTTCTGTCTCTGACTTAGCATGGCCGTTACACAACTTTGATCTTTATGGGTCACGTTTTGCACCCACAGATCAAGTCACAAAGGACAATGTAGGAACACTTACGCCTCGTTGGTTGTTCCAACATGGCGTAATTGACGGAGTTAGCAACCAAACTACTCCTGTGATTGTCGATGAGATTATGTATATCACCGATTCTCGGGGCAGTGTATACGCAGTTAATGCTCGAGATGGCCACCTAATTTGGACTTACGACGTTACCCGCCTTTTGGGTGGTGGTCGAAGGGAAGGTTACATTTTTCGCCATCGTGGAGTCGTCTACGATGATGGCGTTGTNTACACTGCGGCCGGTTCATTTATGTTTGCGCTTGACGCAAAAACAGGCGAACCCATAGAGAGCTTTGGTGATGGTGGGCAAGCTTCAGTAATTCTGGATGTTCTCCATGAGAAGGATCCCTCGATTGAAACCGCGATATCCGTTGGCTACTGGTTCACGACGGCTCCTCAAATATANAACGATGTAATTTATATAGGCACCACTAGGAGCGAAAGCCATATTGCGGGAGGTTACGTGTTGGCCATAGATGACCAAACCGGGGAAATCCTTTGGCATTTCAATACCGTGCCGCAAGATGAAAATGACCAAGGCTGGGACATAGCTGGCCCAACATGGGTCGGCGGTGAACGAAACGGCGGTGGAATATGGGAGACACCCTCTATTGATCCAGAACTCGGGATGGTTTACTTCGCGGTGGGTAACCCGTTCGGCGACAGTACTAAACGAGATGGAATGAACTTATTTACTGANTCTCTAATCGCGNTGACTCTTGATGAAGGAGAACTGGCTTGGTACTACCAACAGGTGCATCACGATGTCTGGGATTATGATTCGGGAAATCAGCCAGTATTATTTGATATGGAGGTCGATGGTGAGCCGGTAAAGGCGTTAGCTCAAGCAAGTAAAAATAGCTGGCTTTATATTTTGAATAGGGAGACTGGAGAGCCAGTTCATCCCATCATCGAAACACCTGTCTCNACACAGACAGAAACTGAAGGAGAGGAGCCTTGGCCAACACAGCCAATCCCCCATAAGAAAAACGGAGAGCGAATGGAACCAGTTTCTCCCGTATTCCCTACAGACATTCCAGCACAGCATATGGAACAGAATGAGTTGGTTGAGCAATTTACACCGATTGGTCCAAACCAGGTGTTTGCGCCGGGTTTTGGTGGCGGCTCAAATTATGGGCCTCTCGCTTATGGAAAAGACACCGGCTACCTTTACGTTAATGCTATAGACCAACCCTTTAACTCTGCCCGGGATCCAAAAGGGTATTTTTCAGCCTATGACCCAACTACTGGCGAACTAATCTGGAGACAGATTTTTGAAGGTTATGGTCAAGCGGGGCCCGTAGTTACCGCGGGCGGTCTTGTCTTTGTAGGCGCAGGAAGCAACACTGCGGGCTATTTTTACGCTTTCGATGCCGAAACCGGCGAGGAATTATGGAAATACAACACCGGCTCCGGGGTATTTGCTTCCCCGGCCGTCTTCTCAATCGATGGCGAAGAATTTATTACAGTCGCTTCTGGAGGTGGATCTAGAGGCCGTCGCGGAGGCGATCTCATTCTGACTTTCGCGCTACCCGATTGGGAATGAATTAGATCGTTAAAAAAGGGAGGGCGGCTATTGAGCAGGGCTTATGGCTACCCTAAACCCAATGGTGTTGCTGCGAACACCCGGATCTACAGCTCCACGCACTGCGGCTCGAACATTATTTATGTTGTCTGCAAACGACCCACCGCGCATTACCCAAAGGGCGTCTTCGGATAAGCTCTCAAAATCGTCCTTAGAATTATACGGGTAATCTTGCAAGGGGCTGCGAGTAAACTCCCAAACATTTCCAGACATATCAGATAGACCATAAGCACATTCACCGCAAGACTTTGATCCGACAGCATGAATCTCCCCAGAATTAAAATTTGCAAAGTCAGACGTTGGCTGAGAACCCCACGGGAAAATTCGCCCATCTGTGCCTCGCGCTGCTTTCTCCCACTCAGCTTCAGAAGGGAGAGTCACTTGACCACCTTCCTGAAGCATCGTCTTGATCCTATCGGGTGTGGCTGAAGAGGACCTAAGCTTTGTTTCTAACCAGCTAGCATATGAAACAGCATCCGACCAGGTAACATTATGGACAGCTAAATTAGACGAACCATCGAGCCCAATCTGCTCTAGATCTAGACCGACCTCTTCTGCAAAANTCGCAAATTGCGCTATCGTCGTTTCATATCTACTAATGTAAAAAGCTGGCAGATACACTTTGCCCTGCCTTTGACGGTCCGACCAGCGTTCATTCTCATAGGCTAAGCGGTCCAGCACTGGGTTGCTGCCCATGGTAAAATCGCCGGCCTGAATCTGTACAAATCCCCAGAGGGGGTCATTTGGGAGACCCAACTCAGCTAACAAAGAATCGTCAGCATTTTCAAAATTAAGTGCGTCGCTGGAATCTTGTAATGAATCATCGCCGCCTTGGATGCCCATCCATATAGCCACAAAAACGATAATGGTAATCATGGCTGAGAACCCAATTGTGCTACCTGGTACTTTATTAGCTTGCTGAGAAGAAGACTTCAAATCCTCTGAACTCACAATTTACCTTGAGTTGACTCACAAGCAAAGTCCCAGCTGTGACTACAAGCTTTTGCGTACAGATTTTCTAGTGGCTCACTCATTAAATTCCTTCCCCCTTCACGAAGCAAAAGTCTTAAGTCAAGCTCATGAGGATCATCCCTCAACACCAGATCAGGATCCAATAAATTGAGGCAGGCAGCTTTGAATTTCAATTCACATGAACGCCGAAAGTGAGTGGCAGCTATNTAGCGGTCTGCTTCTACNATTTCTCCGCTTCGGTACTTGATGCCGAGCTCATTACATGCCCAAGCTGCGTTATCTGAACAGTATGTGCTTTCTAGTTGTAAGAGACGATCGCAGGCGTTAGGTAGGCTTTCTGCACAAGCTTGTTGCCAGAAAGGCAGGCTATCTCCAGTATGTTGACCATCTGTTTTACCAAGGACAGACATTGAGCCGAAGATAACAACCCAGGCAACCATATGGGCTAGATTTGCGCGACCNNTCATCCAGTTCCCTTTCCACACATTCAGTAGATCTTCGGAACGCACTGATCTGACTACCCTGTCAATNGCNATCACGCTAAGGTTTAAAAGAGGCACACACAAAAGTTTGTCGTAAAAAGTTGGAGCGCCTAATGCCCCTAGCAAGGTATAGAGGACGAACACTCCACAACCATAGAGCATACCGAATATTAACTTTCCCAAAGCTGTGCGAGGAGATGTTGAAGGGTCAGTGACCAGTAGATGCAACCCAAGAAAAACTGCTGCAGGGATCTCAGAATCAAGAAAGTACGGGACACCTGCAGCCACGCTGTATAGGGTGCTTAGCACAAACAAAGATATAGCTGCCATTCCCGCAACTAGAGTAATCGAAAAGAAATACATTACGATTAAACCAATGAGGAACAAGAAGGTATAAATATTTGGCGCTAAAGTCAGAGTCGACGCTATTTCCTGNCCCCAAGTCAAATGAGTGGTATTTGTCAGAATCAACACCAAAGAGAATAATCCAAGTGCNAACGCCGATGGATTAAAAATATGCATACTGCGNCCATCCCTCTGCCAACGAATATACTCCTTGCCCATAAAGCCCAAAGCGATCATTAGAAACTGCATGTAGAACCAATCGTCTTTGAACCAAAGGAAGAGGTTTACACTAAATATGATGGGGATTGGCCCAAAGCCTAGGCTATAACTTTGCCGTCTCGACCAAGAGAGCAACATGCCAAAAGCATACGCGAATATAATTTGCCCCAACATTAAAAGAGCATGATCGTAAACTGGCCTAATGCCTGAGTCGGGAACTAACTCCCAGTGGTAACCCCAATAAGCATAGACACTAAATTGAACACATGCCTGAATATAGTGCTGAGGCCTGAGACCAACTTCAAGTGAATAGGAATGCCCCTCCTTNTTAGCTCTAGATAACAAATAGGTCAGCCAGCCCGCCAAAAATACTGCAGCTGCTACGAAAGACCAGATTANAGTGGCATTACTTTGAATCCGCGGTGTGAGAGCCAAGACAGCTAAACCAATTATCAGAGCTATCGGTAGCTTGAAATTACTTGCAANACCCCCGCTGGCTCGTTGGTTTGGGTGNTTATTAGAAAAACTTTTAAGCATACTGTGATTGCTGCTTTCTCGCTTAGCTCTAGAGGCCATATCTTGAACCATTTTAACTACTTTCTGGGGACCCCAAAGCATAAACCAGCCAAGGCCGCAATTCAATTTAGAGTCTGACCTCTCACACTAAACCCCCGCCAAACATCAATTTTTATAGTATAATAGAAACAATTGGTGACTAATTACCCCTTGAAAAAATACCCAATTCTGCGTAGTTTTCTGAAATAAGGTAATTTCTGGCAATACTCGAACATAAAAAACAATATTGGGAGATTCCAATGGTAAAAAGAGCCCTAACTGCNGTGTCTTTGGCCCTAGCGAGCNTATTGTTTGCACCCCTAGGCCTCGGACAATCGGATAACTTTGCAAAAACCGAGTTCGGCCATCCCGATCTTCAAGGAACTTACACATTCAGGACCATTACACCTCTGAATAGACCAAGAGAACTGGAACATATGGAAACCCTCACACCTGAGCAAGCAGCAGAGTGGGAGCAATTCGAGCTAAGACGTCAAAATAGGGATCTGATAATAGATTCAGTTGGAGGCGCGGGTTACCCCCCAGGAGTAATTTCATACAACAACTTCTGGTATGAGCGCGGGGAGAACACGGTAGCCGATCGCAGAACCAGTCTCATTTACGAACCATCTAANGGCAGGATGCCCCAAGTAAATGCCGCAGGCCGCGAACGCCGGTCTGAATACGGACAAATGGTATTCGAAAGTGCCGGGCCTGAAGGCAGAACATTGGTAGACCGCTGCCTCGTAGGCTTCGTGGCGGGCCCTCCGATGATTCCAGGCTCTTACAATAACAATATGCAAATTGTACAGACCAAAGACCAGATCATGATTTTGAACGAGATGGTGCATACTGCCAGGATCATCCGTTTGGATAGTGAGCACAATAGCAAACAGCTTAAGTGGGAAGGAGATTCTGTCGCCCATTGGGAAGGAGATACACTAGTCATTAATACACAGAATTGGTATCACGACTATAACCTCAGAGGTATGTCCAAGCAGGCGATGGTGGAAGAGCGTATTAGACGTGTGGACGATAGTACCCTAGAGTACGATTTTACCGTGACTGACCCTCTCTCTTGGGACGAACCTTGGTCCGCGAAATTTCCACTTCGTGCCTCAGCAGAACCTATCTATGAGTACGCCTGCCATGAAGGTAACCACGGCCTAGTGGGCATCCTTGCTGGCTGGAGATATCAAGAGTCACTTGGCAATAACGGTGATGGAACTCCCAGATCCGCAACGGGAATTGTTGAAACTGAAGAAAACTAGCACTTGTAAGTAGAGGTTAATTTGGAAGGCCAGCATAAGAGATTTGCTGGCCTTTTTTTTGAATCTTCGTCAGAAAGATATGAGACTTTATAAAAAAATAGCAATTGTTCTTCTAGTTTCTATTTTCGCAAAGGTAGGCTTTAGTGATGTAAATTCAATACATGTTTCCTCGCGATTGGATCCGAATGCAATAATAATTACTCAAGTAGATATCATCTTTGTTTATGATCAAGACCTCTTGAACACTTTCCCTTCAACAAAAACCGCATGGTATTCGAACCAGAGACGCTTCATTTCTGAAGCCGGAGATAAGATCGACTTAATNAGCGTTTTTATCCCGCAAGGGTTTGACTCGGAAACGGTAAGCTTGCCTGAAAGAANTCTTGAGGCGNTCAAAATCTTCGTNTTCTCACANCANGATGACTCCGAGGCNCCNCCNATAGAAATCTCGTCTTTTCAAAAAGTTCTAATTGAAATTGATGAGTTTGGAATCCTCGTTTCTCGNCAAGGATGACTGCTCCTTCAAGATCAGCATGAGAGAGCACANAANCGAAANTTTCCGAACTTAAACGCCTTTAATGTTNAATGATTTGANAGAATGTCNTTGAAAATCGAGCTGGGTCTCATTGCAGATGAAGCCTTCGTAGGGTCAGGCTTGTAGTACCCACCAACATCGACAGAGACACCTTGCACTGAGTTTAACTCTTCAACTATGCTTTCCTCAGCNNTACGNAATGCAATCGCTAGAGNTCGAAACCTAAGTTGTAACTCACTGTCTTCAGTTTGTTCTGCCAGAGCCTCGGCCCAGTATAAGGCAAGGTAAAAAGGCGAACCGCGATTGTCTAGCTCATTCACTTTTCTAGAAGGAGACTTATTTTGCTTCAAAAATTCGCCAGTTGCTTTATCAAGAGTTCTCGCAAGAGTTTTTGCTCGCGAGTTACCAACAAGATTCGCCAAGTGCTCTAATGAAGCAGATAGCGCAAGAAACTCTCCCAACGAATCCCAACGAAGGTGATTTTCCTTTTCAAACTGCTGCACATGTTTTGGCGCCGAACCACCAGCGCCAG
>NHGO01000059.1 GCA_002172295.1 Gammaproteobacteria bacterium TMED139 | reverse complement strand
AGCGTCAACTAANAGCCAATTTTGGGTAACTTCTTTNGACTTGGCACTGAAAGTTTTCATCTTTNATTTGCACTNGGAGTANGGAGCGCGAATACTACCCAAGNTAAGCTCATTATTCAAGNGAAATTCTGGGGNNGAACTACTAGTTCTTCANGGAAAATAGATGAANTAAAGGGAGTGGGGTTATGTNANTCAGTATTTACCGTTAGCAAACTATATGAGGGCTCGCTAAGTACCTGTGTGACTGCATTTCAGCCAAACGTGAGCTCGTTCNCCTGAATTCAAACTTTAATTTCGTGTCAGAATACANATTTGCGATATCGACATGTGCCGAAATTATAAGCTTAACCTTCCGATCATAAAACTCATCAATTAAATTAACAAAACGTCTCACCTTATCTTCACTGCCATCATTGAGCTGCGGAACTCCGCTCAATAAGACTGCGTGGTAGGTCCTCGCAATTTCAATATAGTCAAGGGCCCCACGAGGAGCGCTGCACAGGACGGCAAAATCAAACCAAATCACATCTTCAGTAAGATAGCGAGTTAATATCTCTCGCCCTAGAATATTAATGTTTCGCCCTTTTTGAATATCTGAAGGATTCGGAACAAGGTCTAAAAAGCTAGTAAANAATTTCTTTTCANTTTCTTCGTTGTCCGGNGAATGATANANCGTCGATGTACTTAAAGTACGTAAACGGTAATCCAAGCCAGATTCTAGTTCGATGATANTCGTATNTTTCTTGATCATTTCGATAGCNGGTAAGAAATTATCTCTTTGCAANCCGTCCTTATACAGTTCATCCGGATGAAGNTTGGAGGTAGCAACTAGCACCACACCTNTCTCAAATAAAGCCTCTAATAACCGGCTAAGCAACATGGCATCACCAATGTCTAGNACAAAGAACTCGTCAACGCATAAAAGTCTTGTTTGGTTAGCAATTTTCTTTGCGATCAAGCTAAGAGGATTTTTTTTTCCCTGAAGAGCTTTCAGTTCAGTATGAATTGAGAACATAAATCGGTGAAAATGAGTTCTTTGTTTTTGCGGGATTTGGACACAATCGAAAAATAAGTCCATTAAATATGTTTTCCCTCTNCCCACTCCACCCCATAAATAAATACCCTGTGTCAGCTTTTCTTCAACCCACCATTTTCGAAACAGGTTAATTTTCNTCCTTTCGNTCTCATCAGCGNGTGATAGTTCGAGAAACAGCACTTGGAGTGCTTCGATCGCGCGTATTTGACCAATGTCGGGAGACACTAATTTCTGAGAAATATCTTGCTCATAGCGTTGAACAGGCGTCATATCAAAGCACCCTTCGGAGAAGCTTTTGGGTCATTTGAAATACCTGAAACACTATTAAACCACGCAAATCAAAGCATTAGAGTAGCCCAATGATACCTTCAAACTAAAGTAATTTCAGCGGACCTACCAATTTGAGGTATACTTCATCATGGTATTTAATTTTTGACCATTACTGGTTGAGAGGAANCGAAATCGTATGTCGATNTGGCTCATAGCGATNGGATGNCTTGCTATTGGTCTCGTAGCAGGGATTGCGCTATCCAGTCGTTTTGGGTCAAATTCCTCACGCATNAAGGAATTAGAGGNNAGGATTAAGAGCGCAATGGAATTTCACGAAGAATATCAAGACAGTGTGAGTGACCACTTTGAGGTGACCTCTAAATTAATCGACCAAATGACCAAAAAGTATAAAGAGGTATATGAGCATCTCGCTATTGGTGCACAAGATCTTTGCTCTACTGAGGTGGCAAAGAAATTACTGCCTACAGAATCGGACGCGGTTTTTGAGCAAGATCACTCTGATAAGGACACAACTCCGTTAAACGTACCAAAGGATTATGTAGCCAAATCAGATCCTGACCAAGCTGGCGCGCTATCAGAAAGCTTTAGTTTAAAAAAGACAAAAGCAAAAAACAAAAATTCCAACTATTAGTCCAATTCTTCATATTCTATCTTTTTTACTATTCAAATTAGCCTCCTAATATTATGACGGATTACAACCTGACGCATTTAAAGCAACTTGAAGCTGAAAGCATTCATATCATGCGAGAAGTAGCAGCCGAATTTGATAACCCAGTTATGCTGTACTCTATTGGGAAGGATTCGGCAGTAATGTTGCATCTCGCTATAAAAGCTTTCTTTCCAGGCAAACCTCCTTTTCCTTTAATGCACGTAGATACAACCTGGAAATTTAAAGAAATGATTGAGTTTAGGGAGAAACAAAGGAAAGAGATGGGCCTAGACATGATTGTTCACATTAACCAGGAAGGCGTGAAACAGGGTGTCGGTCCATTTACTCATGGCAGTGAAAAACACACCGACATAATGAAGACCCAAGCTCTCAAGCAAGCCCTTACTAAATACAAGTTTGATGCGGCATTTGGAGGTGCCAGGCGAGACGAGGAGAAATCTCGAGCCAAGGAAAGGGTTTTTTCATTTCGCGACAAAAACCATATCTGGGATCCCAAGAACCAGCGTCCCGAACTCTGGAATATATGCAATGGTAAAGTAAACCAGGGAGAGAGCATAAGAGTATTCCCGCTGTCAAACTGGACCGAACTTGATATTTGGCAGTACATTCATATCAGCAAGATTGATATTGTCCCTCTCTATTTTGCCAAAAAGCGTCCCATAGTTAATATTGATGGTACTAATATTTTGGTCGATGATGACCGTATACCAATACAAAATAATCAAAAAATAGAATGGAAGAGTGTTCGGTTCAGAACGTTGGGATGTTATCCCTTGACAGGAGCAATCGAGTCTGACGCAACCACGCTCCCAGAAATTATTCAAGAAATGCTCTTAACTAAAAGTAGCGAAAGACAGGGCCGTTTGATTGATTCTGATCAAATCGGATCAATGGAAGAAAAGAAAAGAAAGGGATATTTTTAGCGAGCATGTCACACCAATCAGATCTCATCGCCAATGATATAAACGCATACTTAGCGCAGCATGAGCGTAAGCAATTACTTCGCTTGCTCACTTGCGGTAGCGTAGATGATGGCAAGAGCACCCTTATTGGTCGCTTATTGCATGACTCAAAAATGATTTATGAAGATCATCTCGCCTCTATCGCGGCTGAGAGTGCGAAGTCTGGATCAGCTGGTGGCGAATTAGATTTAGCNCTTCTAGTCGATGGTCTACAAGCNGAAAGAGAACAAGGGATAACAATTGATGTAGCGTATCGTTATTTTTCAACCGCGAAGAGAAAATTTATTATTGCCGATACTCCAGGCCATGAACAGTATACAAGAAATATGGCTACCGGAGCATCAACTTGTGATTTAGCTATTATTCTCATCGATGCAAGACATGGCGTTCAAGTGCAGACAAGAAGGCACAGCTTTATTGCTTCGCTCCTCGGAATCCAACACATTATCGTCGCTATTAACAAAATGGATCTCGTTGATTATAGCGAATCAACTTTTAATGACATAAAGGATGACTATCTGCAATTCTCAGCAAAACTCAGGCCGGCTGAATTTCATTTTATTCCACTTTCAGCCCTCACTGGAGATAACGTCGTTGAGACAAGTGATTTAATGCCTTGGTATCAGGGAAGTCAGCTAATGCAAATCCTTGAAAGCGTCGAAATTGAAGCTGACCGAAATTACTCTGATTTTCGCTTTCCCGTTCAATACGTCAATCGGCCTAATTTAAATTTTAGAGGCTACTGTGGAACGATAGCTTCAGGGATAATTCGAAAAGGCGACAAAATTACCGTACTACCATCAATGAGAACCAGTAACATAAAGTCTATCGTTACTTACGATGAAGAAATTGAACTAGCTCATGCGGAGATGGCCATCACGCTGACTCTGGAAGACGAAATAGATGTAAGTCGTGGGGACGTCATAGTCCACCCCGGCAATATTCCTACAACTAAAAATAGTTTCGGCGCAAAGGTTGTATGGATGACAGAAAAACCAATGCTACCAGGGAACGAGTATGATTTGAAATTAGGCACAAAAACCGTTTCTGCTAAAGTCAAAACACTAGTCTATAAAGTAGATGTAAATACGCTCAATGAACAACCTGCCCCAAGTCTAGATCTAAACGAAATAGGTTTAGCAGAATTAGTATTAGACCAGGAAGTAAGCTTTGATTCTTATAATCAGAATCGCGCGACTGGCAACTTTATATTAATAGATAAATTGAGTAACGTGACCGTTGGCGCAGGCATGATTAGTTTGCCTCAACCAGTCGCGACACACAGTGAGCTGATTCATAACTCTCATGTNTCAAAGGAAGAACGNATTGCGAGGTACGGCCAGAGACCAGCTACTATTATGTTTATAGGAGTATCAGGGTCTGGTAAGTCTACCTTAGCTCACGGATTAGAAAGGNGATTATTTGACCGGGGACGNGTTATTGCAGTGCTTGACGGGAAGACCATGCGACTTGGCATCTCTAAGGACCTANATCATGACACCCAAGGTCGCGCAGAAAATCTGAGAAGAAGTGCACATATTGCCCGATTCTTGAATGACTCCGGAGTTATATGTTGCGCGTCTTTTGTGGCTCCAAATCAAGATTCGAGAGATCATGCTATCAACGTTATTGGGCGAAGCAACTGTTTTATTGTTTACTGCAATCCACCGATCGAAATTTGCGTNAAAAGGGACCCTTCAGGGCTTTACNCCTCCTCAGAGANTGAANNNTCCGATNCCGTNCCAGGTGTATCTTCCACGTACGAAAACCCAGANTACTCGCACCTTGAACTAGATACAGATGCGTTAAATGTTCAGGAGTGTCTCGACAAAATCGTNACCTTACTTGAANAGAACAAGNTTCTCTAANGCATCAAANCTTATCGCAGGTCTATACCCACCAAAAAGTNCTCTANGCCGGNTTTGGGATGTCNATGAANGTATGAGATAGGGAATGTTTCCNCGCTAAATAGTCACCTAAAGCTTGCACACCATAACGCTCTGTAGCATGGTGCCCCGCCGCAAAAAAATGTAAGCCGGACTCTCTCGCAACATGAACCGTTTGCTCAGAAACTTCACCAGTCAGGTATGCGTCCACACCAGCATCTACCGCTAAATCTATAAAGTTTTGTGCGGCGCCGGTGCACCATGCTAGCGATTTAATTTTCTTGCTACGTCCTTCAATTGACAAAGGCTCGCGCCTTAATTCAGATTCTACGCGTGATTGAAATTCATGAAACGATTGAGGGATTGCTAATTCACCTGAGAATACGATTGGGTGCTTTTTNGCTATGTCCAGTGGGTTCTGCTGATTAATTCCCAACACTATTGCCAACTGAGCGTTATTTCCNAGTTCTGGGTGAGCATCCAAAGGCAGATGATATGCGCATAAACTAATGTCATTTCTAAGTAACAATTGAATTCTAGCCTTTTTTAANCCGGTAATGGNTTTATCNTCCCCCTTCCAAAAATAACCATGATGTACAAGTATCAGGTCAGCCTTATCCTTGATGGCCGCCTCCACAAGTGCCCTACTTGCAGTCACGCCAGTCACAATTCTCTCAATTTCATCCTTCCCTTCAATTTGAATGCCATTCGGACAGAAATCAACGAAATCCTCTGGCTTTAGCAATTCTTTCANGGTTTTATCTATATCTCTAAGANTAACTGGCATTGGAATGAACCCTCGCTACCTGTATATTAGTTTGATGGCAAGAACATAGGATAGAGCCTAAAAACGAGATCCGTCATGAGCTTATTTATCCAAATTTTAAGATTTATCAGCTGGCCTTCACTATGCGGGCTNCTCATAGGCATAGTANTTCTCCAGTACCAACAGCTCGAGCGCCTCGATAAGAATATAAGAGGTAATTCCCAAGAAACGAGAGCTTCAAGCAANCTCTCCTTTGTTAATAGTATCAAAAAGGCTTCACCGTCTGTAGTAGGAATAACCGCGACGCGTTTTGATGTTGAATCCGTGGAAAGAGCATCCGACGACCAATTAAATCTTTATCTCGAAGAACAAGACAGTTTGGGTTCTGGAGTAATCGTCAGTGACGATGGTTTTATCCTAACGAATTTGCATGTAGTTGATAACTTATTTGACCTATTTGATACAGAGGTAACTCTTAATGATGGCAGGAGAACGCCTGCAACCGTAATTGCATGGGATAAAGCCAACGATTTAGCAGTCTTACATNTCAATATGGACAACTTGACCCCCATAGAGATTGGTGATCCCGAGAAAAGTCGAGTGGGAGACTTTGTNTTCGCAATAGGCTATCCGAGAAATATTGGACAGTCCGCATCGCTCGGAATAGTGAGCGCAATCACAAATAACACAGATTCTACTGTTTCTATTATTCAAACAGATGCGGCAATAAACCCAGGCAATTCGGGCGGCGCGCTCATTGATTCCAATGGCAGNCTNATAGGCATAAACTCGTCTATTTTTTCTGAATCAGGAAAATTTGAAGGTATTGGATTTGCGACCCCTTCAACTATCGCTATTAAATCAATGAAAGAGCTTGTCTCCCGAGCCATTGAGGCTAATTCTGGTTATTTAGGTGTGATAACAGGTGAGGCTCTAACCTCAGAGTCCAGTCAGCTTTTCTTTGGCATAGATAACATTCGCGGAATGCTAGTTGAAAGTGTAGACCGTGGGGGAGCTGCAAAACGGGCAGGCATCAAACCAGGAGATGTCATAACTAGAGTCGAGAAAACTGACGTAGTCAATGCTGAACATATTCTTAAGGAAATTAGAAATAAGAAACCCGGTGAAAAAATTACAGTTCAAATATTCCGTGACGGAAAAACCCTAACCTTGTTAACAAATTTAGGGTTTGGAGAAGCACGAATAATTGATCCAACCGNAAAAAACTAATCGCCCGTTTCATCAANCCTATACTCTGCAGAAAGCGCATGAGCTTGCAAAGATTCGTTACGAGCAAGCTCTGCAGCTGTCCTAGCTAACTTAGATGCGCCGCTAGGAGAACAACTTATTATTGAGCTCCTCTTTTGAAAATCATAAACCCCTAGTGCCGAAAAAAACCTTGACGTTCCAGAAGTTGGCAATACGTGACTCGGACCCGCACAGTAATCTCCCAAAGCCTCAGCACTGTACTTCCCCATAAAAATTGCACCCGCATTTNTTATCTTNGGCAACACAAACTCAGGATTTTNCNANGAAATCTCTAAGTGCTCAGGAGCAATTAAATTGCTGACTTCAGCTGCTTGATCAGTGTTCTCAGCGTAAATAAAGACTCCACGATTTTTCAATGAAGCAAGGATGATTTCGCGCCTTTCCATTTTCGGCAATAAGTGTCTTACGGCCTTTTCAACTTCATCAAAAAATTGAGCGTTCGTGGATATTAGTATTGATTGGGCGAACTCATCATGCTCAGCTTGGGAAAACAGATCTGCCGCTATCCATTCCGGAGCCGTAGTTCCATCACAAATGATGGTTAGCTCCGATGGGCCAGCGACCATGTCAATCCCAACTTCACCGAATACTATTCTCTTGGCGGCGTTAACATAAATGTTACCCGGCCCAGCAATCTTATCTACTCTCGGCAGTGTCTTGGTCCCGTAAGCAAGAGCACCGATCGCCTGGGCACCGCCTATAGTATACACTTTGCTAACACCGGCTAATTTTGCCGCGGCAAATATGAGGTCATTTTTCGGACTGTAACGTGTTGGTACAACGGCGATTATTTCTTTTACACCGGCAACTCGAGCGGGTATTGCTAGCATTAACACTGAAGAGGGGTAGTTAGCTTTGCCTCCTGGAACATAAACTCCAACCCTTTCAAGAGGCGTAACTTTCTGCCCATACACCGACCCATCTTTTTCCTCATACTGCCAAGAGGAGCTAACCTGCTGTTCATGGTACTTTTGTATTCTTTCTGCTGCATGCTCCAGGGCCTGACGCTGCTTAGACGGCAATCTCTCCAACGATTCCTTTAGTTGCTCAGAAGAAACCGTCAGTTCCTCCATAGAATTTACTAAAAAATTATCAAACTTGTTTGTATAATCTATTACAGCTTCGTCTCGCATAAGCCTCACATCATCAAGGATTTTGCTAACTTGCTTAACGATGCTATCGTTTGTCAATATTTCACGCCGCAGATGCGCGTTCAACTGATTCTCGAAAGATGGATCTTTCGCTGAGAGTCGAACTATCGTTAAGTCATCTTCAACCATGTTATTTTCTTTCAAAATTTTATCTGCCGCTTTTAACGATCACGCTTAACTTTCCAAGTATATCGTTAATGATTTCATGTTTAATCTTCAACGAAGCTTTGTTCACTATAACCCTCGAAGATACTTCGGCGATAAGGTCTTGAGGTTTCAGCCCATTCGCCTCCAATGTTTTACCTGTATCAACAATATCAACGATTGCGTCGGCTAGCCCAAGGGTCGGCGCTAATTCCAGAGCCCCATTCAATTTAATTAGGTCTACCTGCCGCTTCTGTTCGGCAAAATACCCCTTAGCTATATTGGTAAATTTGGTTGCAACTGTTATACGGTCTGGTTTTATTTCGCGATTAATAGGCACTGCGGTCATAAGACGGCATTTAGCGATCTCCAAGTCTAANGGCTCATAAAANCCNGTACAACCATATTCCAAAATCAAGTCTTTACCAACCACACCCATGTCAGCAGCACCAAATTCNACATAGGTAGGAACATCTGAGCCTCTGATTAGCATAAGCTGAACATCAANGATGTTCGTTTCAAAAAGAAGCTTTCGACTCTTTTTTATGTTTTCTTTAGGAACAATACCNGCCTCTTNAAACAAAGGTAGAGTTTCTTCCAGTATACGCCCCTTAGTCAGAGCNATAATTAATTTTGAACTATTCATAAGTTAAAATTTCAATCAATTTANGAGGGGACCCTTCTAATTCTCGCACCCAAAAGTTGTAATTTCTCTTCGATACATTCATATCCGCGATCAATATGATANATTCTGTCAACGCTAGTTTCGTTAGCAGAAACTAAGCCAGCTATAATTANCGAAGCCGAAGCACGCAAGTCTGTNGCCATAACCGGCGCCCCTTTTAATGAATCAACACCATTTACAATCACGGTATTACCCTCAACACGAATTGANGCNCCCATCCTGTTCATTTCATGCACATGCATGAATCGATTCTCGAAGACGGTTTCTGTNATCGATCCGGTTCCCTGAGCAACTGAATTAAGCGCGGTAAACTGAGCCTGCATATCGGTTGGAAATGCTGGGTACGGGGCAGTTCTGAGTGACACAGCTTTAGGTCGCCTACCCTGCATGTCTAATTCTATAGAACTTTTATCAACTTTAATTTGCGCTCCAGCTTGCTCCAACTTTCTCAAAACGGATTCCAAAATATCTGGTCTGGTATCTTTAACTTTTATACATCCCCTGGTTGCTGCTGCCGCAATTAGATACGTACCCGTCTCAATACGATCCGGCATCACTGAATAGCTACAACCACTCAAGTTAGCAACACCATTGATAACAATTGTATCGGTTCCTTGTCCTTCTATGTTAGCTCCCATTTTNACGAGGCAATCAGCTAAATCAACCACCTCAGGTTCACGCGCGGCATTCTCGATTACGGTCCGACCGTCGGCTAAAGTCGCAGCCATCATTACGTTTTCAGTTCCGGTAACTGTAACCAAATCCATAAAAACGTTGGCACCTTTCAATTTTCCGTCAACCGAAGCCTTTATATAACCATCTTCGACAACAATATCAGCTCCCATTGCCTTTAGTGCGCTTATGTGTAGATTCACAGGACGGCTCCCAATAGCGCAGCCGCCCGGTAATGCAACTTCTGCTTTTCCATAACGCGTCAGTAATGGTCCTAAAACCAGAATCGATGCACGCATAGTCTTAACAAGCTCGTACGGAGCACTAAAATGNTCTATNGAGCTACTATTTACCTCAACATTGAGTTTCTCGTCGACAATCGGCTGCACTCCCATACATCCGAGAAGCTCCAGCATAGTCGTAATATCATAAAGGTGAGGGAGGTTACAGATTTGAACTGTTTCTTGAGTTAGAAGTGTCGCAGCCATTATAGGCAAAGCGGAATTTTTTGCACCAGCTATTCGGATTTCCCCTTCTAGGCGTTTACCGCCATTGATTATCAATCTATCCATAGGGATAGATGCCNGGGAGATGAAATATCATTNAGACCCACTTTCAGTGACGGTTTGTAATTGCATAGTAACCGCATGAATCNCTCCACTTGTTATTTGGTCATTCAACACCTTATATACAACTTGCTGCCGTTTAACAGAGTTTAGACCATCAAAAATATCACCGACAATGGATACATGATACTTACCCTCTCCACCTTGAACATGTATTTCGCATTCTGATATTTGAGATGCTATTAGTTTTTCTAGATCGCCTGGACTCAAACCCTTACTCCTTTCATTGCCAATTATCGAGCACCAAGTCTATATTCTGATCATGCTGACTCATCAGAGCAGAGAATTGGGTGAAATATTGCCGGCCCAGATTTATGCCAGCAAGGCTTACATTTTTTAATTTCCACTCATCGTTCTCATTTATGAACATCTGATATTGTAATCGAAGATTGTTGTCGCTTCCCCTTAACTCCATTCCAACGATAGTGTCTGCACGTGAATCTGAATTAGGGTCAGCGGTGGGCAGAAATGCTAATTCTTCACCATCATAATTAATTAATGAAGCGCCATAAAAACGAGTTAGTGTGCTTCTTAATATTACTGCAAACCTTTGCTTTTGAGCTTCTGTTGCTGCGTCGGCATAACGATTCATTACCACTTCTACAACCGCGTCAAAATCAACAAACGAATCAAGCACCCCCTCAATTGCCGAGAAGTATCTTTCTCTATCACTCAAAAAGTAATCTTTAGATTCCTGGACAGTTTGTAGAAGAGCCTCTACACCTCGCTCCGCGGTTTCGGTTGCAGAAAACTGCTGAGCGAAACTCACAGTTGCCAAAACAGTCACCGCGCTTATAGCTATAAAAATTATATTTCTTAACAATTTCATAAATTTACCACCTATTTAAACTTGCAGCCGATGCGATGAGCGTCCTTAAAAATATAATGTNCGCATAACTAGTTGTGCTTAAAACGCTCTGAAGAATCTACCATGTACCCTCATCGACACTTAACGCCTTTAAGTCTACATGAATTGCTTAACTCAATAAATTATTACTTGCAAACGGCTTCAAAGACCCTTCTAATTGGCGAATTTACGAAAGGTAGCCTCCCTCTGAACTTATGCTCATCGCCTCAGTCATAATCGTGCTTGGATTCCTCGGGCTAATCTGGGGGGCAGATAAATTTGTTTCAGGCGCTTCTGGCTTAGCAAGAAATCTTGGGGTTTCCCCGCTACTGATTGGCCTAACAATTGTAGCCTTCGGCACCTCTGCTCCAGAAATTTTTTCCTCTGCAGTCGCAGCAATNCAGAAAAAGCCGGAACTCGCCATTGGAAATGCATTTGGTTCTAATCTATTTAACGTAGGGATAGCATTAGGCATTGCGGCTTTGATAAAACCNTTGAAAGCACCGGAGTCAATGCTTAATAGAGAGCTACCTGCACTTTTACTAGTCACCGTCATAACNGGAATACTTATTGCTGATTTACAGCTAGATCTCCTTGATGCAATTCTGCTAATCATGATCACTGTTTTTTTCATATATCGATTGTTAAAACAACAAATAAAATCAACCAAAGCNTCATTAGAAACACCAGAACAAGAATCAACCAGAATGAAAAGTCTTAAAGCAGTCGCGTATCTCACGATTGGACTATTGATTCTTGTGATAAGCGCTGAAGCGCTCGTTCAAGCTGCGTCTAACATCGCTGAAGCACTGGGAGTTTCAGCGTCAATCATTGGTCTGACCATAGTAGCTCTAGGAACTAGCCTCCCAGAACTTGCGGCCTCTGTCACTTGTGTCTTGAAAAATCAGGATGAGCTCGCGATAGGCAATATCGTTGGCTCCAATATTCTAAATCTACTCGCTGTGCTTCCATTCCCCGGAATCTTCGCTCCTGGTCTTATTGAAGCTAACCTCTTTTATCGAGATTTTTCTATTGTCACATTTTTAACCATCTTACTTTGCTTTTTTTGCTATCGGAGTATCAAAAAAGAGATACACATTGGAAGAGCGAGTGGCATCATTTTCTTGTTAATTTATTGTGGCTGGTTTACGGTGATGCTGAATAGTATATAAATTGAAATNAATTTACTATCTGAGAAAAAAACTGAATCATGACTTCGAAAACTACTCCCATTGAGTCCGCACTCCGTACTATTGAAATCGAAAAACGTGCGATTGACGCTTTAAAGAGTCGAATTGGTGGTGACTTTGAATACACCTGTCAGTTAATTCTGAATTGTTCAGGAAGAGTAGTAGTCGTTGGAATAGGCAAATCAGGGCATATAGCAAGGAAAGTCGCGGCTACGCTCGCAAGCACGGGGACCCCAGCTATTTACGTTCATGCCGGAGAGGCAAATCATGGTGATATCGGTATGATTACTAAAAATGATGTCGTAATGGCTATTTCTAATTCTGGTAAAACTGAAGAGATAATTAATTTACTCCCGTTTCTGAAACGCAACGCTATTCCGGTCATTAGCTTGACTGGGGACACTGACTCTGAGTTGGGACTTGCTTCTACCGTAAATTTGGATGCACATGTTGCGGAGGAAGCATGTCCTCTAGGTCTCGCTCCAACATCCAGCACTACTGCCGCTTTGGTGATGGGGGACGCATTGGCAATGGCACTGCTGGAGGCTCGTGGTTTCACTCAAGATGATTTTGCTTCCTCCCACCCTGGAGGTAACTTAGGTAGGAGACTCCTAGTAAGAGTCAAAGATATTATGCACTCAGGCGAAAAGATTCCGATGGTAAAAACTGGGACACCTTTAACCGAAGCCCTTCTTGAGATGAGTAAAAAAGGTTTTGGGCTAACTACGATTGTTGATTCAGATGAACGATTAAAAGGCGTCTTCACGGACGGAGACTTGCGCAGAGCCATAGACTCCGAGAAGGATCTTCAAACGACATTAGTCGATACAGTAATGTCGAAAAACTATAAGTTCATTTCTAGCAATTCGCTCGCTACAGAAGCGGCGCTTTTGATGCAGAACTCAAATATCTATGTGCTTATTAGTGAAAACGATGAAGGCTTTGTCGAAGGTATTGTAAAAATGCATGATCTTCTTGAGGCTAATGTAGTTTAATCAAGTGATATTTAATATAGATAAAGAAAAAGCCAGTCGCGCGGCTTCAAAGATAAGACTCCTCGCTCTGGATGTAGACGGGATATTGACAGATGGTCGTCTCTTCTTTTCTGAACATGGGGAAGAATTGAAGGCATTTCATACTTTAGATGGGCACGGAATCAAGATGCTACAAGAGAATAATATTGAAGTAGCCATTATAACTGGACGACGCTCCGCCATTCTTGAAAAAAGGGCTGCAGACCTAAATATAAGTCTTCTTTGTCAAGGTCGCGAGGATAAACTCGTGGCACTCAGCGAAATCATTTCAAATAAACCGTATCAAATTACTGAAGTAGCCTATGCCGGAGACGATCTTCCAGATAAAAGCGCGTTGCTAGCTGCTGCGCTAAGCTTTTCAGCACCAAATGCTCACCCAGAAATCAAAGCTGGAGTTGATGTAATCACAAACCTCGGTGGTGGCTGGGGTGCAGTGAGAGAAATGAGCGATTTTATTTTAAAATCGCAAAATAAACACACGCCGCTAACCAACTGAGCTGGTCAGAAATAGTTTGCATTCGCTTCTTTCCTGAAATATNCCCCAAAACAATAATTCACTTAGTTGGAAAAAAGAATTAATCATTGGATAATAGNGANGTCTNATTCCTAAAGACTATGCCTTTCGTGATAGGCTGTTGGAAAATAAGTCATGAGATTTTTAGTGCCAAAAACAACAATAATGCCGATCGTTTGTTTCGTAACGCTAACGCTTGGGCTGACTCTCTTTGGGAAAAGAAAATCGGACTATCCGGAATCTGAAAAAGCGTTAAAACCTAACACTGTTGATATTGATACTTATGCGGAGGGAATTAACAGCATCTTCTATGACCAAAATGGAGTTGTCAGTTATACCTTAAGGGCAGAAAATCAAATACACTTTAAGAACGGATATACAAAAATAGAAAAACCTCTAATCAGACTATTCCAAAATGAGATGCCGCGCTGGAATATAGAGGCTAACCAAGGTCACATCTCGAACTCTGAGAACGATTCCACTTCAGGCCTCAAAAGAAAGAACCTGGAATTATCTGGCAGTGTCCAAATTTTAGGTTTGGACGAGTTTGGAAATAGGATGTTGATATCTACCGAGTTTTTAGAAGTTGACCCAATGAACGAGATACTAAAAACGGACCAGCGAGTTGAGTATAAAATGGCAAATATTCAACATTCAGCGGCGGGAATGATTGCCAATTTACAAGACGAAGAAATAATTTTTCGTGAGGATGTTAGGGGCTCCTATGAGAAAGCT
>NHGO01000058.1 GCA_002172295.1 Gammaproteobacteria bacterium TMED139 | reverse complement strand
TCTCCATGGGGCGAAATAGTCTGGGGCTGCCAGAGTGGTGTAGATTTTGATGACCGAGGTTTCAATACTCTCTAATTCGTTATCCTGTCCAAAGCTGATTAAAGGGAGAGCTGTTAAAATCAATGTGAATATTATGCCCGAGGATTTCATGCCGCTCGTCGAGGTCGAGTAAACCATAGTGATTTTCCGTAATAAATTTAATGAAGCAGACAACACTTATAACGCCAGATAATCGGTCAAAGATCAAGCTTATTACTTTGATCGGATTTCTGCTAGNTTTCGAATTAAANTGNAAAACCTNGGGGCCCCAGTTAGTAAATNACTTTTGATANCAAACCAGCAGAGGGTCTGATGAAGGAGGTTACGTTACTCGCGTGCCGGGTTTTGCCCCAGGATGAGGCTCGATAAGCCAGATGTCTTTCCCTCCTGGCCCGGCTGCAAGTATCATTCCCTCAGATACACCGAACTTCATTTTACGAGGTTTGAGGTTCGCGACAACTACGGTGAGCATGCCTATCAAAGCTTCAGGTTCATAGGCCGATTTTANTCCTGAAAACACGGTGCGATGAATTGGTTTACCTNCTTTATCGCATCCCAGGTCTAATTTTAATTTAAGTAATTTATCTGCCCCTTCCAGGTGATCGGCTGCTAAAATTCGTGCGATCCTAAGATCGATTTTCAAAAAGTCTTCGATCAATATCTCAGACTCAAACTCTGTGACAGATTCTTGGTCTTGTTTTGAAGAGCCTTTTTCCTCTTCAATTGCTTCTTTCGTTTTCACTACCATTGATTCCACTTTATCNGACTCGATTCGTTGCACTATTGGTTTAAACCCAGCAATAGGNTGATTTACCAAGATNGAATCAAGGTCATTCCAGTTTAATGGTTCTACATTCAGAAACGACTCTGCCTTGNTTGCTATTGTTGGAAGAACCGGCTTGAGATAAATGATTAAGAGCCTAAATGCATTGATACCGGTTGAGCATATTCTTTGCAAGTCTTTTGATTGTTTATCAGTTTTTGCAATAACCCAAGGTTGTTTTTCATTGATGTATTTATTCGCTAAATCTGCTGAACTCATAANCAGACGTACCGCTTTACNATACTCCAAGCGTTCGTACAGCTCAGTAATCGAGGCACGTTTTGATATGATTTCTTCTATTAATTCTGGGCTATCAAGAGTTTCGGCTAGCTTGCCCTCAAAACTGTTATTTATAAAACCAGCGCAGCGACTAGCTATGTTTGCCAGCTTCCCNACAAGGTCTGANTTNACCTTTTGCACGAAATCTTCAAGATTTAAGTCTAAATCATCGACGCCCGATGATAATTTTGCTGCTAAGTAGTAGCGTAGATATTCTGGATCGAGGTGATCAAGGTAGGTGCGCGCATTTATGAAGGTTCCGCGCGACTTTGACATTTTGGTACCATTGACAGTTAGAAAACCATGAGCGTGCACAGCGGTGGGCGTCCTATAGTTCGCACTCTGTAACATTGCAGGCCAAAAAAGGGTGTGGAAGTTAATGATATCCTTGCCAATAAAGTGATGAACTTCTGTTTGGGAGTTCCGGTCCCANTATTCATCGAAAGTGTAATCCGTTTTTCGACATAAATTCTCGAAACTTGCCATATAACCTATTGGCGCATCTAACCAAACGTAAAAATATTTGTTCTTTGAGTTTGGTATCTCAAAACCAAAATAGGGGGCATCTCTGCTGATATCCCACTCTTGAAGCTCGTCTTCTAACCACTCATTTACTTTATTAGCCACTGACTCCTGAAGGGTGCCGCTTCGGGTCCAAGACTTGAGCATATCTGAGAATAAAGGGACTCTGAAAAAAAAGTGTTCAGATTCTTTTTCTATAGGAACTGCGCCAGAAATGACAGATTTCGCGTCAATTAATTCGGATGGACTATAAGTGGAACCACACANCTCACAGTTGTCCCCGTATTGGTTTTCTGCTCCACATTTAGGGCANGTACCAATTACATACCTATCGGCCAGAAATAGTTCCTTGTCGGGGTCGTATAGCTGTTTGATGGTTCTTTTAGCTATGTGATTATTTGCTTCGAGGGCAAGATAGATTTTCTCTGATAGTTTTTGATTCTCTTCGGAATGTGTGGAGTAAAAATTATCAAAATTAATTAANAAACCGGCAAAGTCTTGCTCGTGCTTCTCCTTAACTTCATTTATTAATTGCTCTGGCGAAATTTTTCTNTTCTCTGCACTCAACATTATNCNGGTGCCGTGAGCATCATCGGCGCACACGTATACGCAATCATGTCCGCAAAGCTTTTGGAACCTGACCCATATGTCGGTTTGCACTACCTCCATTATGTGACCTAAATGTATGTCGCCGTTCGCGTATGGTAGAGCACTTGTAACTAATATCTTGCGTGGGTTCACAATCCNTTCCTTTTGATAGAGCTTTACGTTTNGTGTTAAATCTTACGTAGCAATCGACATCCTATTCTAGGATCACGATCTAAATCTCATTCATTTCAAAGTCTTCTTTTCCAACGCCACAGTCGGGACACATCCAATCATCGGGGATTTCATCCCATTTAGTGCCAGGGGAGATTCCGTCGTCAGGTAACCCTAATTTCTCGTCGTAAATGAAACCGCAAATAATACACTGCCATCTTTTCACGAATTCCCNCCGCGATGTGCGACGCTAATAACTTGTCGTGCTTATAAATCATGCCTCGCCTTAGTTTTAAGTGGATTCTAGTCCACAATGAAATAAATAACCTGAAGATTAATGCAAATATACTGAGCAGTCTTACTTGTGGATATAATATCGCAAAAATCGCCTTGGGTGATCCTACTTTAATGAGTTTGTGGTGTCTGCGTGCTAAAAACCTTATGATTACTTAACCGAAAGCTTGAAGTTTTAGTCTGGTGAAATCTTTGCTAGTCAAGTAATGCACCNGCTGAAACTTAGGAATTGTGGAATTTATGAGTATTAAATCGGATAACTGGATACGGCGAATGGTAGATCGGGAGGGAATGATTGATCCTTTCGAGGCAGGGCAGGTGCGCGATGTAAAAAATGAGAAAGTAATTTCATACGGGACGTCTAGCTACGGCTACGATGTACGTTGCGCGTCAGAGTTTAAGATATTTACGAATGTCCACACCACTAATGTGGTGGACCCTAAGAACTTTGATGAGTCGAGCTTTGTGAGTATTGATGAGCCAATTTGTATNATTCCNCCAAACTCTTTCGCATTAGCTAGGACCATCGAGTATTTCAGAATCCCGAGAGATGTCCTGACGATTTGTCTCGGTAAATCAACTTATGCGCGCTGTGGAATCATAGTAAATGTCACTCCACTTGAGCCAGAGTGGGAGGGCCATGTTACTCTCGAATTTTCAAATACTACTCCTTTGCCAGCGAAGATATACGCTAATGAGGGCGTTGCGCAGATGCTATTTTATCAGTCGGACGAGCAATGCGATGTTACCTACAAGGATAGGAGTGGAAAATATATGAGACAGACGGGCGTCACCCCGCCCAAGGCTTGAATCAGGTTTCTATCTATCAGGCTAAGTTTGAATTCCTTGAGCCCAGATTTCCGAATCCAGCTTCATACGGANTACTTCTCACNCCCCAACTTAATGAAGANCTCCCACCCACGACGAATTATTGACGATATTANTTCGNTCTAGTCAAAATTTTGACGTTTTGAATGTCATTTCTAAAATTAAAATTTNTGTGAAACTGGCTTAGCCCACGTAACTNGCGGTTGAACTTACAAAACAGAATTNGANNCTGAAATGGAACAATTATTGCACCGTAAGTTNATGAGCNGAAGTAATACGAACCATTCNGTTAAGCAGTGGAACAATAAAATTCAGCTCTAGAAAGGNGGACGACCTANTATAAGTGGTCGTCAGTAAGAACAAATTATTTAGCAAAACAATTAAAACCGGGATAACTGATTATGAGTGCAGCAGCTGGGGCTTCCGTGTTAGAGCAAAGTGTGCAAATTGATAAGGATGGTTCTGAAGCACAATTGAATGAGGTAGTTGAGCGGTATGCGCCGCTAGTAAAAAGAATCGCTCATCACCTACTACTCAGAATGCCAGCAAGTGTTCAGCTCGATGATTTAGTTCAATCTGGAATGATTGGCCTCCTCGAGGCAGCAAAGAAATATGACATCACCAAAGGCGCCAGTTTTGAAACCTATGCTGGTATCCGAATTCGTGGTTCAATGCTTGATGAAGTCCGGAAAGGAGATTGGGCTCCGCGCAGTGTGCACAGGAAATCGCGAAAGGTTGCGGAGGCGATTAAATCGATTGAAGCCCGCACTGGAAAGGATGCNANGGATAAGGATATCGCGAAAGAACTTGATATCGATTTAGATTCTTACTATGCCATTCTTCAAGACGCGTCAGGCTCCAGGTTGTTCAGTTTTGACGATATNATGGAAGGCGATGACTCAGCTATTGAGTTGGCGGCAGGTGAATTGCCTGGTCCGGCTGATGGTTTGCAGCGAGATACCTTTAAAAGGCATTTAGGCAAAGCGATTGATGGGCTGCCTGAGAGAGAAAAACTAGTTTTGGCGCTTTACTACGACGAGGAACTTAACTTGAAGGAAATAGGGGAGGTAATCGGAGTAAGTGAGTCTCGTGTAAGTCAAATACATAGCCAGGCTGCCATGCGGCTTAGAGCCCGATTGTCCGAATGGAATTAGAGATTTGTGGCGCACGAACTTGAAAATCGAGANGTCCTTAAAGCAGAACAACTGTTTTGTGAGCGGGATGACAGAGTCCTCTTTCGGGAGCTAAGCTTCAGTGCTCGAGCAGGGGAAGTTATACAGATCAAAGGATCAAACGGGAGTGGAAAAACGACCCTCCTTCGAGTGATTTGTGGGTTGAATGATAATTATCATGGAACACTTAAGTGGTTCAATGAGCCTATCGAGGATAATCAAGATGACTTCTATTCTTCACTGATTTATTTAGGCCATCAGGTAGGCGTTAATAAGGTCCTCACGCCAGTTGAAAATTTACGTTGGTCAGTTGGCTTGCGTGAAAACGTAACAAGTGAGTCTATCTACCAGGCGCTTGCAGAGATCGGTCTTAGNGGGTTTGAAGACTCTCAATGTTTTTCACTTTCTGCAGGTCAGCAGCAAAGAGTATCTTTATCTAAACTTCTTTTGGGTACAGCAATAATTTGGATATTAGATGAGCCCTTCACCACCTTGGATGTAGATGGAGTCCAACTTCTCGAGAAGTTATTGGGTGATCATNCCCGTAAGGGAGGCGTTGCATTAGTTACAACCCATCATGAATTGTCCCTCCCTGATTTGAAAATATTGGAATTGGGTTAAAGCTGTGATTGCTGATCAGGCAACTACATATGAAGCTTTTATAGCCACGTTGAAAAGAGACCTTTTGGTCGCTTTTAAGCGCAAGAACGACATAGTTAACCCTTTCATGTTTTTTATAATCGTTTGTTCTTTGTTTCCTATNGGAATTTCCCCAGACCCNGAACGGCTGGGTGAAATTGCTGCTGGAGTGCTTTGGATTTCAGCCCTTCTTGCCTCGCTGCTTGCTATGGATAGCTTATTTAGGAATGACTTTGAGGATGGCTCTTTGGAGCAGTTACTCATAAGCCCGCATCCTCTTTATTTTCTGGTGCTTGCCAAGAACATCGCTCACTGGTTGATAAGCGGTTTACCTGTAGTGATTATCTCTCCGGTCGTGGCGTACATGTTACGCTTGCCTGGTGATTCNTATGGGACATTGTTTGCTACGCTTTTGATTGGCACACCCGTATTGAGCTTAGTCGGGTCGATTGGTGTCGCTTTGACAGTGGGATTGGGGAGTAGAGGGTTAATTCTCGCCGTAATTACTCTACCGATGAGTGTTCCTGTTTTGATCGCAGGTACGCTTACGATTCAAGAGACGTTGAATGGAGCTTCGTTGGTAGGCTATATGGCCATTTTAGGAGCTATGTTTATCGGATCGCTTACTCTTGCGCCCCTAGCATCCGCTACAGCATTGCGAATTAGCGTGAACTAAACGAGAAAATTTCCTATTGTGGTCTATTTTTCTGATTACCCCGTAATTACAATGAGTTACAATACAGAACGTGGTCGCGGTATGGTACCGTGATATAGTCTTGAGGCTTTGAGATAGAGTCAGGGGTTTTTGCTATATGTGGTTGTGGTTCGCAAAATTAGGTTCACCTCGCTGGTTTTACGAAATTTCAACTAGGTGGTTACCCTGGTTAGTAGCTGCTATGAGCTTTTTTATGGCAGTTGGGGTGATTTGGGCACTGTTGTTCTTGCCGCCAGACTATCAGCAAAGTTTTACAACCCGAATACTTGTTATTCACGTCGCTGTTGCAGGGACTTCGCTAGCGTTTTTCCCATTGATGGCTGTCGCGGGGACAATAACTCTTGTTTGGAAAATGAAGTTAGCCGATATGGTGGCAAAACATGCTGCTCCTCTGGGTGCATGGTTTTCATTCATTACATTAGCAACGGGTTCTCTCTGGGGCAGCGTAATGTGGGGNACTTGGTGGGAATGGACGGATGCCCGACTAGTTTCAATGTTATTTCAATTTTTTTTATTATTGAGTGTCGTGGCTCTTCGCTCAGCGATTGACGATCCTGATAAGTCAGCNAGAGCTTGCGCACTTTTATCGATTGTTGGTTGCGTTAACGTAATCATTATCAAATACTCTGTGGAGTGGTGGAACGTGTTGCATCAACCATCAAGCCCACTGTCGACTTCAAATGATAGCGCCAATGGTCCGGAGTTCTGGATGGCGACGCTAGTAATGATTGTGGCTGTTTACTTGTTCTTGATGGTTAGTCTGATCCTGGCAACAAGAAACGAGATCTTACAAAGAGAGAGACGTTCACAATGGGTAAAAGAATTAGTGAAAGCAAGTTAAATCGTCAATAGCATAAGAATGGTTGAAAATGGTTCAAGCAATTCAGTTTTCAAGCTTTAAAGAGTTTTTCGATATGGGTGGTTATGCGTTCAACGTATGGTCGGTATACCTGATATTTGCAATTTTTATTGCCATAAATATTATTCTCCCGATTATTCGCAGGGAGAAAATAATCAAAGAGCTGAAGCGAAGAGCATGTTTTGAAGAAGCTGAAACTGATTCGGTAGATCAGCGATAATTGCTGGATAAAGCCTCGGAGAGTCAAGGTGAAATTACATCGAAAGAGAAAGCTAGCAGTGATCCTATTTGTCGCAACGGGACTGAGCGCGACCGTAGGGCTAACGCTCTTTGCTTTAGGCCAAAATATGAATATGTTTTACACACCTTCGCAAGTGGCTATGGGAGAAGTCGAGGTCGGCCGACGTTTCCGAATAGGGGGTATGGTAAAAGAGGGCTCTTTCGTGTCCGATTCAGATAGTCTCAAGGTGAGATTCGAAACGACTGATTATGCGCATGCGGTTCCTGTAGAATACGAGGGAATACTCCCTGACTTATTTAGGGAGGGGCAGGGAATAGTTGCTGAAGGAAGTGTTGATTCTCAAGGTGTTTTCAGTGCCTCCAAGGTGCTTGCAAAGCACGACGAGAATTATATGTCGCAAGAAGTCAAGGCCGCGTTAGATGCGTCAGGAGCCTCGACAGCCAATAATTCGATCCAAAATAATTCGGAAAGATAAATGATACCAGAGCTGGGACAGTTTTCGTTAATTTTAGCGTTTTCCTTAAGTATTCTACTTGGCACTGTACCTATTATCGGTGCGGAGAGAAATAATTTTCTCTGGATGAGTCTTGCTCGACCCTTGTCGGCTGGTGTATTCGTATTTTTGGCAATTGCTCTTGTGCTATTGGCGTATTCCTTCGTAACGGATGATTTTTCTGTTCAAATTGTTGCCGCCCAATCAAATTCTTTGTTACCTATGCGCTACAAGCTGACGGCTCTATGGGGTGGGCACGAGGGTTCATTTCTTTTATGGACTTTTATGCTCGCAGGTTGGATGTTAGCAGTCAGTATGTACAGTAAAAGCATGCCAACTCAATTTGTTGCCAGGGTCCTTGGTGTGCTAGGTATTTTGTGTGTTTGTTACATACTCTTTATGTTGGCAACGTCCAACCCTTTCGAACGGATTACCCCCTTGCCGCCAGCAGACGGATCAGACCTTAATACTGCATTGCAAGATTTCGGTTTTATTGTTCATCCGCCAACGNTATATATGGGTTATGTTGGTTTCTCGGTGGTTTTCGCATTTGCTATCGCGGCACTATTGAGTGGGAGATTAGATTCTGCTTGGGCTCGCTGGTCAAGACCTTGGGCAAATGCAGCCTGGGCTATCTTGACTATAGGTATAGCTCTCGGGAGCTGGTGGGCCTATTATGAATTGGGTTGGGGAGGATGGTGGGCCTGGGACCCGGTCGAAAACCCACCGTTNATTACCTGGCTCCTTGGGACAGCATTGATNCATTCCTTGGCAGTTACTGAAAAGCGAGGTGTTTTTAAGAGCTGGACAGTGTTATTAGCCATTCTTGCTTTTGCTGGAAGCTTGTTGGGCACGTTCATCACTCGCTCAGGGTTATTAACCTCTGTGCACGCCTTTGCTAGCGACCCTACAAGGGGTGTTTTTATATTAGGTATTCTACTTTTAACGGTAGGAGGTGCGTTGTTGCTTTACGCTTTACGTGCCCCCTTGATGAAAAGTGAATTGGGTTTTACGTTAGTTTCCCGAGAGATTTTTCTTCTGACAAATAATGTGCTTTTAGTGGTTTCAGCGGCTTCTATTTTTTTAGGAACATTATTCCCCATGGTTTATCAGGCTCTTACTGACGACTTAATTTCTATTGGTCCACCTTATTTTAATGCGGTGTTTGTGCCTTTGATGATCATCCTAATGTTGTTTTTAGGAGTGGGGCCGATGAGCAGATGGAAGAAAACCTCAACCGAGTATTTGGTCAAGCAGGTTTCAAGAGTTGTTGTCGTTAGCCTGATGATAGGGGTTGTTCTACCTCTTATAATACTGCTTGAATTTTCTTTGGCCGCAACAGTCTGCGTAGCGCTAGCATCTTGGATTGTGTTAACTATCGGTAAAGATTTAACAAACAAAATTGCTAATAAGGCTTCAGTCTGGTCAGGTTTGTATGCGTTGCCGTTAAGTTATGTAGGCATGATGCTGGCACATACAGGAATCGCTGTTATGTTAATCGGCGCAGGTTTGACGAGTTATTTTAGCTTGGAGAGAAGCGTCTTACTTGGACCCGGCGAAAAGGTGGAGATAGGTTCGTATGCTTATATCTTCAATGGACACGAGGAGATTCGAGGTCCTAACTACGTAGGTAACCGAGCAAATATTAGCGTATTGAAAAACGGCAATGAGATTGAGACTCTGTTCCCTGAAAGAAGAATTTATCTAGCAACCGGGACACCTTCCACAGAAATGGCGATAGATGCCGGATTTTTACGAGACTTGTTTGTCACACTAGGCGAACAGAAAGAAGGTGGGGCATGGTCGATGACGGTTTACGTTAAACCTTTTATTCGATGGATTTGGCTGGGAGCGATATTCATGGCCCTTGGCGGGATAATCGCTGCCGCAGACAAGCGTTATAGATTGCTGCGCAGACGAGAACAAGAAAATTATGAAAAAAAGAAAGCTCCATCAGACCTGCAGGTAGCTTCTTAGTTATTATGAAGAGACTTAAGTTTTTTGCTCCGGTGCTATTTTTTGTCGCTCTTGGCGGGATCCTCTGGCGAGGACTTTATTTAGACTCTCGAACTTTGCCATCGATGCTGATTGATAAACAGATGCCTGAATTCGCGTTAGGAACAGTCAGTGGTGAAGAAGTCACCAACAAAGACTTACCGGGACAAATATTCCTTTTAAACGTATGGGGGAGTTATTGCTTACCATGCTTGGTGGAACACCCAACGTTTATGCGTTTATCTGAGGAAGGTGAGATACCGGTGGTGGGAATTAATTATAAAGATCGCAACGAGTTGGCTAAAGACTGGCTATCCACCAATGGCAATCCTTTTACTTACAGTATTCAGGATGAGGATGGGCGTTTCGGTATTGACCTTGGGGTTTATGGTGCACCTGAAACCTATCTCGTAGATTCGGAAGGTGTGATTCGTTATCGACATGTAAGTGTGCTTGATGAGGCAGTCTGGCAACAGGAATTTTTGCCGGCAATAGCAGAATTAAGAGCGGAATCCGAGTAGGAAAAATATTTCGAATGAATTCAAGGCAGCTACACACTTTCTTTTTAATGCTAATTAGTATTTTCTTGCTTGTTATACAGTCTTCAACATTCGCTCAGGTAGACACCTTTGAGTTTGAGAATAATGAACAGCAGAGCCGGTTTCGGCAACTATCAGACGAGCTAAGGTGTCCTATGTGTCAGAACACTAATTTATCTGGTTCCACCGGTGGCGTGGCTGAAGACTTACGGCGAGAAATTCACCGAATGATCCTCGAAGGGATGTCTAACGAAGAAATAGAGCAGTTTATGTTTGAAAGATATGGAGACTTCATATTCTACCGGCCACGTCTTCGGGCAGAGACTGTCCTGTTATGGTTCGGGCCAATCATATTTCTGATTCTGGGAGGCTTTGTCGCTTACGGCATTTTTCGGCGCGCAAACTTGATCGCTAAAACTGCGGTGGTGCTTAACGACGAACAAGAAGCTAAGCTAAACGAATTGGTTGGCAAATAGTTTATTTGGGAGAAGATTTGTTCTGGATTTTAACAGCGGCCTTGTTTACTTTGGCAATGCTCTTTGTGTTGGTACCGTTACTGCGTAAAAGGGATTTTCTGGAAGATGGAGAGCAGTTACGTGAAGAGGCTAACATTTCGCTTTTCAAAGAGCGAGAGCGAGAGCTCGAAGCTGAATTAGCAGCTAAAAACATAGACGNTAGTCAATTCGAGCTATTAATTTTAGAGCTTAAGCAGAATCTCTTGTCGGATGTCACCAGCGAAAATCGAGTATCCGCTAAATCAAAAAAAATAAATCAGGGTCTGGAAAAGAAAAAGATTAAACAGCAGGGTGCAGAAAAAAGACTGCTATCCTGGAATATCGGGATTCCGATGGTTTTAACTTTTCTCCTACCCATACTTGCATACAGTTTATACGACCGCTGGGGGTATCTTGACGAGATCGAGATGATGGACCTCTATCAACGAACCGTCCAAAACGTTGATGATCCAGAAGAGGCACAGGATTTGATTGTTAGCCTTGGGCGAGTGGTTCAAGAAGACGGTAGTCAGCCGTGGCCTTGGTATTTCCTGGGTGAGAATTTTTCTAATATTGGTATGTTTAGTGAAGCAGAAATAGCGTATATGCGATCTGCCGAATTATTCGAAGCCACCCCTGAAAAAGCGTTGGTCCTTGGTAGAGTGGCCATGGTTAAGTACATCAATGCAGAACTGCAGCTAACACCCGAGATAACCGGCGTCATTGATGAGGCTCGAGCAATAAACCCCAATGAAATTACTATACTTCAGTTATTAGCATCTGACGCGTCGTCAAATGAAGATTACGCCGCGGCCATTGGTTATTGGCGATTATTAATTCAGGCAGACCCCAATTCTCAGCAAGCACAGACGCTTAGGGCTAATATTACTGCCGCCCAACAAATACTAGCCCAGCAGTCGCCATCTACTGAAGAGGGGCCTGTTATCGATGTGACTGTTTCGCTTGCTAGTGGATTAGAACTAAATAGCGGTCTGAGAGTATTTGTCGCAGCGAGAAACGCCGATAGGGAAGGCATGCCGCCTTTGGCAGCGACCGACCTCGTGGTAGGCAACTTGCCTATGACGATCCGTCTTGATAACTCCTCCGCTGTTGGGCCTTTTAATTTAGCTTCGGCGGAAAATGTTTATGTGTCAGCATTGGTTTCCCGAGCCGGAGTAGCCACTCCCCAGTCTGGTGATTATCGCGTAGTATCTGAGAGTTTCTCGCACAATAACGAGCAAGCTGAAGTCAGTCTCATTATTTCTGAGAAAGTAAATTAAAGACAACCTTTGAACTATTTCTATGTATTGGGGCGAGTTTCTTACAGTAGCCATAGCACACTTATTCGCAGTTGCATCTCCCGGACCTGATTTTGCAGTCGTGACTCGTCAATGTGTTGCAGCTGGCACTAAAACAGGAATTTGGACGAGTTTAGGGGTTGGTGCTGGCATTCTTCTTCATGTGACATACTGCATACTTGGTGTTGCACTTCTTCTATCGCAGTCACCTTCCTTGTTTGCTCTAATGAAGTATCTCGCGGCTGCGTACTTAATTTATCTTGGGCTACAATCTATCAGGGCCTTCCTGGGAAGAGCCGGAAGTCAGAAAGTAGGGGACTTTAGTCCAGAAACAGGCATTTGGAAGGCATTTGTGTTGGGGTTCTTAACAAACGGGCTTAACCCGAAGGCTACTTTGTTTTTTCTTGCACTTTTTACCGTGGTGGTTGGAGAAAGTACTCCAACTGCGGTCCAAATTCTTTATGGAATCTATCTGGCGGTTGCTACATTTCTTTGGTTCACCTTGGTGTCAAAATTGTTTGGCACATCAATTGTTCGCTCTTGGTTGCTCAAGGGGGGTGCTTGGTTTGAATTGGGTATGGGTGTTGTATTGATCTTGCTTGCCCTGCAGATAGTTCTTAACACAGCCTGATTTGTAGTAGGCGTCGTTGTTT
Source organism: Gammaproteobacteria bacterium TMED139 (assembly GCA_002172295.1). GTDB lineage: Bacteria > Pseudomonadota > Gammaproteobacteria > Pseudomonadales > Pseudohongiellaceae > UBA9145. The sequence goes on along the minus strand of NHGO01000058.1, from coordinate 2,069 downwards.
GGGCGGCAATTTGACACATTTTTCAATGTATCTACAGGCATAGGTGGGATATAGTTACGTTTATAGGGAGAAGCGTAATGGCGCAAAACGAAAATAGCCTAGTCGATAAGTTTGGTCGAACAGTGGACTATGTCCGGTTGTCGGTGACCGATCGCTGTGATTTTCGCTGTGTCTATTGCATGACAGAGGACATGACGTTTTTGCCTCGGAAACAAATTCTTTCTCTCGAAGAGATTTATCAAATAGCCCTGGCATTCACTGAATTAGGCGTTAAAAAGATACGCCTTACTGGCGGAGAGCCAATGGTTAGATCAGATGTAATGTCCTTAATTGGAAAGTTAGGTTCTCTTCCTGGGCTGGAGGAACTGCTGTTGACTACGAATGGTGCTCAACTGGATAAGTATGCATTACCTTTAAAAGAGGCTGGACTGAGTCGTATAAATATTAGTATTGATAGTCTTGATGCCGAAAGATTTAGACGTATTTCTAGGGTGGGAAAATTAGAGAAAGTTCTAGCAGGTATTGATGCCGCCAGAGAGGCAGGATTTGATCGGATAAAACTGAATTCTGTAATTATGCGTGGCTACAATGAAGATGAAGTAATTCCCCTTACAGATTACGCGCTCAGTCGTGATATTGATATCGCGTTCATAGAGGAAATGCCACTAGGTGAGGCATCTGATCATTCTCGAGAAGAGACTACTTGTAGTAATGAATGGGTAAGGGGTCAGATAGAACAAAAATATCGATTGATAAACTCTACTGCAAAGACTGCGGGTCCTTCTCGCTATGTTCAAGTTGTCGGGAAAAAAAGTCGTATTGGATTCATTTCGCCAGTCAGCCATAATTTCTGTGAAGATTGTAATCGAGTGCGAGTCACGGTCGAGGGACGACTGTTGTTATGTCTTGGAAATGAACATTCAGTTGATTTAAGAGAAGTGCTAAGGGACGGTGCTTCAACTCATGATGATTTAAAAGAAGCGATTATTAAATCTATGGATCTGAAACCAGAGCGTCATTATTTTTATGATAAGGAGCATGCTCAGCCGGTCCGCTTGATGAACATGACGGGAGGGTAGGCTGCGGTGCAGGCAGGGACTCAACTCAATATAGCAGTGGTTACAGTTTCGGACACGAGAACAGAGGAAACTGATACCTCGGGAAATGTTCTGGTCGAAGCTCTTGAGAGTGCGGGTCATTCCCTCCACTCAAAGATTATTATCAAAGATGACGTCTACGATTTAAGGGCTACGATCTCAGCGCACATAGCAGACCCTAAGGTCAATGCGATTCTCACTACGGGAGGGACAGGGTTTACTGCTCGTGATAACACGCAGAAGGCACTTCAGCTTCTTTTTGATTTGCATATAGACGGGTTCGGTGAATTATTCCGTCAACTATCGTATGAAGAAATCGGAAACTCTACTGTGCAATCAAGAGTTTTTGCCGGTCTGGCCAATGGGACGATAATTTTNTGCCTTCCAGGATCTCCCGGTGCATGCAGAACGGGCTGGGAAAAGATTATTGCAGATCAGTTGGATAGCAGTCATAAGCCTTGCAATTTCGTAGACAAACTCCGCTTTAGTTAAACGGCTAAAGGGTAACTTAGATAAATCGTTTAACGGAAGATCAAAATAGCTGGGTTCTCCCTCCGCTTTCGGCTTTGATGCTCTCTATCGTTGAGTCGTAAATGTCGATCGCTTGTTCCCGAGATATGGAAGTGCAAGTCCCTGTAAGAGTCGAAATAGAAGGGGTCGGGGGATTTAGTCTGGCTACGGTGCCTTCAATTCTATTGAGGACTATCTCGCCTCGAAGACTNTCNANAGTNTAGGTGTCGTATTCAACTACAAAACTTGTGTAGTCGTACGGATTGTCCATTCGTGCTTTTTTATTCTCCCATTCCTCAATGTCCTCCTCGCTTGCTGTTTCCCCTTCAGCNTCATCCTNGGTATTAATTAAGTTTGANGATGACCAAGTCAAATTAGCGGTGTCTAGATGAAATAACATCTCGTTAAAGGAGGTAGAACCCTCAAAGGCTGCGCTATCGAGAACACAGTGGATGTGGACCA
>NHGO01000057.1 GCA_002172295.1 Gammaproteobacteria bacterium TMED139 | reverse complement strand
GAACAATCCCATGCGATAGCAAAGTCGTCAAAAAGCGTTACTTCAAAAAAAACGGCCTAGCGCTAAGAAATCAATCCTAACCTAGGCCATATGTTTCCGTGTGTTACAAGAACCTCTATCGTCTTTACAAAAGGTTTCTTTAGTAAATTATTGTTTTTAATGGATTATTAATTAACTAGGTTGCTATAACAATAAATACACTTGAAGAAGCCACCTGTAATAGTTCGNATATAATAACGATAACCATCTGAATTATATGGCTTATTAAAGAATTGAATTAATAGATATNTAACCAAGAAGCTCCTTGANCTAATTAACATTTTCNGANTAATGGCGCGCCCGGGAGGACTCGAACCTCCAACCCCCTGCTTAGAAGGCAGGTGCTCTATCCGGTTGAGCTACGGGCGCAAAGATGTNCTGATAACATGGATTAATTGGGGTGACTGATGGGGCTCGAACCCACGACAACCGGAGTCACAGTCCGGGGCTCTACCAACTGAGCTACAGTCACCATAGAAAGTTAACTATTTGTAAAAATTGGTCGGGGTAGAGAGATTTGAACTCCCGACATCTTGCTCCCAAAGCAAGCGCGCTACCAGACTGCGCTATACCCCGATCGTTTAAAAGGCCTTCTACTTTTAGAAGCTCGGCATAATACTCGCGTCTTTAATTTCCGTCAATCGGTAGTCGAATCGGGTTCTATCTCTCTACGCGCCAATCACTCCCAGAAGCGTTATCTTCAACTACCACTTTCATTTTTAACAGTTGATCTCTAATTTCGTCCGCTCGCTGCCAATTTTTGACAGCTCTAGCCGTTTCTCGTTCCTGAATAAGATTATCAATTTCACTTCTATTTATATTAAGATCATCCTCTCCTCGAAGAAATTCCTCTGGGGATAAGTTTAAGATACCTAAAAAGTTTCCCAATCGTAGAAGTAGTTTCCCTAACTGACATGCTAANTCAAAATTAGTACTTCTAATTTTATTAATCTCCGCAACCATTTCAAATAATNTCCCTAAGGCTTCTGGAGTATTGAAGTCNTCATCCATCGCNTCGAAATAGGCTCTTTCATAGCGGCTATTTGTTAAGGACTTAGCGCTTTTNAGCTCTAGNCCTTTAAGCCCGATATAAACCCGCTCCAAGGCTTTAGCAGATTGTTGAAGACTCTGNTCGGAATAATTAATAGGACTTCTATAATGGCTTGAAATTAATAGATATCGAATTACTTCGGGACTATAGCTCTTCAGAACTTCTCTAACCGTGAAGAAATTATCAAGAGATTTTGACATTTTTTCATTATCGACTCGGAGCGGTCCATTATGCATCCAGAAGTTAGCGAATTTGCAGCCCGTAGCACACTGAGACTGGGCAATTTCATTTTCGTGATGCGGAAACAATAAGTCTGAACCACCACCGTGAATATCAAAGTTGTTACCTAAAGCTTCCGTGGACATTGCAGAGCATTCAATGTGCCAACCCGGCCTACCATAACCCCAAGGAGAATCCCAGCCAACGCTCCCATCTTTTGAAGATTTCCACAGAACAAAATCCCTTGGATCTCTCTTAAGCTCGCCGACCCCAACTCGCGCACCATCGAGCAGCTCATCCATTTTCTTTTTTGACAATTTTCCATACTCAGGAAAATTAACGACTGAAAAATACACATCCCCGTTTTCAGCTTTATACGCATAATCTTTCTGTACTAAAGTATTTATCATACTTATCATACTGGCTATATGTTCGGTTGCCCGTGGCTCAATATCTGGGGGTAAAACCGATAAAGCTTTTTCATCCTCATGCATTGATGCAATGAAACGGGCTGTAAGATCGGAAAAAACTTCTTTATTTTCTGTGGCCCTCGCAAGAATTTTGTCATCGATATCGGTGATATTCCGGACATAAGTGACTTCAAACCCTTTTGCTCTCAGGTGNCTAACAATCACNTCGAAGGAAACAAGCATACGTGCGTGTCCCAAGTGGGTATAGTCGTAGACCGTTAACCCNCAAACATAAATACCAACCTTACCTTTATTAATTGGCCTAAATTCTTCTTTTTCATGAGTCAATGTATTGTAAATACAGAGCATTATGTTAACTAACTTGTTTCCTTAATGAATCTCTTAAGGTGATAGTGCGATTAAACACTAAACTCCTTCCCCGACTTTCAACTGCATCAATAGTAAAATATCCTTCGCGTTCAAACTGAAAATGTTTTATTTCTGAACCNTCAATAACCGANGGCTCTATAAGACATCCGTCAGCAACNGACAGCGAATCTGGGTTTAAGAATTTTCGATAATCAATCACTTCCTTTGAATCCGGACTCTCTGCGGTGAATAATCGGTCATACAATTTAAGCGTAACAGCCTGACTATAAATCGCCGACACCCAATGTATAACGCCTTTAACCTTCCTGCCCTCAGGTCGCTTGCCTAATGTGTCTTTATCTGCCGAACAGATAAGCTCGATGATCTTACCGCTACTATCTTTTATGACCTCTTCACACTTGATGATATAGGACCCTCGCAATCTTACTTCACCACCAAGCACTAATCTCTTAAACCCTGTTGGCTGAACCTCCTCGAAATCAGATTCATCGATATATATTTCCCGAGTAAATGGGACTTTGCGACGCCCCATAGATTCCTGTTTAGGGTGATTCTGCAAGCTTAAATATTCAACTTGTTCATTGCCTATATTTTCGATCGTTACCTTTAAAGGTTTTATTACGCACATAACCCTATGAGCAATTTGATCCAAGTCTTCTCTTACTGCATGCTCCAGCATGCTTAAGTCAACAGTGCTCTCAGAGCGGCTTACGCCCACGCTCTCGCAGAAATTCCTGATAGAGGCTGCAGTAAATCCTCGCCTCCTGAGCCCGGCCAAGGTCGGCATTCGAGGATCATCCCATCCATCGACAACCCCGTCTTCAACCATTTCTTTAAGTTTTCGCTTACCCATAATCGTGTAATTCAATTTCAATTTAGCAAATTCCGTTTGCTGGGGTAGCACAAATTTTTCCTCATCACTGGAGTAATCGCTTATTTCTTTTAAAAGATCTAACTCTAAACTATTCAATATCCAGTCATATAACGGCCTATGATCCTCAAATTCCAAGGTACATAAAGAATGGGTTACGTTTTCAATCGCGTCAGAAATACAGTGAGTAAAATCGTATGTCGGGTAAATACACCAATTATCACCTGTCTGATGATGCGAAACATGCCGAATTCGATAAATGATCGGATCCCTCATATTAATGTTTGGGGAGCCCATATTTATTTTCGCTCTTAAAGTATAAGCCCCATCTGCATATTCTCCGGCGCGCATTCTTTCAAAGAGGTCTAAATTTTCTTTAATTGACCTATTGCGATTTGGGCTATCCTTACCTGGCTCTGTCAGTGTTCCCCTGAAACACCTGGATTGTTCCGCATTTAATTCACAGACAAATGCATTGCCATTTCGAATTAAATTGACAGCCAAATTGTAAAGATGCTCAAAATAATCTGATGAATAACGAACNTCGCCATTCCATTGAAAACCAAGCCATTCAATATTTTCTTTTATCGCATCAACATATTCCTGGCTCTCTTTTTCTGGGTTCGTATCGTCAAACCTCAAATTACACACNCCACCGTTTTCTTTCGCCAGAGCAAAATTCAAGCAAATAGACTTCGCGTGGCCAATATGAAGATATCCATTAGGCTCTGGTGGAAATCGCGTAATCACCCGTCCTGCGTGTTTTCCAGACTCAAGATCATTAGCAACCATTGTTTTAATGAAATTTGAGGGTGGTTTTTCGCCTGATTTAAGCGCTTTATTATTTTCAGCGTCTGTCGTCATAATTCAANTAGTCAGTGGAAAGGTCCTGAAGGCACCAAGGGCCTTTCGAGATTCTTCAAAAACCCTTATTATAGCGGTTCTTCTAGAAAGCATAAAATAAAGATCGAACCAAATTCATATAAGGTGAACGTATGATTGTTTTTGACACAAATTTCGGGCCATTTACNATTGAATTGGATTTCGAGAAGGCACCCATTTCATCTGAAAACTTTAAGAAATACGTTGAATCTGGCTTTTATGACGACACCATCTTTCATAGAGTGATAAATGATTTTATGATTCAAGGCGGCGGTTTCGAGCATGGTCTCGTTGAGAAACCCTCAAGCGAACCAATCCAGAATGAGGCCAAAAATGGGCTTTCAAATATAACTGGCACACTAGCGATGGCTAGAACTTCTGAACCACACTCCGCGTCTTCACAATTTTTTATAAATGTAAATGACAATTTTTTCTTAGATCATAAGAGTGAAACTGATCAGGGATGGGGCTACGCTGTATTCGGGAAAGTGACGGAAGGAATGGAGACTATAGAGAAAATTAAGGTGTGTAAGACAAATTCTCAGTCCGGACACCAGGATGTCCCCGAAGAAGATGTAATCATTAAGTCAGCAAAAATGTTCGAAGACAGCTGATCTTGTCGTCCAGACGCCTCTTTATTTCAGACCTTCATATCGATCAATCGAGAACGGATATTATTTATGGACTATTCCAGTTTTTAGAGAGAAACAAAAACAAATGTGAAGCTCTATATATTCTGGGAGATCTTTTTGAGGTTTGGATCGGGGATGATGCAATCGCCGATACGGAGATGGCTGTTGCATCAAAGCTTCGGGATTTTTCTCAACACGGGGCATCTGTATTCATTATGCATGGTAATCGTGACTTCCTGATTGGCAATGAATACGCAAACCAATGTGGAGCTACTATAATCTATGACAATCATCTGGTAAAAATTGAAGATGAAAATCTACTTCTGCTTCATGGCGATACCCTTTGCACTGACGACATAGAATACCTGCGATTCAGAGAATTGGTTAGAGACAATATTTGGCAACAAGAATTTTTAGGCAAGCCAATAACCGAGAGAGCCGCTTACGCGAGGCAAGTAAGAGAAAGATCTAAATTAGAAATGTCATCGAAATCAGAATATATAATGGATGTAAATCAAAATGCCGTTCTCGAATTGTTCAAAAGTCATAAAACGTCAAAAGTTCTTCATGGCCACACTCATAGACCGGCCATACATGAGTTAAATACTAAGTCAAAGGATTCTATATTAGGGAAGGTACAGCGAGTTGTTTTAGGAGATTGGAATGAAAAAGGATGGTATGCCGAACTTCAAGGAAAAACTTTAGAGCTACACTCATTCGCGCTTCCAAATGAATTAAGTACGACTAATATTAACTAATTGCTAGGTTGGAATTTTAAAATAGCGATCTAGATGAGCTTCGCTCAATAATTGTAATTCAGAATCAATCTGCGCCAATAGTTCATTAAGAGGCACTGTGGCATGATCGACACGTGCAGTAACACCGTACGCCCTTAAATCAGCAATTCTATTTTTATTTTTTTTAAAAAGATTGTGAAGCCAGCAATATGGCGACAGTTCCACATTGAAAGGCACGTTGGCCCTTTTGAGTTCAGATTCAAGAGTCGCTTCACAGAATATAGTAAATTTATTTTCCAAAATCTGGCAAATTAGTTTTTCAAGACGCTTTAATACCGCAACCTTTTGTTGCTCATCGTAACTATTCCAATTGATAACCTCAAAAGAATAGCGTTTACAGCCTCTGCAAACCGAATCCCCCAGTGATGTTGTTGAACAAATGCCAATACACGGTGTTTTTGGAGCGTTCATAATCACATTCCCCTGAAGAATTGTACCGGTTTTCTCGGGCCATGAGAATATTTTATGCCGGTCTGTCTGATGGGAATACCGCCGTGAGAATTGGATTTTCTTTATGAATTACAATAGAATACGATCCCGTACTTAAACCGGACTTCTCTTGCTGCGACCACTACAATTGCAGGTCATAGTGGTATGGGATGGCGAAAGGAGCTAACTGTGCTTACAAAGTAGTCCAAGTAAACTACTTTCACGGAAAAATCTAAAATTTGGTCAATACCACCTTTCTTACACCGAAGGATCGTTTAAGAGGATGAAAGTTTGCTAGCAGAATACAAGAAACATGTTGAGGAACGTGCAAAAATCGGNATTTTACCGAAGCCGCTTTCTGCCAGTCAGGTAGCCGATCTGATTGAATTATTAAAAAGCCCACCAACTGGTGAGGAAGACTTATTGANCGATCTGCTCGCAAATCGTATACCTCCTGGCGTTGACGAAGCAGCTTATGTCAAGGCTGGATTTTTATCTGCGATTNCGCAAGGGGAAGTGACTTCCCCTCTAATAAGTAAAGAGCTCGCGATAGAACTTTTAGGAAGCATGTTAGGCGGCTACAATATTTCAACTCTTGTCGGGCTATTGAAAGATAATAATCTTGCCGCATCAGCTGCCGATCAGCTTTGCAACACATTATTGATGTTCGACGCTTTTTATGACGTGGCCGATTTAGCTAAGGAAGGAAATACCGAAGCTCAAAGGGTTCTGCATTCATGGGCTGATGCAGAATGGTTTACACGCCGCCCCAAAGTCGCAGAATGCTTGACAGTTGTAGTGTTAAAAGCGCCCGGCGAAACAAACACAGACGATCTTTCACCAGCTCAAGATGCTTGGTCGAGACCAGATATCCCTCTCCATGCCAAGGCNATGTATAAAAACCCNCGGGAAGGTATAACTGACATCGATAGCCAGCTTGCNGAACTCAAGGAAACGGGATTCCCCATAGCATTAGTAGGTGATGTTATGGGAACAGGNTCATCAAGGAAATCCGCCACTAATTCAGTTCTTTGGCATATAGGAAACGACATACCTTTTATCCCAAATAAGAAAGATGGTGGTATTTGCATTGCTGGCAAAATAGCTCCAATTTTTTTTAATACCATGGAAGATGCGGGCGCTCTCCCATTTGAGTGTGATGTAGATAAACTAAACACAGGCGATGTAATCGATATCAATGTATATGAGGGAACAGTAAAGAATCACGAGACACAAGAGCTGCTTTCAAATTTTGAACTCAAAACAGAAGTCCTTCTCGATGAAGTTAGAGCAGGAGGACGAATACCTCTAATCATAGGACGCGGTTTAACGCAGAGAGCGCGAGAGGCCTTAAGCCTAGATCCCTCAGAGGTTTTCAAAACCCCGGTTAAAGGAAGTGAGTCATCACACGGATTCAGCTTGGCACAGAAAATGGTAGGCAGGGCATGTGGAGTTGAGGGAATCCGTCCCGGAACTTATTGTGAGCCAAAAATGACCACAGTCGGAAGCCAAGATACGACGGGCCCAATGACGAGGGATGAGCTAAAGGATCTTGCCTGCCTTGGTTTCTCTGCTGATCTTGTGATGCAGTCATTTTGTCATACAGCAGCCTATCCAAAACCTGTAGATATAGAAACCCAGCACTCTTTACCAGATTTCATTCACACAAGGGGCGGTGTGGCGCTTAGACCTGGCGATGGGATAATACACTCTTGGTTAAATCGAATGTTACTCCCCGACACTGTAGGTACAGGTGGTGATTCACACACCAGATTCCCTATCGGGATTTCATTTCCAGCAGGCTCCGGGCTAGTAGCGTTTGCGGCAGCTACCGGAGTTATGCCGTTGGACATGCCTGAATCAGTTTTGGTTAGGTTCAAAGGCGAGATGCAACCAGGCATTACGTTGCGGGATCTCGTGAATGCTATTCCTTATGCTGCCATTCAAAGTGGTGATTTAACGATAGAAAAGAAAGGAAAGAAGAACATCTTCTCTGGAAGGATTTTAGAAATTGAAGGTCTTCCTGATTTAAAAGTGGAGCAAGCCTTCGAAATTTCTGACGCCTCGGCTGAACGGTCAGCTGGTGGCTGCACTATCCGACTAAATAAAGAACCAATCATCGAGTACTTTAAATCTAATGTCACTCTGCTTAGGTGGATGATTGACAATGGATACCAAGACCCTCGCACGCTCGAGCGTCGGGCAAAAGCTATGGAGGAGTGGCTGACTAATCCCACACTTCTTGAACCAGATCCAGACGCGAAATATTTTAAGATTATTGAAATCGATTTAAATGAGATTAAAGAACCATTATTAGCTTGCCCCAATGATCCAGATGACGTTAAAACACTCTCTGAAGTAACTGGAACCAAGATAGATGAAGTTTTTATAGGCTCTTGCATGACCAATATAGGACATTTTCGGGCAGCTGCTGAGGTTTTAAAACAAGTTGATGGTTCTCTCCCCACGAGGCTATGGGTAGCCCCTCCAACTAAAATGGACGAACACCAATTAACAGAAGAAGGCATTTATAATATTTTTGGGACATCTGGGGCCCGCACCGAGATGCCGGGATGTTCACTTTGCATGGGCAACCAGGCTAGAGTGGCGGCTAATTCAACAGTTGTGTCGACATCCACTCGAAATTTTCCTAACCGGTTAGGGCAAGGCGCTGACGTTTATTTAGCCTCCTCGGAGCTAGCCGCCGTCAGTGCTGCTCTGGGAAAAATCCCTACCATGCCTGAATACATGAAATACATGTCAGAAATAGACACGATGTCAGATGAGATATACCGTTATCTTAATTTCGATGAGATAGCAGAATTTATAGAAGCATCGGATCGGGCGAAGAGTATTCCGCTAACCAATATCCAAGACGTTGCCTAGAATGCAAAAGCTTCAAAGTTAGCTACAAGATAGTACTTTTTTCAACGACCTCAAAGACATCCTTCGATAGCTCTGGTACTTCCTTAATACGCTGAAGTTGCGCCTGAATGAGGGCTTGCCTGACGTGGTCATACTTTCTCCAGCGAGTCAGCGGCGTCGTTAATCTAGCGGCGATCTGTGGATTAATCTGATCTAGCTCAATAATGCAGTCACCCAAGAATTCGTATCCCTGCCCTCCCAACTCATGAAACTGCACGTGATTTTGTGAACAGAAAGTTCCTATTAATGACCGGACCTTATTGGGATTTTTTATCTCGAAGGCTTGATGCTTTCGTAAATCCTTGACCCGATCTAAGGTGTCGTCAGAGGGACATAGAGCTTGTGTTATCAACCATTGATCTACTACTAAAGGTTCATGCTTCCATTGTTCATAAAATGAATCAAGTGCGGTTCTTGACTCCTCTAGCCCATAAGTTCCTGATTGAATAACCAAACATCTCAACGCAGCTAACTGATCAGTCATGTTGTCTGCACGATTAAATTGAGAGAAGCATGTTTCTATCCATTCTTTTTTGCCCGTCCTAACCAGGTAACCTAAAGACAAGTTCTTTAACGCTCGTCGAGCCATATCACTAGAGTCTGATGAATATTCCCCATACCCAATATTGGACTCATAAACTTCACTAAATTCTTCTGTAAGCTCATTGGCAAGAAAGTCAGAAACAGTTTCTCTAGCTAAATGAATATTCTCCACCGCTGCCTCTTCTGCTTGTTCAATGAGTGAACCTTCCGTCGGCAATGCAAGTAAGTGGGCAACCATCGCCTTATCAAGGCCAGTATTGCTTACCGAAGCATTAAGGATCGACTTAAACGCNTGACACAAANTTGAAGAAACTTTCGCATTTTCTTTAACTTTTTTAGACTGTAGACTTGTAATGACCTCAGTGGCGAGAGACTGCGCAGCATTCCATCTATTAAATCCATCAGTGTCGTGCACCATTAGAAAATACAGTTCTTCCTGAGTATAAAGGTACTTTAGTCTTACTGGCGCACTAAAGTTTCTTAACAGGGATGGAATCGGTTTAGACTCAACACCGTAAAATACAACTTCTTGTTCTTGTTCAGTAATAGTAATAATCTGATCAAATNCTTTNCNANNNTNNATTTTATCTTTNTCAGTTACTAATGGGATNTCANTGCCNTNTTGATTTAGAAGNCCNANNCTCANCGGNATAAAAAACGGCTTCTTNNTTGACTGACCAGGNGTTGCNTTNCAACTTTGNTTAATAGCTANTGAATACGTCTTCTCTTTCTCATNGTANACACTGTTAANCNTGATTTCGGGAGTACCNGCCTGTGAATACCAGAGCCTAAATTGNTGTAGGTCGATTTCACTCACNTCNTCCATAACCTTAACAAAATCTTCAGTTGTCACGGCCTGTCCGTCAAACCTNGAAAAATACAAATCTGTGGCCTCTCTAAATNTCGCAGCCCCCAATATCTCGCTAATCATGCGGACAACTTCNGCCCCTTTCTCATATATTGTCACTGTATAAAAGTTTGAGATTTCCATATANGATTCAGGNCTTACGGAATGTGCCATCGGNCCTGAATCTTCAGCGAATTGTACTGTTTTCAAAAAAGCAACATCCTCCACCCTTTTTACAACCCTAGACCCCATATCAGCGGAAAATTCAGAATCCCGGAATACGGTAAAACCTTCTTTTAAACTCAACTGGAACCAATCCCGGCAAGTCACCCGATTGCCAGACCAATTATGAAAGTACTCATGGGCCACTACTGCCTCAACCCGTTGAAAAGAAGAGTCAGTGGTAGTTTTGGGGTTCGCTAANACGCATGACGTATTAAAAATATTCAAACCTTTATTTTCCATTGCCCCCATGTTGAAATCATCCACGGCAACTATCATAAAAATATCCAGATCATATTCCCTACCGTAAACTTCCTCGTCCCACCGCATAGCATTTTTTAAAGATTGCATAGCATGATCACATTTCTCAATGTCTTTGCTCTCTACAAAAATTTGCAACTTGATGGCACGCCCGCTACAAGTAACGAATTGGTCTTCAAAACTAACTAGATTTCCCGCAACCAAAGCAAATAGATAACTTGGCTTCTTGAAAGGGTCCTCCCAAGAAACCCAGTGACGATCTAAATTACCCTCTAGGATACCCTCATCAATTTTATTACCATTAGAGAGTAGTACAGGGTATTTCTGTTT
>NHGO01000056.1 GCA_002172295.1 Gammaproteobacteria bacterium TMED139 | reverse complement strand
CCCAGGGGTGGAATCGAACCACCGACACGAGGATTTTCAGTCCTCTGCTCTACCGACTGAGCTACCTGGGCCAAATTGCACGAGCGGCGTATTTAATATTTTTACGGCTCTTGAGTCAAGTTAGAGGGGCTTATTCTTCGGTCGGAATATAGCCTTCAGCCTTATCATGTTGTTCATTGTTAAGGAACTTTTCCATCTCTTGTTGCAGATACTTACGAGAGTCTGGATTCATCAGACTAAGCTGTTTTTCGTTGATGAGCATAGTTTGCAGTGCTTGCCATTCTTGCCACGCCTGTTTAGACACAGTTTCGTAGATCTCTTGTCCCTTTGGGCCTGGGTAGGGTGCAACCAGTAGGCCTGGAAGTTCCTTGTTATACTTTTTACAATGTATCATCCTGCTCATAGGCTTTATTCTCTGTTCAATTTCGTGCAGATAGAGTCGACAGCAAATTTTTTACGGGTGCTGCCAGTCCAAGTTCTGAAGGGTTATTTAGAGAGTACCAAACCCAGCGGGCAGAATCATCAATCTCAAGTTCTCTTTTTGAAACCTTCAATAATGTAGGCTGGATATCTAAATGAAAATGAGAAAAAGTATGCCGAAGAGATTTAAGCTCGAAGTCTTCAGAGCTCCGCGATTTCGAATTTAAATGCTTGATGGTTTTTGAACTTGTCGTATCGTCTTTTTGCTCCCGTTTTTCTGGGAACGAATAGAGCGACCCCCATATGCCTCGTGGCGGTCTTCTCTCTAACAAGACCTCACCAAATTCGTTTTCAAAAACATACATACATATTTTCTTGATCGGCATTGGCTTCTTTTTCGGTTTTTTGCTCGGATAGTCCTCTACTTTGTTCAGTGTGTAGGCATTGCACGTANNCTCCAANGGACAACGGCAACAGTCTGGCTTTGATCTTTTGCANACCGTTGCTCCTAGGTCCATGATTGCTTGAGTATATTGCGCAAAGTTTTTCAGAGGNGTGTTCTTTTCCGCAATTNCCCATAGTTGATTCTTTGTTTTTGTTTGCTCTGGCCAGCCTGGTATTGAATAGAATCTTGTTAAAACCCTTTTGACATTTCCGTCCAGTATCGGAGCCCTCTTATTTAGGCTCAATGCCAGAATAGCGCCAGCGGTTGAGCGTCCNATGCCAGGNAGCGTTTCNAAGTCTTCAACAGTATCAGGNAACTGGCTATCGTATTGNCTTGTTAGAATTCTTGCAGTCTTATGCAAGTTGCGAGCGCGAGCGTAGTAGCCAAGGCCTGTCCAAAGGTNNAGAACTTGGTCTATGNTCGCAGANGACAGGTCGNTGATTTGAGGGAATCGNTCNATAAATCTTTNATAATAAGGGATNACCGTTTTNACCTGAGTCTGTTGCAACATNATTTCTGAAACCCANACACGNTAGGGGCTTAAATTCTTCTGCCAGGGCAAATCATGGCGGCCATGAATTTTGAACCATTTCAGTAGACTTGATGAAAGACTGGTCACAGCAGATCAGTTTAGAATGTTTCGCAGAATCCTGCGAGCAGGTTCTTGCAGGAACTGGGGGACCCGCTCGGTAATTTCCTCTTCGATTTCTTGTTGCNCGGCATTTGCACCTAGTTGCGCAAATATTTCTCTTACGCGGGTAAAATCGGGTCTGCAATATTGACTAATTTCAGAGTCAAAACTCGCGCCGCATTGCACAGGCCATGAGACATTATGATATAGCTCATTGACTGGTATTGTTTGAGTTTGGGGAGGGGGAAGGAAAGAAAAATTAAGATCATANTTAAATNTGTTAGATCCTAAATTTATTCCGCCGGTTCCATTTAAGTTGAGATTATCCAGGTGGAGATTAACTTCCTGTCCATCTGACAGTCCATTTTCCAAAAGAACATAACCCTCNACTTCGCTGAATCGGATTACGTCCGGCCACTGTTGGATAGATTCACCTGTCGGACTTAGAGTAGCAATTTCGGTGAAGAGNTGTTTGATGAGACTTATGTCGATAGAGTTCTCNGAAACTGAGAATGATGTTGTTCCGCCCAGAGTATTCAACAATTCCTCAGAGTTAATGCCATNCGCTTCATAATTGCCCTGGACGTTAAGTTGCCCTTCAGCTGGAATTTTTTGTTTAATGATTGAACTTAGTTCGTTTAAGTTAAGTTCTTCAACTGAGAGCTGCGTNATTAATTGAGCTACAGTAGGGTTTGNATCAACCCTAAAAAGTCCCTGCACATTTCCACCATATAAGTTTGTGGGTTGAAGCTCAANATCCAAAACGCCGTCTTCGATGTTGGTAAAGAGATTTACATTTTCGATCGCGAGGTCATTTGCGGTAATTGACTCTATTGCGATACTTCCAAGCAAATTTAACTCTTTTATGGTGTCGAGTGGTAAATCAAAAGTGCTTTTTTCATTGCGTAATGCTCTTGAAGAAAAAGATTGATCAGGCTCCACCTCATCGGCAGTCACACTTAGGAATGGTGATAAATCAATGCTACTGGTTCTAATATCGTATCGACTATTGGATGGTCCGTATCCGTTGCTGAAACGGATATCTCCGCTTGCTTGGATATCAGTCTCTCCTAGATTTCCAACAAAACGATCAATAGCTAGTTGAGAACCGTTTCCTTCAAAGTCTAGGCTGAAATTAAAAGTCTCAGTGGGCTCTGCCTCCCCAGAGAATTCCGACTCATATTCGATGAAACCCAACGTTTGAATTAATGTTATGACATCGAAGGTGTTTGATTCGAAATTTCCTTCATAGCTCGGATCATCATTAGAGTAGGAAATGTCGACAGCGCCAGTCACCAACATCGGTGAAATCAAAATGCTAATATCGTCTGCCGCGACCTTGCCATACTCAGCGTCGAAAGTGATTTCGCTTTGTAGACTGATAGGCAGCGGGTCAGTCATACCGTTGTTTAAAAAATTAAAAGTAGAGTCTACTTTAAAGGGTATGCCCAGTAGGTTGCTATTATTTATTTCACTATTTAAATTACTAAGGGCATATCTATAGCCCNGAGTCGCGTCTTGAATATCTATGCTTGCGTTTGCAATCTGAATTTTCTCAAATAATACCGAATTGTAATTGCTTGTGGATGATTCATGGTCACCAGTGATTTCATTTGAGTGTCCAGAAGAGTCTAGCTGCCAAATATTTCGTCCTGTTGTGCTAGTAAAGACGTTAATATGAAGATCTTTTGCACGAACCTCTTGCACATTGATTTCATCATTAAAAATCGACGCAATTTGCAGCTTTAAAGTAACTTCGGGTGCGGAAGCAAGCTCGAGAGAGGAGCCTTGATTTCGTAGTCGTACGTCCTCCATTGTGAGCTCAAAATCAGGGAAAAAATCAATGGCTATACCCCCTGCGATTATCAGCTCATAACCGGTTGAGGTAGATATAAATTCGCTTATTAAGCTTCTCGCCTCACCGGCAGCTATCCGAACTAGTAAAATTGCCGTAATGCTGAGCGCTGAAAGTATTGCGATACCAGTTAGTAAGCCCTTATTCTTAGTCACGTGTCTCTACCTGCTCCCGATCTTGGCATAGTTTACAGCAATGGATTTATCTATGCATTTCTTCTCGGTTTNCATAAATTCACAAGTGCGAGTTTTTCCAGCTTCAGCTTTCACTTATCTTGCGCCGGCATTATAATGCAGGCTTTCCAGCCTCGAGGTTCTTTATGANCGCAGATTCATCAACAAAAACGCGCTTTGCAAGTGTTGAGCGCAACACAAAAGAAACGCAAATAGAAGTTTCTTTAGACCTAGATGGCACAGGTAAATTTGAAGCGCAAACTGCGCTGCCATTTCTTGATCATATGCTTGATCAGATCGCCCGCCATGGATTAGTAGATATTAAAATTAAGGCGGATGGAGACTTGGAAATAGACGCTCATCACACCGTTGAGGATATTGGAATTACGTTGGGGCAGGCGTTTAGTCGTGCATTGGATAAAACCGGCATCCGACGTTATGGTCATGCCTATGTTCCGCTCGATGAAGCTCTTTCTCGNGTGGTTTTAGATTGTTCTGGACGACCGGGTCTTGAATATAACGTTGATTTTGTGAAGGGCACTGTTGGTGATTTTGATGTCGACTTGTTTCACGAGTTCTTTCAGGGGTTCGTAAACCATGCACTTGTTTCGCTGCACATCGATAATATACGAGGTGCAAATGCTCACCATCAAATCGAGACAATTTTTAAGGCATTCGGGAGAGCTTTGAGAATGGCTGTTGAGCTTGACCCGAGAACGGAAGGTGTCGTCCCTTCAACTAAGGGTAGCTTATAAATTTGAAAGGATTTAATTTTTACGGAATATCCATCATTTTTTCCCGGTCCGCATTTACAAAACCAAATCAAAAGAACAAGGCTTCTGATGAATAAAGTAGCAGTCATCGATTATGGCATGGGTAATCTCCACTCCGTTACGAAGGCAATAGAGCACGCAGGAACCGAGCTTAAAGGAGAAACAAAGGTGTTCGTAACTTCTGATGCTNACGAGATATCGCAAGCAGATCGGGTAATTTTTCCCGGAGTCGGAGCGATAAGGGATTGTATGGCTGAAATTAGGCGACTCAAGGTTGACCATATCATTCAGGAAGCTATTACAAAGAAGCCANTCTTGGCTATATGTGTTGGAATGCAAGCATTAATGCTCACAAGTGAGGAGAACGGTGGAGTTGAATGTTTGGGCGTAATTAAAGGGAAAGTAAAGCACTTTGGAGATCCTCTTATGGATCATGATGGAAAGATATTAAAAGTACCTCATATGGGCTGGAACCAGGTAAGCCGNACCAAAGCGCATCCGCTTTGGCGAGACATACCTGACGACAGCCGTTTTTATTTTGTTCATAGTTACTATGTAACTTCCGATGAGAAGAAGAGAGTGGCCGGTACCGCAAACTATGGTCTCGATATAGTAGCTTGTTTGTCAGATACAAATATTTTTGCAGTCCAGTTTCATCCAGAAAAATCTCAAGAGGTTGGACTTTCCTTATTGCGTAATTTTTTGACATGGGATGGTCNAGAATAATGTTAGTTATCCCAGCTATTGATCTAAAAAACGGGCAGTGCGTCAGACTGCGACANGGGAAGATGGATGAAACTACAGTTTTTTCTGATGACCCAGTAGAGATGGCTGGGCATTGGTTAGAGCAGGGCGCTCAGCGGCTGCATGTAGTCGATCTAAATGGCGCTTTTACTGGTAACTTAGTTAATTCTGAGATAGTTACCTCGATAGTGGAAAATTTTCCTGATTTACAAGTTCAAATTGGTGGTGGAATAAGAAATCTTGACAGCATTAAATTTTATATCGAGGCCGGAGTGAGCTTCGTTATCATTGGAACTGCTGCACTAAAGAATCCAGAATTCGTTGCGAACGCTTGTGAGAAGTTTCCTGAGAAAATTATCGTTGGCCTGGATGCTATTGNCGGTAAAGTTGCAACAGAGGGATGGACAGAAGTCTCTGAAGTCTCTGTTTTTGATATAGCCAACGAGTTTTCAGAATTTGGGGTTAAAGCCATCGTATACACGGATATTTCTCGGGACGGTATGATGCAAGGTTGCAACATCGAAGCGACTGTCGAGTTGGCGAAGCGTAGCCCAATTCCTATTATAGCCTCTGGTGGTATTGCAAAACTTTCGGATATTGTCGATTTAAAGGCTGCAACAAAAAATGAGATCGGAGCAAACATAGTCGGCGCTATAACAGGCAGAGCGATCTATGAGGGTAGGCTAGATTTAAGAGCAGCCCAAGAATACTGTGATAGCGAGGCAAGTTAATATGGCTTTAGCTAAGCGAATTATTCCTTGTCTCGACTGTGATAAGGGAAGAGTGGTCAAGGGCGTCAAGTTTTTAGATATTCGAGATGCGGGCGATCCGGTGGAAATTTCAAAGAGGTATTGCGAGGAAGGTGCTGATGAAATTACGTTTCTCGATATTACTGCGAGTCATGAAGANAGAAAGACTACTATCGATACGGTAAAAGCGATTGCTGGGGAAGTATTTATTCCTCTCACCGTCGGCGGAGGTATCAGAGACCTTCAAGATATCAGAAATATGTTGAATGCGGGTGCAGATAAAGTCGCGATAAACACGGCTGCTGTATTGAATCCCCAGTTNGTTCAGCAAGCGGCGGAGCGTTTTGGCTCTCAATGCATTGTCGTCGCGGTTGATGCTAAACAAGTAAGTAAAGAGGGCGAGGAACAAAGTTGGGAGATTTTCACTCATGGCGGTCGAAATTCTACGGGACAAGACGCGATTAGCTGGGTGGAAAGGATGGTTGATAATGGTGCGGGAGAAATCTTATTGACAAGTATGGATAGAGACGGAACTAAAAACGGATTTGATCTGGCGTTAAAACAGAAAGTGAGTAGGGCCGTTAAAGTACCGATAATTGCTTCGGGCGGTGTTGGTAACTTAAAACATCTCGCTGAGGGAGTATTAGAGGGGGAAGCGGACGCGGTATTGGCCGCTTCGATTTTCCATTTCGGGGAATTCACGATCGGCGAAGCAAAGGCGTACATGGCAGCCAAGGGTATCGAAGTTAGACTATGAAGTCCTTATAGTCTNGAACGCCCTCTGAAATTGATTGTACAGCCTTCAGTTCGACGC
Organism: Gammaproteobacteria bacterium TMED139; assembly: GCA_002172295.1. Classification (GTDB taxonomy): domain Bacteria; phylum Pseudomonadota; class Gammaproteobacteria; order Pseudomonadales; family Pseudohongiellaceae; genus UBA9145. Next base: position 9,887 of record NHGO01000056.1, on the reverse strand, counting down.
GCTCTGTGCAACAGCGCTTGCGTTATTCTTTGAGTTACTTGAAGAAAATGCATTTATCCCTTTGAGCACATTTAATGCTTCATTTAGCGGGTAATCCGTGACCAAAACTTCTTCTGCAGAAATAATTGCATCTGCCATATCATCATCAACGGTTTCGTTAGCGTTNTCTAATCGATTTGGTAGATTAGATTCACTAACTTGGGCAACATTACGAGACCGTTTGGTAACGAACGCGTTCTCTACAATGATGTCTGGTTCTATCCCTTGAGCCTGGATTGAACGCCCTTTCGGAGTGAAGTAGAGGGATGTTGTTAGTTTGATAGCTCTCTGCTCAGCTAAGGGCATCACGGACTGAACTGAGCCTTTACCAAAACTTCGAGTTCCCATAATAATCGCGCGGTTATGATCTTGTAATGCGCCTGCTACTATCTCAGACGCCGAAGCTGATCCGTTATTGATTAATACAACTAAGGGAATGTTGCCGGCAATTGTTTGGCTAGTGGCCATAAATTCCATATCGTTATTTTCTAATCGCCCTTTTGTATATACTATTCGCCCGTTGCTGAGGAAGTTATCAACAACGCCAACTGAGGCTTGTAATACCCCACCGGGATTATTCCTTAGGTCTAGCACAATACCTTTAAGTTCTTTATTTTCTGCTGATATGCTTTCAAATTCCTTTTGTAAATCTTTTGCAGTGTTCACGCGAAATTGCGAAATTCTAAAATACGCGTAACCAGGCTCAAGTATGCGACTTCTTACGCTATTAATGGCAATAACTTCCCGTGTAATAGTTAGATCAAAAGGCTCTATACCCTCTCGTGCAATGGTTACCGTGACGGAGGTGCCGGGTTCGCCTCGCATTAGATTCGCTGCCTCCTCCGGCATAATTTGCCTAGTTGGGGTATCGTTAATTTGAATTATTAGGTCGCCAGCCTCGATACCGGCCTTNTCAGCAGGTGTGTCGTCAATCGGACTAATGACTTTTATGTAGCCTTCTTCTCTTCCTACTTCTATGCCTAATCCGCCGAACTCACCCGTGGTGGTTTCTTGTANCGCATCATATTCATTCTCAACGATATAGGCAGAGTGGGGATCTAAACCAGAAAGCATGCCTCGGATTGCATTCTCTAGAAGAGTCCTGTCGTCAACTTCCTCTACATAAGAAGCTCGAATTCTCTCCAAGGCTTCAGTAAACATTCTAACTTCCTCTAAAGGAAGTGGTAGAGGTCTAATGGTGTTTTCCTGCGCGAAGCTAAACGCCGGCCATATCAGAGTGCCTACCAAGACTAGCTGGAAAGTATTGATCCTATTTGCTTTAAACGAGAAAACCATAACTATACCTTTGAAACATTCTATTACTTACCGTAACGGTATAGTTCCACTTATAAAAAGAATAGGCAAGTTCTCTCAAGCCCACCGCTAATAAATCTCATCATTCTGGGTTGGCTTAAACACTAAGATGCGGATTCTAAATTTTCCGAATTTGGTTACGAGAGAGAGACCTTATTCTTCTACCAAATCGTAAAGATTACGACCTATTGGAGGGGTTTAAATACTGCTCCGCCAGACATATTGTCCTTGANTGGGGATTAGTCAGCTATTTTAACTATAGTTCTTTTTTACAAGTCACCGGGCGTGTATACTTCCGGGTTTTTCGAAGGTTCATGGTAGTCGCGTCGATACTACTGTATCTATTTTTACTTTATTAAAGATTCTGACTCAGGAACGTGATGGTTCAATTCTTAGAATTCATAGGTAATCACTTAGTACTTGCTGCAATGTGGGTGGTTACTCTTGCTGCGATAATTTTTTATCATAAGAAAACTTCGGCCAGTGGTGTTGGGCCGCAGGAAGCGATAATGATGATAAATCGTAAAGACGCTATAGTAGTAGACATTCGGGAAAGAAAGGATTTTGACTCGGGGCACGTTGTTGACTCNTTCAACATACCTTTTAGTAAGTTAAAGCAACGCGTCACTGAATTANGAAAACATAAGCAAAAGCCAGTGATCGTTGTTTGTAAATTAGGTCAACAATCTGGAGATGCAGCAAAACTACTTCAAGAAGCTGGACATGAGGAAGTGGTGCGGCTCACTGGTGGACTTGCTGAATGGCGNGCACAATCGCTGCCATTGGTGCAGAATTAACAGGAAGGGCTAGGATTTTTCAATAACAGNAAAATAGGAATTATTATGGCTGACGAAGAGAACACANAATCCCCAGAGGCTGCACAAGGGCAAGATCAACCTTCTGGGCCACAATTTGCGTTGCAACGGATCTACCTGAAGGATTCGTCCTTTGAATCACCAGGGAGCCCATCTGTATTTCAAGGGCAGTGGGCACCAAAAATTANTTTCGACATAAAGACTAGACACAATAAAGTNCAAGACGACTTATACGAGGTTATTTTGGTTCTTACCGTGGAAGCGAAAATTGAAGAGAAAGTTGCTTTCTTAGTAGAGGTTCACCAAGCCGGTATTTTTGCTGCTACAGGTTTCGATGCACCTCAAATCGAGCAGATGTTGGCAACAGTTTGCCCGACGATACTTTTTCCCTATGCTCGAGAAGCAATCGATTCTCTCGCTTTAAAAGGAAGTTATCCGGCTTTAGCGTTAGCTCCAATAAATTTTGATGCCATTTACCAGCAACAGAAGCAAGCTATGGCGGAAAANCCTGAGGATAGCAATGGAGAAAGTGCTGAGGCTGAATAAATCATGATTGCTTTAAATTACACGTTCGCTTAGTTCCCCCCAGGGAATCGATGCTGGTGCCAAGCGTGGTAAATGATTACAGCAACAGCGTTAGATAAGTTTAGACTTCGGCTGCCTNGCAACATAGGNATTCTAAATATATTTTCTTGCCCGATGTCGTCCCGAACAGCGTTGGGAAGACCTCTAGTTTCTGGTCCGAAGATAACAAAGTCAGTTGGCTGGAAGTCAATCGATGAGTAAGGCTTTGATCCTTTTGTACTAAGGCCAAATAAACGATGGTTAGCTGATTTTCCCTTAAAATGNCGCCAACTGTCATAGAGAGAAAGGTCCGCGTATTCATGATAGTCGAGTCCCGCTCGCCGCATTCTTTTATCTTCTAACTGAAAGCCCAGAGGTTCAATCAGGTGTAAGGTTGCTCCTGTATTCGCGCCTAGCCGGATAATATTACCTGTATTTTGAGGAATCTCTGGCTCAAAAAGCACGATGTTCAACAAACTGAACTTACCTATTCGCTGCAGAGTTGTTCATAAAACACGGCTTACTCATCAAGGCCTTTTAACAATTGAAGTTAGGTTAGAGTCCTCAAACTCTTTAATTTTCCTTGTTAATGTGTTTCTTCCCCAGCCTAAAAGATTAGCAGCATCCCTTCTTCGCCCAGCAGTGTGTTTTAGAGCTATATCTATCAGAGTTCGTTCAAAAAGTGGGGTTGCCTCATCTAAAATGCTTGAGTTTCCAAGACTCAATTGCTGATCAGCCCATGTATGAAGCGCTTGAGTCCAATTAGTGTTGTCGCTAGTTTCTGACTCGGTGTCTGAAAATTCTGGAGGGAGGTCAGATAGATGCACCTCTCTGCCGGAAGCCATCACTGTTATCCAGCGACAGAAATTCTCAAGTTGCCTCACATTTCCAGGCCAGTCTAAGCCAGTTAGATATTTTGTCGTTTCTGATCGCATCTGCTTTGGTTCCACATCTAATTCTTCTGCGGCAACTTTTAGGAAGTGGTTCGTGAGTTGCGGGATATCTTCCCGTCGGTCCCGTAATCGCGGTATGTGTATACGAATAACATTCAGCCTATGGAATAAATCTTCTCGAAAAAAATGTTCTTTCACCAAATTTTCCAGATTTTGATGTGTTGCTGCAATTATCCTGACATCTACCTTAATCGAAGTATGACCTCCAACNCGGTAAAATTCTCCATCTGATAGAACCCGCAGTAACCTTGTTTGAGTTTCCGGGGGCATATCTCCAATCTCATCAAGGAAAAGTGTGCCTCCATTTGCTTGTTCGAACCGACCAGTTCGCTGCTGTGTCGCTCCAGTAAAAGCACCTTTTTCATGCCCAAATAACTCGGATTCAATCAACTCTTTTGGAATTGCTGCAACATTTAGAGGAACGAATTGCATTGCTTTACGGGGGCTGTGTTTATGAAGAGCATGTGCCACTAGCTCCTTTCCAGTGCCAGACTCGCCATTGATTAATACTGAAATATTACTATTTGAAAGCCTACCAATTGCCCTAAATACCTCTTGCATAGCAGGTGCTTCACCGATTATTTCGGCGGTTTCATTAACTGCGGAGAGTTGATTTTTTTCATTGTTTTCGCGGCCGTGTTCCAGAGCTCGCTGTGTAATCGCAACGGCATCTTGAATATCAAATGGCTTGGGCAAATACTCAAAAGCACCGCGGCTGTANGAAGCTACAGCACTGTCCAGATCGGAATGAGCGGTCATTATTATGACTGGTAGGCTTGGGTGTGCCTCCTGTATTGTAGTCAGTAAGTCTAACCCATTTATACCTGGCATCCGAATATCACTGATAATAGCGTCGGGTAACTCATGTTCTAGTCGGTGAAGCAGTTCATCGCCGTTTTCAAAGGTTTGAGTATTGAAACCTGTTTTACTTAAAGATTTCTCTAATACCCATCGTATTGAGCGATCATCATCTAGTATCCAAACTGAATTGTGTGTGTTCATTTGATTACTTTACCTTAGAAATTGTAAATTCAGAATTACTTCTTATTGGAATAAGGATCGTGAACTTGGTTTCGCCAGGCTTACTTTCACATTCAATTAAGCCTCCATGCTGAGTTATTATTCCATGTGCTATCGGTAAACCAAGGCCGGTACCATCTGGCCGACCACTTATCATAGGGAAAAAAATCTTATCCGTCATTTCATCGGTGATACCTGGCCCGTTATCGATTATTTCTACAGCGACCGCCAATCTGTAGAACATTGATCCTATGGTTGCATTCCTCGATACTCGAGAGCGGATTGTAATTTCGCCGAGTTGGTGTTCAATATCGGGACTACTTAGTGCTTGGACCGAGTTTCGAAGTAGGTTTAGCACAGCTTGAATCATTTTCTCAGAGTCNGCAAAAATAGGAGGAATACTTGGATCATAATCATAATTTAGGTTTATTCTTCCCCCTAAAGTTTCTGCGCTCACTAAGTTACGAACTCTTTCCAAAACCTCATGNATGTTNACCTCCTTAATATCAAGGGGCTTTCGAGATCCTACAAGTCGATCTACTAAATTATGTAGTCGATCAGCCTCTTGGATGATTACTTGAGTGTAGTCAATCAACTCATTTTCAGAAACCTCCTGGGCTAAAAGTTGCGCTGCTCCTCGAATGCCACCCAATGGATTCTTGATTTCATGTGCTAAACCTCTTACTAACTCCCTAGTTGTGCTGTAGGCAGAACTCAAGGACTGCTCTCGGTTAATTCTCTTTGATTGTTCATTGGAATTTAACTCTAGGAGTGCTTTAGTCTGACCATCTTCGTCAAAAGGATTTATGGTGTAATCCACGAATATTGTCTTTGCATGAATCGTTTTCAATTCAGCTCTACGCTTGGTAACGCTGTTATTCTTGATAATTGCAGTTTGCATTTCACCTATATCTTCTTCTGCATTGACAAATAAATCTCCAATAAAGAGGTCATGGGCTTTACGGTCGCTTATTTCAAGTAGTGCCTCAGCAGCGGCGTTCACATATAAAAAACGTAACTCACTATTCAATAAAACAACGCCTGTTTTCAGGTTGTCGAGGAGCAATTTATGTAAGTTACTAAGGTTCACTAAAATTTTGACTTAGGGAAGAATGATGGAAACTCCGATTTAGCACGTCCTGTTTACTTCAAGATACGCAATAGCTACCTCAGCCTTTTTCGTCCGATAAATCTGGCAAATTTTTGCTTTGTCTAAAAAAGGTGTAGAGAAGAATCGTGCAACTTTATAATTTGCACTAAAATAGTGCATAAATCAATGATTACCAATGCTTCCTTGAAACAAGCCCGGTGTAAACCGGGCTCTAGCTAATCGGTTAACTAAGACAGCCCTTCCTTAGTGGTCTTAATTATTGCCGCAGCAACTTTATAAGGGTCCGCGTTTGATGCCGTCCTTCTATCTTCCAGTCTTCCCTTCCAGCCATCCTCCACTGTTCCCACGGGAATTCTGATCGAGGCACCACGATCCGACACACCATAGCTGAATGTATCTATNGCTTGTGTTTCATGNTCTCCAGTGAGCCTTTGGTCATTGTCTGCACCGTAAACGCTAATGTGCCGTTCTATGTTCTTTCCGAATTCCTCGCAAATCTTGGTAAACACTTCCTTATCGCCTGATTCTCGCATGACGGCATTTGAAAAATTTGCATGCATTCCCGAACCATTCCAATCAAGTTCCTTACCAAGAGGCTTTGGTTCCCAGTTGATAGCGTAGCCATACCTTTCAGCAGTGCGCTCTAAGAGGTAACGAGACACCCAAGTTTCGTCACCAGCACGTTTTGCCCCTTTGGCGAAAACCTGGAATTCCCATTGACCTGCCGCCACTTCAGCGTTTATGCCCTCTACGTTTATGCCTGCNTCGAGGCAAAGATCTAAATGGTCTTCGATACAGTCTCTACCATAGGCATTATTGGCCCCAACCGAGCAGTAATAAGGGCCTTGAGGTCTTGGATACCCTCCCGCTGGGAAGCCGGGGGGTAGATTCGTCTTTGTATCCCATAGGAAATACTCCTGTTCGAAGCCGAACCAGAAGTCTTCATCGTCGTCGTCTATCGTAGCGCGACCATTCGAATCATGCGGCGTGCCGTCTGCATTGAGAACCTCAGTCATGACCAGGTAAGCGTTGGCTCGATCAGGGTCTGGGTATATAGCAACCGGTTTTAGTAGACAATCTGAGTCATCACCAGTAGCTTGCAATGTTGAAGATCCGTCAAATGACCACATAGGACACTCTTCTAGGGTTCCTCCGAAATCGGTTTTGACTTGCGTTTTGCTGCGAAGGCTTTGAGTCGGCTTGTAACCATCAAGCCAGATATATTCCAGTTTTGATTTCATGTTGTAACTTTCTCCTAATCGATTTTCGACTACACGTTATTTTTTTAGCTAATCCAAAGTTTAAGACACGCCACTCGAGCGGGCCAGCAGATACCATATTGAAAGAATATTTATCTGCATTGGCTCTCAGCGTAACTTAAGAAATCAAATTACATTTAGGCGCACCGCTATTCAGACGCTTNCCTTNTCAGCTATGTANGAGCAAAATATATGCCAGTAAGCAAGCCCCTAAGAGGCCCGAAACTACAGAACTTTATGGTAAAATTCAACCAAAATACGCACTAAAAGAGAGCGGATGNANNACCCTTGCACTGATTAAGTGCTGTTTCTCGAGGCATTGANGTTTTGGGCCATCTCAAACNCAAAGAGGTATGTGTAAAATTGTGAATTCTTAAANCTGATCAATATCCCAAAATGTTATTTCTTATAAAACTTTCCCCTGAGATCACNATCAAAAGCCGAGTAGTGCGTCGGCGTTTTACCCGGCAGCTCAGGAAAAATTTGCATAGAGTGCTAAGCGAATTGGATGATCAAATTCTGGTGCATCGTCAATGGGATGTGATTGAAGTGGAAAGGGAAGGTTCTGGCGGAACCAAGCTTATGCAGATTGAAGAGCGCCTTCGTAATATACCGGGCGTCGCTCAAATCAATTGTGCGGAGAAACATCCACTCCCATCTATGAGTGACATGTTAGAGCTAACTAAGGCAGTTTATTGCGAAGTCTTGAAAGGAAAGACGTTTGCGGTTCGTTGTAAACGGTCAGGCGATCACTCTTTTAGCTCCGTAGACATCGAGCGATTTGTCGGGGGTGGTTTAAACGAAAAGTGCAGCACGGGCGGTGTAAAGCTTAAACACCCAGAGGTGACAGTTAATCTGGAGATAAGGGGCGAGTTTTTCTACATAGTAAAAACTAAAATCCAAGGTTTAGGTGGTTTGCCCTTGGGATGCCAAGACTCTGTTTTATCCCTTATTTCTGGGGGTTTTGACTCCTCAGTTTCAAGTTATCTTTGTATCAAACGCGGGTTGCAGACGCACTATTGTTTTTTTAATTTCGGAGGGAGTACGCATGAATTTGCTGTAAAGGAGGTGGCTCTATTTCTTTGGATGAAATTTCATAGCTCTCATAGGGTAAAGTTTATCACTGTGCCTTTTGAAGGGGTTGTAGAAGAAATTTTAAATAAGACCGATGGCTCTCAGATGGGAGTCATTTTGAAACGAATGATGTATCGAGCAGCGGATTTAGTAGCCGCAAAACTCGGCCTCTATTCTCTCGTCACGGGGGAGAGTGTGGCGCAGGTATCAAGTCAGACGCTTGCTAATCTTTCAGTTATAGATGATGTTTCACAAAGTCTGATTCTCAGACCGCTATGCGCGAGTGATAAACAGGAGATCATTAATATCGCTCGAGAAATCGGCACGGAACAATTTTCACAGAGCATTCCAGAGTACTGCGCTGTAATTTCAAAAAAGCCGACGACTAAAGCTAGAAAAGATAGAATTGAAGAAAAGGAATCGAGGCTGGATCAAAGTATTCTAATTAAAGCGGTTGGAGCAGCAAAATTTCAAGTGATTACTGAAGTAATGAATGATCTTTATCCAACGGAAAGTGAAGTTGAAATAGTGGAGTCAGTGCAGGAGGGAAGTATCGTTATCGACATTCGACATCCGAGTGAGCAGGAAATTAGTCCGCTTTTACTAGATGAAAAAATTAAGTCCATAAATATCCCATTTTATAGTTTATCTTCTCAATTTAACGAACTAACACCTGACAAGAATTATTTACTTTATTGTGAAAGAGGCATGATGAGTAGATTGCATGCGATTCATTTAATGGAACAAGGATTTGAAAATGTTTCAGTTCTTGAGCTGAAAACTCCTCAAAACTGAGAGTGTTTAGGTGGTTTGCTTATAAACTTATATTTATCTTTTTTTTGGTGCTCGTGTATACTCGCGCGGTTTCTCTTAACNAGCACAGNGGGTGGAGAAACNTTTAACCTTAACCGAGAACATTGTCATTGTGGAAGATAAGATAAGAAATATTGCGATTATTGCGCACGTAGACCATGGCAAGACAACTCTCGTCGATAAACTTCTTGAGCAATCTGGCACTCTTGAAAATCGAGGCAAACAAATTGAGAGGGTCTTGGACTCCAATGATCAGGAGCGTGAGAGGGGTATCACTATCCTGGCTAAAAATACGGCGATTAACTGGAAGGGCTATCACATAAATATCGTTGACACGCCAGGGCACGCTGATTTTGGCGGGGAGGTGGAACGAGTCCTATCTATGGTTGATAGTGTGTTATTGTTGGTGGACGCTGTCGATGGGCCAATGCCTCAGACTCGATTTGTTACACAAAAAGCATTTGCACAAGGCCTCAATCCCATCGTGGTAATAAATAAGATCGATCGTCATGGCGCAAGGCCGGATTGGGTGGTCAACAAAGTATTTGACCTATTCGATAAACTAGGTGCAACTGATGAGCAATTAGACTTTCCGATTATTTACGCCTCAGCACTCGAAGGTTTCGCGGGTCATGAGATGGATGAAATAACCGACAATATGGAGCCTCTATTCGAGACAGTGATCGAAAAAGTGCCACCCCCTGATGTTGTTTTCGATGGACCGTTTCAGATGCAGATCAGTGCTCTAGACTACAATAGCTATGTTGGTGTTATTGGTCTTGGCCGTGTCACTCGTGGGAAGGTGCTTCGAAATCAGCAAGTCGTTATTATCGATCATGAGGGGAATACCCGCAAAGGAAAGATCTTGCAGGTCAAAAGTCACCTAGGTCTTGAAAGAATTGATGTGGACGAAGCTGAGGCTGGA
>NHGO01000055.1 GCA_002172295.1 Gammaproteobacteria bacterium TMED139 | reverse complement strand
GAGACTTGGCTTCGCCTATAGACATTTGACGATTGATGTCTTTTATTTCGGTTACAGTGAGACCTGTCTCCTCCTGTAGTAACCGAATTTTCTTCTGCGATCTGATTATTTCGGTCTTAACGTTTACGAGTAATTCGGAGTAGGCTTCTTTTGACTTAATATGTTGGTCTATCCATTTCTCATTCGTTTCATGCCCTGGGAATGTGTCGATGAAAATCTTCCTTGGCATTTTGGCGCTTCGAACTGCAAGATTGAGGACGGCTCTCTCATGCCGACGTAATCTTGTTAGCACCGCTCGAATGTGGNCAAGAAGGGGNTCAAATTGGCGAGGCGTNAGTTTTAGTGATTTGAACAACTCACCNAGCTTTTCAAGTTCNGCNTTGGCTTTAACATCCGCTCGTCCGCGCCGACCCACGCTAGCACTAGTNTTCTCGTACTGTTTNCGTATTTCTGTGAAGCGAATCAGTGCCTCCTCCGGATCAGGCCCTACATTAGCTTCATCATCATCATCATCATCATCATCACCACCATCATGACCGTCNCCCTTNCTCGGATTGTCAGCANCTNCCGGTGTGACTGCAATTTCGGCACTTACAGGAATTTCGCCATCATCTNCATCTAGGTAACCGGTTATGATTTCATTTAGCCTGCGTTCCTCATTATCGATCAACGCATATTCGTTGAGTATATGTTCGACAGTGCCCGGAAAATAGGCCATCGCCTTCATTAATTCACGAAGGCCCTCTTCTATGCGTTTGGCAATGACTATTTCGCCTTCGCGAGTCAGGAGTTCAACTGTTCCCATCTCACGCATGTACATGCGAACAGGGTCTGTGGTTCTGCCTGCTTCGTTTTCAACTGCGGCTAGCGCTGCAGCGGCTTCCGCGGCTGCAACCTCATCGGCGCCAGAATCATTATCTTCGTTTAATAAGAGTGCATCCGCATCAGGTGCAGTTTCGAAGACCTTGATACCCATGTCGTTGATCATTTGAATAATGTCTTCAACTTGATCAGGNTCGGAAATAGACTCTGGAAGATGGTCGTTNACTTCCGCATAAGTAAGATANGTCTGTTCTTTGCCNTTNGCTATAAGTGCTTTAAGGCTGGATTGGGGTGCTATAGTCTCGGCCATGGGTACTCGTATTTTGCCCATCAAATTTGGTGGGNCTAGTGCATTAAACTCTANGGANTTGGAAANCAAAAANCAGCCGCNCATTATATCTATCCGCGGCTATATTGTACATCTGAAAATTGAATTATGACTGTAAAAGAGTGGCTATGCGTTAGTCTCCACCAGATACTCGGGACCTTAGCTCAGTTTTTAATCTTATCAGTTCGAGTTTATTGTGGATATCTGACAATATGTTGTCCATTATTTGAACAAACTCCTCTTCAACACCCTCCGTGGGAGTAATTTTTTCATCTCGGAATATGCGCGTTAGCTGATTTCCAAGGTTTGAACCATAGCAGTAGCCCAGCAGTGCAAAGACATCAATCTTGGGATCAACTTGAATCATCTCTATNAGTGANATCAATAGTTTGCGACCCTCATCCTCCGCGCTGCGAAGTGGCTTTAAGTCTCTGTTGATGGAGAGAGCAATCTCTGGTTTTTGGAGCAGCAACTCTATGGCTTTGATGCTTGCGGGCTTCTGATAGAAGCTTATCTTACCGTTTTGANGAGTCCTTAATGTTGGGGGCCGGTTACTCAGNTCGCTTCCTGGCGTGTTCGCTGATTTTGGACTCTGTCCNTCGCTATCCGAGGTATTCCTTGAGTACAACTGCTCTATTGATTCTGCNGGGACGCCCACCAATTCTGATAACCTCTCGAGCATTAAGCGCGCATACACTCCGGCTGGTATTTTGCTTATGTGTTTCTTTGCCAAATTACTTAAGCGAGCTTTACCCTCTATGGAATTGGTATCTAGACCTGTGCCTAACTTTTCGAATAGGAAATCTTCTAGTGGTTTCGCTGAGCTTACTTTTCTCGAAAACTGGTCTTGACCGATACTTCTAACGTAAGAGTCTGGATCCTCTCCACTCGGCAGGAATAAAAATTTGATCCTGCGACCATCTTCCATAAGAGGTAGCGTATTTTCTAATGCACGCCAGGCGGCCTTCTCACCTGCTGAATCACCGTCAAAACAGAATATTAATTCGGAAACTTGCCTGAATATCTTAATTAAATGCTGTGANTTTGTTGCTGTGCCAAGTGTCGCTACGGCATTTTTTATACCCATCTGGGATAAAGCAATGACGTCCATGTATCCTTCCACCAGGATAATTTTNTCGAATTTTTCGCCACACTTTTTCAATTCATATAGCCCATATAATTCTGAGCTCTTTCGAAATACCGGTGTCTCGGGTGAGTTCAAATATTTGGGCTTTTCATCACCAAGAACACGACCACCAAAAGCAACTGTTCTGCCNCTGGTATCTCGAATTGGAAACATAATCCGATCACGGAAACGGTCGTAAAAATTATTATTGCTTGCCTTAGACTGCTTTTCTATCTGAGACTTATTCTTTTCAACGATTAAGCCAGCCCGCAAAAGGTGGCTCTGCTCCTCAGTGCTTACTCCCATTTTTACGAGTAAATTGTCCCAGCCCGCGGGGGCGAATCCGATCGAAAAGTTTGCCGCTACTTCACCGGTTAAGCCACGACTTTTCAAATAGTGCACCGCTGAATCCCTTTTGGGATGTTGTCTAAGTTGAAGTTGGTAGAACTTGCTGGCCTTATCTAGGGCATCAAAAAGTGATGCGTTTTGTGAGACTTTCTTTATATGTTGCTCTGATTCTTCCCGAGGAACCTCGAGACCTGCATCTTTAGCGAGCGCTTCCACTGCGACTGGAAAATCAGACTTATCAAAATCCATTACAAAACCAATTGCATTACCGCCGGCGCCGCAGCCAAAACAGTAATAGAATTGACGGTCTTGGTTAACGCTAAAAGAAGGAGTTTTTTCCTGATGGAACGGGCAGCAAGCAGTGTAGTTATTGCCTTGTTTTTTGAGAGGAACTCTTTTGTCAATGACTTCTACGATATCTGTTCGTTGCAGGAGATCGTCTATGAAGGATTGTGGGATCAAGCCGGCCATAATTTAAAGGTAATATGTGCAATGCACGATTTATCTATAAGTGTTGACATGCTACACCGGTTGGCTGCCAGTGCAAAAGGTTTCAAGAATAATTAAAAACTGGTTGTGGAGCTTGGCAGGCTTACATTAGATTTGCCTTATTATGGGTGAACGCTACCCTAGAAGGGCTTTGATTTTTGCGCTCACCAAAGACATGTCGGCCCTGCCGATAATCTGAGGTTTTATGATTCCCATCACTTTACCCATATCTTGCATCGTTTTGGCGTCGCATTGAGCGATGGCGGATCCGATTATAGAATCTAACTCATCTTCGGAAAGAGGTTGAGGCAAAAACTCATTGAGTACTTGTATTTCCATCTCTTCTTGAGCAACCAGTTCCTGTCGATCGGCAACTTTAAATTGCTTTATCGACTCGCGCCTCTGCTTGACCATTTTGTCGAGGATAGTGATTATTTCAGTATCGTTTTGCTCCGACCTAGTATCTACTTCTACCCTCTTAATTTCCGACATAGCAAGACGAATTGCGCTTAGCCGCGCTTTATCTTTGACGCGCATCGCGGATTTCATAGATTCGGTGATTTTTTCTTTAAGGCTACTCTCGGACATTTTTAAGTGCTGTCATGTTTTATCTATATTTTCGGAGTAGTTTGAAAATAAAAGGCTACTAACTAGTAGAGGCGTTGGCTTTTTCTGTTTTCCCTCTGAAGCTTCTTAAGATGCCGCTTTACCGCTGCGGCTGCTTTGCGCTTTCTCACAGAGGTAGGCTTCTCATAAAATTCGCGGCGACGCACTTCAGCCAGAACACCTGCTTTTTCGCATGATCGCTTGAAACGGCGAATCGCTATGTCAAAAGGCTCGTTTTCTCTCAATCTTACTTGTGGCATCTTGTCACCTGCAGTTTGTGATCAGACTGGTAAGTGTGGATCTGTAGTAACCCAATTCTCCAGCATTACCCAAAAACGTATAAATCGCGCAACTTAAAAATAGGGCCGGTATCTTAATGCTCTCTCACACTAATTGCAAAAGATTTAATCCTTGCCTGCGAGGTATGGTTGATTTTTGATTAGATAATCGACAAATTTGGGAAAATATAAAAAATTTGGCATGATTACGGGGTTATTGAACATCTTTAGAGTGNAGAAAGTTGATAGTACTGGGCATTGAGACATCTTGCGATGAAACAGGAGTCGCGATATACGATAGTGAAAAAGGCCTTTTGGGGGATAAGCTATATAGTCAAGTAAAAACCCATGCTGAATTTGGTGGAGTCGTTCCGGAGCTGGCCTCTCGCGATCACATCAGAAAGACTTCACCTTTGATTCAGGAACTTCTCAAAGAATCTAACATACCAATTGGCAAATTGGATGGTGTCGCGTACACAGCTGGTCCAGGCTTAATTGGGCCCCTTCTCGTAGGCGCGAGTTTCGGGCGTTCGCTAGCGATGGGTCTGGGTGTGCCAGCGATTGGAGTTCACCACATGGAGGGCCATCTTTTGGCTCCTATGCTTGAAAACGATCCACCACAATTCCCATTCGTTGCGTTGTTGGTTTCGGGAGGGCATACACAGCTCGTTAAAGTAGCTAACATCGGCAGCTACCAGCTCCTTGGTGAATCGATAGATGACGCAGCCGGTGAGGCGTTCGATAAAGTGGGAAAGATGTTAGGCTTACCATATCCTGGCGGGCCACACGTGGCGAAATTAGCGCTGAATGGAGTCCCTGGGAAATTTAGCTTTCCCAGACCTATGGTTAACAGGCCGGGTCTAGACTTTAGTTTTAGTGGCTTGAAAACTTCCGTGAAAAGTTCTATCGATGAGCTGTCGACAGAGGGAAAGCTTGACTTTCAAGCGACAGCAGATATTGCGAGGGGATTTGAAGACGCTGTGGTTGCGACATTAACAATAAAGTGCCGCAGNGCTCTNGAGTCGACCGGCCTAATGAAACTGATCATAGCAGGCGGGGTCAGTGCGAATCAGAATCTTCGCGAGGTTCTTGGATCAGCAATGTCTGATATGGGCGGCAGGCTCTATTACGCAAAACCTGAGTACTGCACAGATAATGGAGCTATGATAGCTTACGCTGGCTGTCGGCGACTTCTTGCGGGTCAAAAAAGTGATCTTAGTATAGACGTTAGGCCGCGATGGCCTATTGAAGAATTGAATTCGTTGTAAAAACCAAAGGTAAAAATGGATATTGTTTATATACATGATTTAGAAATCAGAACCATCATTGGAATCTATGACTGGGAGAGAGAACAAAAACAAGTAGTCAGTTTAAATTTGGATATGGGTTGTGACGTTGGGCTTTGTGCGAAAACTGACTCGATTGAAAATGCGCTCAACTACAAGGCTGTTGCAAAAAGGTTAATTGAATTTGTTGAACAATCCGAGTTTTACCTCGTTGAAACTTTGGCTGAGAGGATATCTGAAATCGTCCTGCAGGAATTTGGAGTACCCTGGTTGAAATTAAGGGTGGGAAAGCCTGGTGCTGTCACAGGCTCGAAAGATGTGGGCGTTATTATAGAGCGTTCTGGAAAATAAAGGCACTGAGAAACTGATTCTATGACTCTCCTTGTACTATCTCTAGGTAGCAATGTGGATGCGAGAGCCAACATGTTACTTGCTGTCAAATCTTTGCGCAGGAAGTTCGGTGTATTATCGATGTCTCCTGTTTACGAAAGCGAAGCCGTTGGGTTTTCTGGCAGTAATTTTCTTAATTTAGTCGCCTCGGTGGAAAGTAGCTTTTCTCTGGAAGAGATAAAAGGTTACTTAAAGAGGCTTGAGGATAGTTTGGGNAGGGAGCGAGATAAGCCAAAGTTTTCGGATCGGCCAATTGACATAGACATATTACTTTTCGGAGACTCCAATGGAGAGGATAGTAGTTTGTCCTTGCCCCGCGCAGAGATTTTGTCAAATGCCTTTGTTCTGCGTCCGCTTGCTGAGCTTCATCCAGATTTACAGCATTCTGCTCTTGGTTCAAGCTTCGATCAACTTTGGAATGATTTTGATAAAACAAAACAGAAGCTNTGGCGTGTAGATATAGACTTGTAATTGTTACTGGCCGCAAAAACACTTTCTTAAGGGCTCTACACTAAACTTCTTCCTCCATCGACTTTGACTACTTGTCCGGTAATATAATCTCCTTCTTCGGCAAAAAAATAAGCTAGATTGGAAATGTCTTGCGGGTCTCCGAGACGCTTTAACGGAATAGAATCTAGAATTGCGCTCTTTTTTTGTTGCCCTTTATCATGAACTTCTTCTTCAATCTCCGTTGGCCAAAGTATAGCGCCTGGAGAGATACCATTAACACGGACTCTTGGCGCTAACTCCAAGGACAGAGATTTTGTCATTGATTTCAGTGCTGACTTTGCCATGCAGTATACTGCATGATCTTTTAAGGGTTTGTCAGCATGAGTGTCAACAATATTAATAATGCAACCAGATCTTTCACTTAATTCTTTGGCGAGTGATTGACTTAAAAAGAACGCCGCTCTGACGTTAGAGTTAAATAGCTTGTCCCAGTCAGTTGTTTTTGCTTGAGCAAGAGAAGATGGATAAAACATTGAGGCGTTGTTGATTAGGACATCAATTCTTCCAAAATAGTTTAACGCGTCTGTTGCTATTTTTAGTGTCTCCTCATGGCAGTTGAAATCAGCAAACAGAGCGTTTGCGGAACTTACTCTTTCTTTATTTAACTCAAAACAGAGCTCAATTGCCTCATCCTTGGAATTGTTCGCATGAATCAAGACACGGTATCCATTAGCATGAAAAGTGCGCGCAATAGAAGCACCAATCCGCTTGGCAGCCCCAGTAATCAAAACAACTTTTGAATCTTTCATCAGGTGTTCTCGCGTTCGGTAATCGATTTAGCTATGAGGTNCAGCCTAAAATCCTTCAGGAGTTCTCTTGGATGTTTATTGGGTTGTCTCTCAATTAAGGATTTTTCGTCCACCTCGGAAATAGTCTTTAGAATCGAACNCAGGAACTTGCTCTGGGGATATACCCCGTCCTCGAGACCGGTTCTTACTCTTGCATCAGCCTCGCAGGCGAGTAGGAATTTATTAAAACGTTCAGGTCTACGGATAGCGTCTAGTGACTCTAGTAAAGACAATAATTCGGCAGGATCTAATTTAAAAGCTTGATGCATTTTTGCATGATGTTCACATACGAGGGCGGCTAGGTTCGTGTGCAGTTTGGGGACAGACAAACGTTTTGTAATCTCCGATTGTAATTGTAACCCGGATGATTTTCGGACTAAATGGCTTGGCGGAATCTGCTCGTCTTCAATGCGCTTTCCAACATCTTGAATGAGGGCCGCATATCGAACACTTACATCATCGGAAAGTTGGGACGCTTGTCGAAGACACTTTAAGGTGTGTAAGCCAGCATTTACTTCTGGACGATATTGTTTGTGTTGAGGTATGTCAAATAATGCGTTTATCTCAGGGAGTATGGACTTTAGTGCGCCGCACTCCTTAAGTGTTGATATAAACTTTTCTGGGGTAGATGTGGCGAGTGCATATTCAAATTCTTGCCAGACCCGTTCGGCGCTTAGCGTTATTAATTCTCCGCTATCACTAATATCTCGCATAAGACGCATGGTGCCAGGAGATACTGTAAACCCCATCGGAGCAAGTTTTGCGGCAAATCTAGCAACTCTTAAGACTCGCAAAGGATCCTCAGAGAACGCATCAGAGACGTGCCTTAATACCTTCTTCTCGATATCTTTTAGACCGCCAAACGGGTCAATTAATAGACCGTTCTGATCCTCGGCTATGGCGTTAATAGTTAAGTCTCTTCGTTTTAAGTCCTCTTCCAGAGTGACCTTTGAAGAAATATCAAGCTCAAAAGCAGTATGCCCTGGCCCGGTTTTTTTCTCGGTTCTTGCAAGTGCGTATTCTTCTTTTGTTTGGGGGTGCAGAAAGACAGGAAAGTCTTTGCCAACTTGAAGGTAACCCAATGCCTTCATTTTTTTCACGTGCGCCCCAACTACAACCCAATCCTTATCCTTCGTTGGGATCTTAAGAAGTTTGTCACGAACTGCGCCGCCAACCAGATAAGTTTCCATAAAAAAGTTTTAACTATTAGAACCCTGTATTGATAACTCAGTTAGAAATTGAGTAACGCTGTTTATCTTCCAAGCGCATCATTGTCAGCCTTCTACCCCAGACATAACCCGTGTCGAGAGCATGGACTTTTTTTCTCCCAGTTTCTCCTTCAATGGCAGCCCAATGACCAAAAAGTAAGGTTGCATCTTGAGATATTTTTTCGTATTCATACCAGGGTTTAAAGCCCTCTGGAGCTGCGCACAAGCCTTCTTTCACATCCAACCGAAGGCTACCGATGTCATCGCAGAATCTAACACGGGTTAGATAATTCGTAATAGTCCGAAGTCTCTCTTGACCCTCGAGTTTGTCATACCATCTAATCGGATGATCTCCGTACATGTTCTTTAAAAAGGATTTATACTCGNTTCCTTTCAGAGCTAATTCTACTTCAGCCGAAAGATTTAGTGTTTTTTGAAGCGACCAATCTGGTGCGACCCCGGCATGCACCATTAAAAAATCTTCCAACCCATTTTGAGTCTCCACGCAATTGAAATGTGCCAATGGTTTCTGTCTGAGCCAATGGCTAAGTCGATCACAATCTTTGGCGTTTAATAATTCAGCAAGAGTGTCCTTAGTTCGGGGCGGAGCGCATCCTTCATGAATTGCTAAGAAATGAAGATCATGGTTGCCGAGAACAATTTTCACCGAATCATCAATGTCTTGTAAAAACTTTAATGTATCCAGAGAGTTAGGGCCTCTATTAATTAAGTCTCCCACGCACCAGAGATGGTCCTTGTTTACAGAAAAACTTACTTTTTTAAGTAACTTCTTTAGGGCTTTATAGCAGCCCTGAATATCACCTACCGCATAAGTACTCATGATGTCTGCAACATTTCCAAAACGATAATTATAGCATTAAGTAGCTGAGGTTCTTAGACGCTAATGAATAGTGTGAGGCATAGACAGGAGGAAGGGGGCTATTGGCGCATTAAATTTCCTTCCTGATGCCGCTAGCATTTCATAACTGCCATGCATAACTCCTGTTTCAGTGCCAATTATTGCACCACTAGTATATTCAAAAGCCTGTCCAGGCAGAATCAGAGGCTTTTGCCCAACGACTCCCTCACCAGAGACTTCTTGTACTTTTTCGTTATCGTCTTTAATGTGCCAGTATCGGCTGAGTAATTCCACCGCTTCGTCTCCAGCATTATGGATTTCAATGGAGTAGGCAAAGACAAAGCGGTTTGCTTTCGGATCAGATTGCTCCGATAGATATAGTGTCTTCACNCCAATTTTTATAGATTCACTTAGNTTCATAATCTTCAGGTCCCGCGGTGTGATTACATATTGCATTACTAATTTCTACGTACTCATTGAGCGTAATATCTTGTGGGCGCAGGTTCTTATTGATTGCGATTCGGTCCAAAAGAGCTTCTGGAATTATAGTTCTGAGGCTATTTCTTAGTGTTTTTCTTCTCTGGTTAAAGGCTGTACGTATTACTGTTTGTAAGCAGTCAGAATCCTTTGCCCGAATTGAAGTGCTGTTATGCGGCTTAAGTCTGGCGAGGGCTGAAACAACTTTTGGTTTTGGGGAGAAAGCTGAGGAAGCGACATTAAACAGGTGCTCCACCTCACAATAGTATTGAACCATCAAACTTAGGCGGCCATAATTTCTCTTCCCTACGTTAGAGATCATTCTCTGAATCACTTCTAGCTGCAGCATGAAGGTCATGTCTCTGATTAGTTCAGAATTTTTGAGAAGATGAAAGATTATAGGAGTAGAAATATTGTANGGTAAGTTTCCAATAACTCTGAGAGATCGTTTTTCTGTAGCTATGGAGCTCAAATCGAACTTTAATGCGTCACCTTCAATGATTTTAATAGAATCGTATTCTTGAAATTCCGTTCTCAACGATTTAGCTAAATCGGCATCGAGTTCAACGCAGTGAATAGTTGCACCAGTTTTCGCCAATTCTTTTGTAAGGGCTCCCAAACCGGGCCCTATCTCTAGCAGGTGATCTCCTTCAACTGCTGAGATAGCATCCACAATCTTCCGAATTACATTCTCGTCATGCAGAAAATTTTGACCGAACCTTTTTCTTGCGTAGTGCGGACGTCCATTAGCTAATGCAAGTGCTTTTTTATCTATGTTCATCAGGAGTTATTTCTTAATCATCGCCTTGGCGGCTGCAATTGCTTGATACAGACTCCCGATATCCACTTCACCTGTGCCTGCTTTATCGAGTGCGGTCCCGTGGTCGACGGATGTTCGGATGATGGGTAACCCAAGTGTTATATTAGTAGCTTTACCGAAGCCCTTGAATTTAAGTACTGGAAGGCCTTGATCGTGATACATTGAAAGGACAGCGTCTGCTTTGTCTAACGAACTTGAGCTGAACAGCGTGTCGGCCGGGAGCGGGCCGATTAAGTTCATTCCTTGTTTTTGAAACTCTGTTAAAACTGGCTGGATTACCTCAATTTCTCCTCTGCCAAGGTGGCCACTTTCGCCTGCATGAGGGTTTAGACCGCTGATTAGTATCGTAGGCTTTGTGATATAAAATCTTTTCTGCAAGTCGCCATGAAGTATCCTTATGACGTCTCGCAGCGAACTCTTAGTTATGGCATTTGGCACCTCTGATAACGGTATATGGGTTGTTGCAAGCGCAACCCTCAGATCGTCCGTGGCAAGCATCATCACCGATCGTTTTACCTTGCAAAGTCCGGCCAAATATTCAGTATGTCCACTAAAATCGATTCCGGCGTCATTTATGATTCCTTTATGGACAGGTCCTGTAACAACTGCGTCTAATTCTTGATCGAGGACTTTCTGCGTAGCGAGCTCTAGGGATTCCAACACATAAGGTGAGTTCACTGCGTTTAATTCTCCAATCGTTACGTCAGCTTTTTTATTTATTTGAACTAATGATAATTCTCCTATAGCACTTGGCGTGGGTGCTTCTTCGCGCACGTAAGGCTTCAATGAAATGGAGATCCCAAGCTTTTGAGCCCTTGCCTCCAGTATCGTTCTATCAGCGAAAACTACTAATTCAGTATTCTTGGGGGGGTCCCTCGAGATTAGGACACAAATATCAGGACCAATTCCAGCTGGATCGCCCGGTGTAATTGCAATTCGATGTATCACAAGAGATTCCCAGCGAAATTTTAATCTATAAATTCCACAAAAGCTTTTTCACGAATTTCGATCATCCAATTTTGCAACTCAAGGTCAAATTTGCGATTACGGAGTGAGTTTGCCGCTTGCGATCGAGTGTACTGAATGCTCAGATCTGTTTCTCTGCGCCCCAGTACTTCAGCGATATGCCACCCAGTAGCCGACTTGAAAGGTTCGCTTAACACGCTTTCTTCAAGGTTCTGGATCACGGATTCAAATTCTGGTGGCATTCCGCCCTCATTCACCCAATCTAAGTCACCCCCTGCTACCACGGAGGTGGCGTCATCCGAATGCTGCCTAGCGATAGCAGCGAAGTCTTCACCCGACTGGATTCGCTCACGTAACTCATGGATTTCAGCTATTGTCTGTTCTTCATTACGAATTTCGTTTGGTGAAAGCATTATGTGCCGAATGTTTGTCTGATTTACAATCTGCTCTGTGCCACCGCGTTTGCCCGCGAGGAAAATGACGTGATAACCATTCCCAGCCTCGATTGGTCCTTGAATTTCTCCTTCCTCCATCTCGGTCACGATGGAGGAAAACAAATTCGGAAGCTGTTCAGCTTTTCGCCAACCAAAGTCCGTTGACTGAATTTGAAAAGCCCCCGAATCGCTCGCTTCTGCTCTCACTTCAAGGAAATTGGTCCCTTCTTCTACTCGTGCGACTAAATCCGCCGCATAACGAAGTTTCTCCTGTTTTTCTTCACTGGGTTCGTTACTGGAGGCAATAACAACCATGTGATCAATGAAAAAATCAGGCGACATAACTTCTCGACCCATTTCAGAGTTAAGAAAATTATCTATCTCCTGTTCCGTGACAGTAATTCTGCGGTTAACCATACCCCGTTGTAATTCTTGTATCATCATTTGATGTCGAACCTGCTCTCGCGTTTGCAGATAAACGCCACCGCGCTCTAGTGCGCTTACATATTCATCGAAGGCCATATTGCTATTTTCGGCCATATTGGTGAGTACGCGATTAATAGTGTCATCGTCATAACGGATACTTACTTGCTCGGCCATTTGAAGCTGGATATTCTCGATGATGAGCGCTTCTAAGACGTCTTCTCGTATCTCATCTTCTATCGGCATCGGTCGTTCATCGCGTGCGGCTGCTCGTTTCAGTTCGTCAATGCGAAGATCTAATTCGCTCTGAAGCACGACTCCTTCGTCAACCAGAGCGATTACCCTGTCGAGAAGCACACGTTGAGCGTTGGCAGGTATACTTAAAAAGGCCAGTAACAGGAACGCAAGCGCTGAATTTACGGTAAACGAA
>NHGO01000054.1 GCA_002172295.1 Gammaproteobacteria bacterium TMED139 | reverse complement strand
TGTTGTTCGCGTGGGAGTTGAAGGTCTTGGAGTTCAACGACAGACTATCCAAAAGCCTCTGTAGCTTAGGCTAATCGCTTGGATTTTTGGTGTTAGCCTTTAGTTAGTGAACATTATGCTTTGTAGATGTAGCTGGTGCTTTTTTTTTCATGAATTTAATATTTTTTGACCTTGATGGTACGTTACTTAACAGTGAGTCTGAAATATCTCACTTTACAAAAGAGACCTTGGCAAAACTGGGGAAAAATGGAATTGCATACTCTGCGGCGACTGGTCGGACTATGCTCACTGGTACAAGTATTTTAGAGGGGCATGGTTTTGATTTGCCGCAGGTTTACAGTAATGGTGTAACAATATGGGATCCCAAAGCCCATAAGTTGACTCTCGAGCACTTGTTAGGTTCGGTCGAAGTTTCTAATATTATCGAAACTGCAGGCATGCAGGGTATCACTCCGTTTGTTCACGCAGTCGATAGCAATGACTATTTCATTTATCACGCTTCACCGCGTCACGATATTGAAAAAAAACTAATCAGTGTGCGTTATCAAAACTCCAAAGCTAAGATAATGCCTTTGAATCAACTGTCGAGCCTGAGTCAAGTAACGAATGTAAGTTTGATTGGTGTCGCGGCCGCGGTCGAAGAAATCGAGAGAGGATTAAATAATAATACAAATTTAGTAACTTACTCGGGCCCAGCGATAGAGGGAAGCGCATACAAGTGGATGGATATTCATCACTACCAAGCTAGTAAGGGGGCGGCAGTAAAGAAAATTGCTGAGCAGCTCGGAGCTACCAATTTAATTTGTTTTGGTGATAGTGATAATGACCTGAGTATGTTTAAACTTTCGGATGAAAGTTATGCCCCGGCGAACGCGAAAATTAAACTAAAAGAAGTGGCAACTGAAATTATTGGTGCGAATGATAGCGATGGTGTCGCTCATTTCCTGAGACAACGATTCTCGTTGTAAAGCCCAGTCATACTGGGCTCTTTTGTGGTTTTGTATGGTAGCTATGGGTGGACTTGAACCACCGACCCCAGCATTATGAATGCTGTGCTCTAACCAGCTGAGCTACATAGCCGTTGTTCTGAATTCTCCAGTTGTTTCGTTCGGAGTAAGTAAAAACCGATCATAAACAATTTTCTCTACGCCGGCGAAAGGCCGCGAATTTTGTCGATTTACTTCTAAAATGTCAATACCAGTGCTAGTCGATAACTACATTTCTCACTACAGCATAGTAGTCTGCGACGCCACGGCGGAATGCTTGCTCGCCGACTTGCTCGTCGTTGCCGTGAACACCCGTGTGTTCCCCCCTGTTGGTTATTATAGGATTAAATCCGTAACTGATTATTCCTAAATCCCTTGTAAAGTGGCTGTCGGTGAAGCCAGTGCTGACAGACGGCAAGACTCGAGATCCTGGATGCAGCTCCTGCGTCACAGAGTCAATAGCCCTGTAAAGTCTGGAGTTTGTCTCGGAGATCGCGGGGGTAAAGGCCATAATTGTTTGGATTTCGACACCGGTATAGCCAATCAAATCATCTAGTTCGCTAATAAACTGATCCGCTGGCTTATCTGGCAGTATGCGACAGTCTAATTCAGCCCAAGCTGTTGGTGGAATCACGTTAATCTTATTAGAGCCGCTCATGCGAGTCATGGAGCAAGTATCCCTAATCAGAGAATTGTGGCCAGGCCGAGCCTCGTGCAATTTGTCCACGAAGTTGGGATCGTTGATGGCTGACTGGATATCGGCATAGGAGCCAGCCCACTCTTGGTCCATATCTACTGACAATGCGCCGAAGTATTCGTTTACCGGACCAATAATTCGGGGCGGGAAGGGGTTCTCCCGCAAAGTGTTTAAAGCCTGAACGATTCGTGTTACCGAGCTTGTAGTTCGTGGCGATGAACCATGGCCGGGACGATCGACAGCATAAAGACGAAGCCACACTGGGACTTTCTGAGTGACTTCAACGCTGAAGACTACGCTTTGGCCAACCCGGCTTCCTCCACCGCCTTCATTGAGCAGGATGCCGATGTCTTCGAAAATTTCTGGGCGATTATCGATCAGCCAGCCAACGCCGTACAATCCTCCCGCCTCTTCATCAGCGGTGGCCAGGAATACCACGTCTCTGTTTAGCTCAACACCAGATCGGTGAAGGGCCAGAAAGGTGGCGAGTTGAAGAGTTCCCAGCCCTTTCATATCGCGCGCCCCGCGACCGAGAATAACACCATCACGGATGGCGCCAGATAGCACTGGGATTGTCCAAAATTCTTCGTCGGCTGGCACAACGTCAGAGTGCTGTAAAAGTATTAGACCCGGCTCATCGCCGCCTTCTAGGCGCGCCCAGATATTACCGCGTCCAGGAGCACTTTCTGCGGTTTGATACTCGATGCCTTCTGCTTCAAAAATGTCTGCCAGAAAATCTACGGCGCGGTACTCATTTCCGGGCGGATTAATAGTGTCGACTGTTATATATTCCTGAAGCCAACTAACCGCTTCGTCTTCTAATGTCTGGCCTCTAACGGTGGTGCCCAGAATAAAAATAGTTAGAATAATTCCGGTCCTGTAAATTCTCATAAGTATCACCAAGTGTTAAACATTAAACCTGAAATGGATCACATCCCCGTCTTGAACTGCATACTCTTTACCTTCTAAACGCCATTTTCCTGCGTCTTTTGCGCCGACCTCTCCATTATTCTGAACGAAGTCTTGATAGGCGACAACTTCCGCCCGAATAAAACCTTTTTCAAAATCCGTATGAATCACACCAGCCGCAGCTGGCGCAGAAGCGCCGCTTTCTACAGTCCATGCTCTCACTTCTTTTTCACCCGCGGTAAAATATGTTTGCAAGCCTAATAGGCTGTATCCTGCTCGAATTACCCTATTCAAGCCAGCTTCTTTCATGCCCAGATCCTGCAAAAATTCTAGTTTTTCGTCCTCTTCGAGCTCCGCAATTTCTGCTTCTAACTTATTGCATATGGCAACAACCACTGCGTTCTCGTTTGCTGCTATCTCCTGAACCTTCTGTAAATGCGGATTATTCTCAAAGCCGTTTTCATCAACATTAGCGATATACATGACTGGTTTTGCCGTAAGTAGATGTAATGGTTGAAGATTAGCATGCTCCTCTTTATGAAGTTCAAGAATTCTGGCAGGCTTTGCTTCGTCAAGATGAGATTTCACTTTTTCCAGTAAATTTACTTGATATTGTGCTTCCTTATCGCCGCTCTTTGCTACCCGACTAACCCTATCAAGGGTTTTCTCCACGGTTTCCAAATCAGCCAGCGCGAGTTCTGTATTAATAGTTTCAATATCAGCCATAGGACTAATGAGATCCGAAACGTGGGTAACGTTTTCATCCTCAAAGCACCTTACGACATGCGCAATCGCATCAGTTTCTCGTATGTTAGCCAGGAATTGATTGCCAAGACCTTCACCTTTTGATGCGCCAGCTACTAAGCCAGCTATGTCTGTGAACTCAACAGTCGTGGGGATAACTTTTTGAGGTTTCACAAGATCGGCAAGTCGATCAAGGCGTTCATCAGGAATTGAGACGACTCCCGAATTCGGTTCGATCGTGCAGAAAGGAAAGTTTTCCGCGGCGATCCCCGCCTTTGTTAGCGCATTAAATAGCGTAGATTTTCCAACATTCGGAAGTCCCACGATACCGCATTTGACCGCCATTTTTTTTGCCTTTAGTTACTGTGTAAAAATTTCATAGCTTCTTCCCAATCACCTGTTACGGTTTTTGGTACAACCCTTATGGCGTCTTCAATATTTGACATAATGGCGTCTGCCTCTGCTCGAGAAGGGTCACTCAGGACGTAGTTGGCTACCATGGATTTATGGCCTGGATGTCCGACACCAATCCTCAAGCGGAAAAAATTTTTCTTCCCTCCGATGGCATCTATGATGTCACGTACACCATTATGCCCGCCGTGACCACCGCCCTCTTTGAAGCGAGTTGTTCCCACATCAAAATCAATTTCGTCATACGCTACCAACATGTTCTCTGGAGCGATTTTGAAAAACTTACAAACCGTCGCTACAGATTTGCCGCTGTTGTTCATGAAGGTTGTAGGAAAGAGAAGCCTTGTTTCACTTCCTAAAATGCTTATAGAAGAGAATTCACCAAAAAACTTAGCCTCGACACGAAGTTGCCCGCCATAGCGACTGCAGAGGTGGTGAAGAAATATCACACCTGCGTTATGACGGTTACTCTCGTGCTGTGGGCCGGGATTTCCAAGGCCCACAATAAGCTTTATTGGATGATCGAGCATTCGTCTCGTCTCGGATGCCAAACAGCTTGTTTACGCGCTTTCGTCTTCACCAGAGGTTTTATCACCATCAGAACTTTCGCCATCGGCCTGCTCATCGGTACCGTCTTCTTCGGACGTACTTTCTTCGTCTTCAGCAGTTCCACGAGGCATTTGGACGGTGGCTACAGACAGGTCATTTTCCTCTCCCACGGATAGGGCGACACTAATCACGCCTTCTGGCAAGGTAATGTCGGAGAGATGAACTGAATCACCAAGTTCAATCTCAAGCATGTCCACTTCTATGTACTCAGGCAGGTCTTTTGGTAGACAAGACACTTCAATCTCATTAAGTGTCTTTAATATATTACCCCCGCCGATTTTAACTCCTGCACACTTATCCTCATTAAGGAAATGGATCGGGACTCTAACTGTTATAGCTTGCTTATCACTGACTCGCAGGAAATCCGCATGCAATATAAATGGTTTAGCGGGATGCCGCTGCAGTGCTTTTATTACAGCTTTCTCTTTCTTGCTGCCAATTTTAAGCGTAATTATCTGCGAAAAGAAGGCCTCGTTTTCTGTAGCCTTTGCTATATCTTTATGAGCAATGGTAAGAGAGGCAGGTTCTTTTTCACCCCCATAAAGGATGGCTGGAATAGATTTGTTCAGACGACGTAGGCGGCGGCTCGCACCTTTCCCTAAGTCTTCTCGAACAGAACAGCTTAGTTCTAATTCTTTAGACATTTGTTATTCCTCTAATATAGGGTTCCCAACTCTAAACAGAACGATGCTAATCATTCAGCTTATTTTCGAACCCTAGCTATTCAACTTTGTTTAATCTGCGACCAACTAAACAAAGGGTTAATTTGAAACCGTGCATTGAGGGCACAGTTTGTTTTATCCGGCGGTGTTTATCTACTCATGTATTATCAAACATCGCGCTAATGGATTCTTCATTGCTTACGCGCCTAATCGATTCCGCTAACAGTTTAGCCATTGAGAGTTGGCGAATTCGTTTGCAGTTTTTACCTAACTCGTTCAGGGGAATCGTATCCGTGACTACAAGTGAATCTAAATTCGACTCCTCAATGTTTTGGATCGCAGGGCCCGATAGGACTGGGTGAGTACAGTATGCGACGACTTTCGTGGCGCCGTGATCTTTGAGCGCATCGGCCGCTTTGCATAGTGTGCCAGCAGTATCCACCATATCATCAACTATTAAACAACTCTTGCCTTTCACATCACCAATGATATGCATTATTTGTGCTTCATTAGCCGTTGGCCGTCGCTTATCTATGATCGCAAGGTCTGCGTTAATTTGCTTTGCAACGGCCCTGGCTCTTACTACGCCCCCAACGTCAGGGGACACTACCGTAAGATTTGAGTAGTTCTGCCTTTCAATGTCATCGGTCAAGACTGGGGAGCCATACACATTATCAACGGGAATACTAAAAAACCCTTGAATCTGTTCGGCATGGAGGTCGACGGTAAGCACTCTGTTAACACCCACTGCGCCAATCATATCAGCAACGACTTTAGCACTGATAGCGACTCTCGCCGACCGAACCCGTCTATCTTGTCTTGCATAACCAAAATATGGGATAACCGCAGTTATTCTGTTTGCCGACGCTCGATGAAGTGCATCAGACATTAGCAACAGTTCCATTATGCTTTCGTTTGTTGGTGCACAAGTAGGTTGAATAACAAATACATCTTTCCCACGAACATTCTCGTTTAATTCGACAGATACCTCTCCATCACTGAACTTGCTGATGCTAGCGTACCCGAGCGGGACGCCTATATTTCTAGCAATAGCATCAGCCAATACTGGATTAGCATTGCCGGTAAAAACCATTAAGTTGTTTGCCACGCTTGCTTCCTCGAGTGGGCACGTCTTTACTATTTTTTGTTGTATCGGTTTGTCAAAAAATGGCTGGGGTGGCTGGATTCGAACCAACGAATGCAAGGATCAAAACCTTGTGCCTTACCACTTGGCGACACCCCAATTGTTCTGTCTGCCGCTAACTCAATTAACTAACAGAGGCCTGTTATTTTAGATAACTCAACTATATTTGAGAACCCCAAGTCTATAATGAATTGACTCCTTCAGCCACGAATCCTCGCATGCCTTTGGGTGCTTGCTCAAGCACAGCTCTGGCTTGCTTTTCACTTGTGAACTTAGCGAATACTGAAGCACCGGTGCCAGTCATTCGAGTTTCTGCATGCTTACTAAGCCAGCTATGAGCCTCTTCTATTTTCGGGTAAAGTTTCTTCGTGACTAATTCACAGTCGTTTCTGACTCTGGCACTGCCCGCCAGAAAGTCGGCCATTTTGATGGCTTGAGTGTTCCGTGTCAAATTTTCATGCGAAAAAATCAGGGCTGTAGAGACTGAGCATTTGGGTGTGATCACGACATACCAAGCCTTCTCTAGCTGAATTGGTCTGAGTTTTTCTCCAACACCCTCACCCCAGGCAGAATGGCCCCCGAGAAAGAAGGGTACGTCAGCACCCAGCTGCAAAGCACAGGCACTTAATTCTTTATCGGAGAGGTTGCACCTCCATAGGCGATTTAGGACCTTTAGGGTGGTAGCGGCATTGCTGCTTCCACCGCCTAGCCCACCGCCGATGGGAATGCGCTTTTTTAGAATTATTTCTGCGCCTTTTTCGACATTGTTAGTTCTTTTTCGAAGGAGCTGAGCTGCCTTTATGATGATGTTTTGACTAGCTGGTAGTGGTTGAAGTTGATTTTNTGCNNTTTGGTGCAATGTTAGTATTCCGTTTTCGTTGCCATTGAATGTTAGTTCATCACCAAAATCTAGCAACTGGAATACAGTCTGTAATTCGTGGTAGCCATCCGCACGGCGGTTAAGGATATGTAAGAATAGGTTTATCTTTGCAGGCGACAGATAACACTTACCTTCGGTAAACATTAGTTTTCGCCGGGGTTCAATACCCAGTTCAGCCCAATGAATCTGAGACGTATGTCANCCTGNGCCTGATTCATTTCAACGCGACGAGGGAGAGTTATACCACTGAACTGGCGAGCGTCAGAATAATCTATTTCCCACCCGTCTTGTTTGATCCCTGCGAGATGNTTTAATTCGTTGAAAATTAATTCTGCATCAGAGTTTGGTGACGGTAGGCTTCGTATCCAAAACTCTAAATATGAAACTGGCAACTCATAACCTAAATTTTCCAATATCAAGCTTTCAGGACTCTTCGCAGTTATAACCTCTCCATCGTGTTCCATGGTGACTAAGTTTGGCTCGCCCGTGATAATTGTGTTACCTGCATTAAATGTACCCCAGAGGCGAATTCTGTATTGATCATCTTGTTGTTGCCACTGAATACGAGGGGTGTGTGATTCGTCGTGATATTCAACGTTAACTCTTCCTCTTAGCTGCCAACTGGTAGTCTGCTCAATTAATGTGCGCTGCTGTCGCCAATTGTCCTCGTTCTTGTTTAACGAGGTGGTGGAGCAATTCGAAAGGGCGTAAATCAATAAAAATAAGCTAATTTCTCTCNGCCGAAATCGATTAAATAATAATGTCTTTAGAGTCAGGTGCAATATCATCACTCTGGTCTGAATCGTTCGATGACTGCCTTTATCAATGGGCTATCCGGACGCGTTTTTAAAGCGTCTTCCCATACTTGGTTGGCCTCTTCATATTCTCCCAACTTCCAGAGAACTTCACCCAAATGGGAGGCAACTTCATGGTCCGGAAATACTGCAAAAGCGCGCCTTAGATTCATTAAGGCATCTTCGTATCTACCAAGTTTATACTGAGCCCACGCTAAGCTATCTATAATTGCTGGGTCATCCGGTGCGATTGAGATTGCTCGTTCAATCAGATTTAAGGCCTCCTCGAATCTATCTGTTTGGTCTGCCAACATGTACCCGAGATGATTAAGTGCTCGAGCGTCATCTGGCTGCATCCGGATAATTTGCCTTAAATCTTTTTCTGAGCCCACTCTATCAGCCTGTGAATCAAACCAAAGGACTCGAGCGAACAATAACTCAGCTTCATTGGGAAAACGATTTAAAGCGGAATCCAATAACTCTTTTGCTTCTTTGTGATAACCCGCTTGCCCTAGAAGGTTTGATTCGACGGTTGTAAAAAGAACTTCGATTCTTGGCTGACCATTTGATTGTCGGACTAGCCAAGAGTGAGCCTCATCCAATTTGCCGAGAGAAATGCTATGGCGTGTTGCCTGTTGCTGAGCAGCCAAATAATTATTGGTCCCGACGCGAACCAGGCGGTAGTGTTTTATTGACTTCTCATATTTCTCGGTTTGCTCGTAGAGTAGACCTAAATAATATTGGCTCTCATCATAATGTTCATCAGCTTCGATCAACTTTTCTAGGATAGGAATTGCTTGTTCGAATCTCTCGAGCTCCAAATCCAGTAAACTCATGGAGTATAAACTCTCCCAATCTTCTGGCTCTTTGGCAACTATGATTTTAAATTGATCATACGCGTCTTCCAGCTCATCATTCTGAATCAACAATCTGGCAAAACTTAAACGTAGTGATTTGTCTTCCCCAAACTCTCTGATTCCAGATCTGAGGACTCTAATTGCACCCTCTGGGTTATCCATATTTTGTAGTATTTGACCATGGAGCAACACTGATCGTGGTGAAGAGCCAAATTCCCTCANAAGGGGCCGTANTTCTGAAAGAGCCTCTTCCAGCTGTCGATTTTGAGCTAGTAATTGAATTAACGCTATTCGAATTGATTCTTCAGATTGAAATTCTCGTAAAAGTTGCCTAACTCCAGAAATCAAGCGTCCTCTTTCACCAGTCTCGAGAGTCCCCGTTCTTGTCGTTAACGCTGTAAAGTCGAAGTCTCCACCTAAGTCTAAAACCCGCGCCATGTGCGACAGAGCCTGAGTATAATTCCCAGTTTCTAAGAATTGGAAGCTCAGCATCAAATGGGGTCTTGTGTTAGCTGGCTCGACCTCCGACCACAGCAACCCAAGTTGCATTAGCGCGTTAATATCATTATTGACGGTTGCAAACTGAATCGCTCTTTGGATGATTGCCAAGTCTTTGGTTTCAATAGCTAGATCGAGATAGTTCTCTCCTGCATCGTTTAAATCGCCTCGCTGAGCCCCTAATTCACTAATTATGGTCTGATAGAGTTGTTCCTGAGTGAAGGCGCCGTAAACGATTTCTTCATTAGCCTCAGAAGGTTCCTTGTGGCTGCTCATATCGACCTCGTTGGTCTGAGAGCTATCAGTTGCCGTATTAGTGGCACAGCTAATAAAGAGGGTCAGGGCGGCCAAATGCGTTATTAGATTAATTCCGGTTTTCATTATTAGGACTTTCATATTTGCAATTACCAATACAGCAGGGTTTTCTGTTTCCAACGTAGTNTAGATTTTGCAAATCCTTGGGCAGATTTGCAATACTTTACGTCTCTAATTCGACTCTTACCTAATGTAGCACGATTTGCAATTGAGTTTATTTTCTTGCCACCAGCGATTGNGACTAATGGGAACCAGCTTCAAATTGGAGTAACATACTTAATGTTGTGAATTGCGTCGGCAAGGAAGGAAATGAGTCTTATAATAGTAGGAATCAACCATAAGACAGCAGATGTATCGCTCAGAGAGAAAGTTGCTTTCCCGCCAGAGATAATAAGTGACGCTCTAACAGAGGTTCAAGGTTTAGCTGATATTTCCGAAGCGGTTCTTTTGTCGACGTGTAACCGTACNGAACTATACGTAGATGGTCTTAGTGTCAAATCTTCCGGTGCTGATCAAAGCAAAAATTGGGAACGTCCTCTAATTCAGGAGAAAATTGATGAGATTATTGATTGGCTGGCGGGTTATCACAAGCTTCAACCTAACCAACTTAGAACAAGTATTTATTCCTTTACTGGCGAGGAAGTTGTTAAGCATCTGATGAAGGTTTCTTGCGGTTTAGATTCATTGATTCTCGGAGAGCCACAAATCCTTGGGCAAATAAAATCTGCTTTTGCANTATCTAAAGAATTAAAATTGATTGGTCCATCACTAAGTCGCACGTTCAATGCCGCTTTTTCTATCGCCAAAGAAGTTCGAACAGATACGGCGATCGGTGAGAGTCCTGTCTCTGTTGCTTATGCGGCAACTTTGCTGGCGGAGCGAATCTTTTCTGATTTAGAATCTTTGTCAATTCTCCTGATTGGGGCTGGGCGAACCATCGAGCTTGTGGCGAGGCACTTTGCGGAGAAGAGTGTATCTAGAATTACAGTCGCAAACAGAACCTTAGATAACGCTCTTGAAGTTGCAGATAAATTTAATGGTAAAGGGGTTTTGCTTTCGGACATCCCTGAACAAATTGGTGGTGCTGATATAGTTGTTTCATCTACCAATAGCCAATTACCAATATTAGGCAAAGGCTCCGTAGAGCGGGCATTATGGCGAAGGAAGCACCGACCGATGTTGCTAATTGACTTAGCTGTGCCTAGAGATATCGAAACCCAGGTTGGAGATATAGCTGACGCTTATTTATATAGTATTGATGATATAAGCGACGCTATCGAAGATAACGTTAAGAGCAGGTCAGAGGCGGCGGCCCAAGCTGAAATAATCATAAATCGGGGTGTTCAAGAATATACCAAGCAATTGCGCTCCTTAGGTGCCGTTTCCACTTTGCGAGCCTTCAGAGAAAAGGCGGATCGAATACGTGAAACAGAGTTGGAACGCGCAATCAAATCACTTTCAAGTGGAGAATCTGCAGAGAAAGTTTTGGAGTCGTTAGCTAGAGCAATTACCAATAAATTTACTCACGCTCCTAGTGTTCAACTGAAAAATGCAAGCTCTGAAGGTCGGGAAGAATTAATAGATCTCGTTAACGAACTGTTCGAGTTGGCTAAGAAAGATAATTAAGCGCAAAATAGATTAATAATGAAAAATTCAATTCGTTTAAAACTAGATAATTTGAAGGATCGATATAGTGAGATTGAAGCTCTTTTAAGTGATGCTGAAACTATCGCGAATCAAAATCAGTTTAGAGATTTGTCCAAGGAGTATAGCGATCTAGAGGAGGTTGTAAAAAAATTTAATGACTTCAATAAAGTGGTTGTGGATCTGAATGAAATAAACGAAATGAAGAAAGACTCTGACCCCGATATCCGAATTATGGTGGAAGAGGAAATCAAAGCGAAGACCGCACAATTGGAGATGCTCGAACTTGAATTACAAAAATTGTTATTGCCCACGGATTCAAAGGATAGTTGTAATGTATTTTTGGAAATTAGGGCAGGAACAGGCGGTGATGAGGCAGCTATATTTTGTGGTGATTTGTTCAAGATGTATGCACGATATTGCGAGGGGGTGCGTTGGAAGGCTGAGGTGGTTTCTGAACGGTCTGGAGAGCATGGGGGCTACAAGGAAATTGTTGTGCGGATTGAAGGGAAAAATGTGTATGAGAAACTTAAGTTTGAATCTGGAGCGCACCGTGTTCAGAGGGTTCCTGAGACTGAAACCCAAGGACGTATTCACACGTCAGCCTGCACTGTGGCGGTAATGCCTGAATTAGGCGAGGTCGATGAGATTGACATCAACAAGAGTGATTTGCGAGTAGANACATTCCGGGCAAGCGGAGCAGGTGGTCAACACGTNAACAAAACAGANAGTGCAATTCGAATAACGCATATACCAACAGGAATTGTCGTTGAATGTCAGGACGAAAGGTCTCAGCATAAGAATAGGGCACGAGCGATGTCGTTACTTCAGGCTAAATTATTGGATCAAGCACAAAAAGCTCTGCAGCAAGAGGAGTCCGATACTCGGCGAAAATTAGTCGGAAGTGGTGATCGCTCAGAAAAAATAAGAACTTATAACTACCCACAGGGACGAGTAACCGACCATAGAATTAAGTTAACGCTCTACAGCCTGGAAGAAATTATGTCCGGAGAGTTGGCCTTAGTAGTTCAGCCTTTGATAAATGAATATCAAGCTGACCTCTTGATTGGTTTGTCTGAGGAAGAGTAAGAGAAAATGGGGCTCTCTATCAATCAGGCCCTAGGCATGTCAGAGGATATAAGATCCCATAGTGAATCTTATATGCTCGATACAGAAATTATGCTTAGTTTTGTTATCTCAAAAACTAAAGAGTACTTGCGAGCTCATGGTGAACATATTCTAACAGAGCTTCAGGAACAACAATTTCAACATATGCTCCTGAGGAGAAAGCTAGGTGAACCTATTGCATATATTGTTGGGAAGCGCNGNTTTTGGGACTTTGAGCTAGTCGTTAATGATCACGTTTTAATTCCAAGGCCTGAAACTGAAATATTAGTTGAGTTTGCGCTAGAAACGCTTGGTAGTTCCAAAAATAAGCTGCGAATAGCCGATTTGGGGACAGGGAGCGGGGCAGTTGCAATAGCGATTGCCCGCACAAATCCAAGATGGCGTGTTCATGCTGTGGACATCTGCCCTAAGGCTCTAGGCGTTGCTCGGCATAACGCAAGAAACTTGGAAGCCTCAAATATCAAATTTCATAAGGGGTCTTGGTGTAAGGGNTTGCCAGATGAGACTTTCGACTTAATTGTCGCCAACCCACCATATCTGATGCATGGTGATAAGCATTTAGTCGAAGATGGTTTGCAGTTCGAGCCTACTATTGCATTAACTGCAAGAGATTCCGGATATTCAGACTTGAAGCATATTATTCGCCAATCTCGGAAATATTTAAAAAAAGGCTCTTGGCTCTTATTAGAGCACGGATATAATCAGCAGGATTCAATTATTGAATGTCTTAAAAGGTCTGGCTATTTTGAAGTGTCGGGAAGAAAAGACTACTCTGGCATTAACAGGGTNGTCGCCGCTCGATGGGAGGGTAAATAATATTGGTTATGAATGATGAACAATTGCTAAGGTTCAGCAGACAAATTATGTTGCCGGAGATGGACGTGATTGGGCAGCAAAAATTGCTAAATTCATCCGTGCTAATAATTGGAATGGGCGGGCTCGGTTGCCCAGCAGCTATGTACTTAGCTGCGGCTGGGGTCGGTCGCATAACCATTGCTGATGATGATTTCGTAGAAGTTTCTAATCTTCAGAGACAGATTGCGCACAGCCATTCTAATCTGGGTGAGTTGAAGGTTAAATCTGCAGAAGATGCTTTGAAGGGTTTGAATGCAGACGTTGAAATAACGGCGATCAAGGAAAGATTAGAGGGCGCTTTATTAGAAGAAGCGGTAAGGCACGTTGATGTTGTAGTAGATTGTTGTGACAATTTCATAACTCGGTTTGCTGTAAACGACTCCTGCTTGCGGCACTCAAAACCCTTGGTTTCTGGGGCAGCTATTCGAATGGAGGGTCAGGTAGCTGTATTTGATAGTCGTGAAGCTGATAGCCCTTGCTATCATTGTCTTTATCAAGATGGAAACCAAGACGAAAGTTGTGCTACTAATGGAGTTATGTCACCAGTGGTCGGTATCATAGGTTCCATGCAAGCCATGGAAGCAATAAAGCTTATCTCAAATATTGGACGACCCTTACGGGGACGCTTACTATTATTTGATGCTTCTACTTCTCAATGGCGTGAGATGCGCTTATTAAAGGATCCAAAATGTCGGGTGTGTGGTTCCAACTAATCGATGGATAAGAGCGGTCCCTATTAATTAATCCCTTTTAAATTAGTTCTTTACCAGCTATTATGCTGGCCCTTTTTCACGANACCTAAAATTTATGTTGAGCTACGATTAATGGAAGATGCTTTAGTCAGTGTTACAGAGAACAAGCTTTCTTTTGATANTTTCAANCTAGCGCAACCTTTACAAAAAGCAATAACCAAACTTGGGTTTGAGTTTTGCACCCCTATTCAAGCTCAAAGCTTAGTCCATACTCTTGAAGGNCACGATGTGACTGGGCGTGCCCAAACAGGTACCGGAAAGACGGTCGCTTTTCTAGTTACTATTATCAATGATTTACTAACTAACACAATAGAGAGTCGCTATATTGCGGAGCCTCGCGCTCTTGTTGTTGCTCCGACTCGAGAGTTGGCGATTCAAATTGCAAGCGATGCAAGCGGATTAACTGAGTTTTGTGATNTTCATGTTGTTACCCTTGTAGGGGGCGAGGATTACAAAAAACAATTGACNGCCTTGGATAGAAAGGCAGTGGATATTGTTGTCGCNACTCCGGGGAGGCTTCTAGATTTTGTTACCAACGATAATATCTATTTGGGGCAGGTTGAATTATTGGTTTTGGATGAAGCTGATAGGATGTTGGATATGGGCTTTATCCCTCAGGTGAGACGAGTGATANCTCGAACCCCGGGNAAAGATTGCCGACAAACTTTGATGTTTAGCGCCACATTTTCAGCAGAGATCAAAGAATTGGCTGAGCGTTGGGCGATGAATCCNATCATGGTAGAAATAGAACCGGAGAAAGTTGCGTCGGAAGCGGTTAAGCAGATAGTTTATCTGGTGACAACAGAGAGCAAATACGACTTACTTTTTAATTTNCTAGCTGAAGAAGGTACAAGTAAAGTAATAGTGTTTAGTAATCGTCGTGATCAGGTCCGTGACTTAGCGGATAATCTTTATCGTAATGGTATAGATTGTGGGACCTTATCCGGTGACATACCTCAACACAAAAGAATTCGAACGCTGGAAGCGTTTAAATCAGGAAAGCTTCGAGTCTTAGTGGCCACCGATGTGGCTGGCAGGGGGTTGCATATTGAANATATCAGCCACGTTGTTAATTTTACATTACCTGAAGAGCCTGAAGATTATGTCCATCGTATAGGNAGAACAGGNAGAGCTGGGGCGATTGGCACCTCGATTAGTTTTGCCTGTGAGGAAGATTCATTTCTNTTGCCTGCCATAGAGGAAAAGCTATGCACTAAACTCGATTGTACTCACCCAGACGACGATCTTCTAAAAGTCGCACCGACTTTTGTGAGACATTCCCGAATTAAAAAAAAAGATAGGCTTTTAAAAAAGCGATAAAAGTGAAGNTTAATGGAGAATAAACTTCAAGATTTAGTTGAGGAAGCGCCGGCAGTTTGAAGTATCTTCGCGTAAGCTTCAGACTTTCGGTGTTTTGAGACCAGGTCGAGAAAAGTGCTACCGTCAACTTGCTTGCAATTGACGTCCTTGCCAGCTTCTATAAAGATTTTAATAAATCTTTCAAAAAGATTCTCAGTCATTCCGCGGTAGGCTTTTAACAAAATATTGTAATCTACGGGTACTCCTGAAGGGGGCTCGATTTCCAGAAACAATTTAAGACGATCATCAGACCAACTCTCGTTTCTTGTTGCTATTTGGGTTCTCTCTACGCCTCGTTTTTTCCCTTCTTTCATAATTACGGCCTGTAAAAAAGATATTCTTTTAGGAATCTTGCTATATTNCTTGTTCGATTTTTTGTCTTAGTAATTGGCCAACTTGCTCTGGATTAGCCTTACCTCTTGATATCTTCATAGCTTGCCCTACTAGATATCCTAGGACTTGTTCTTTACCAGTCTTAAATTGCTCCACCTGGCTTTGATTCTCCTCCATTACTTGAATTACTAGTCGCTCAATTTCCCCATCATCNGTAACTTGTTTTAATCCCTTTTGTTCGATTATTGCATCAACTGATTGATCGCTATCTATCATTGATTCAAATATAGTTTTTGCGATTTTGCTAGAGATAGTGTTATCTTTTATTCGTGAGATCAAGGAAGCTAAATCTTTTGCACTTATTGGTGAGGCCGCAATATCTAATTCGAGTTTGTTGAGAGTTCCTTGTAGGTTTCCTGTTACCCAATTAGCNGCTATTTTTGGANCTCCGCAGGTTTGTACTACCATTTCAAAATAATCTGCCATTTCTCGAGATGACGTAAGAACGCCNGCGTCATATGCGCTTAGCCCATAGTCTTCGATAAATCTCTCTTTCTTTGCGTCCGGAAGTTCTGGGAGCTCAGAGCGGATCGACGATATAAAAGAATCATCGATGACCACCGGGAGCAAGTCGGGTTCTGGGAAGTAGCGATAATCATTGGCTACTTCTTTACTTCGCATGCTGCTCGTCGCGTTTNNAGNTGAATCATACCTTCGGGTTTCTTGAACAATGCTACCACCGTCTTCAATTACCTCCTGNTGGCGCAGAACTTCTGAATTAATCGCTTTCTCAACGAATCTAAACGAATTAATATTTTTGATTTCNGTGCGGGTGCCCAGCTTAGTCTCTCCTTGTTCTCGAATAGAAACATTAACGTCGCANCGCATTGACCCTTGAGCCATAATAGCATCAGAAATATCGAGGTAACGAACAATTGAGTGAAGTTTCTTGAGGTAGGCTACAGCTTCCTTAGCATTTTTAATTTCTGGTTCTGAGACGATTTCCAAAAGTGGTTCACCAGCTCTATTTAAATCAATGCCAGACTGATNGCTAAAATCCTCATGGAGTGATTTTCCNGCATTTTCCTCTATNTGGGCCCGCGTGATGCCGATAATCTTCTCCGACCCGTCTTCTAANTTGATACTAATTGACCCTTTACCCACTGTAGGAAAATCTAATTGNGTAACTTGATATCCTTTTGGCAAGTCAGGGTAAAAATAATTCTTTCTATCAAATACTGAGTATTTTCCTATCTCTGCGCCGATCGCTAGACCAAACCGCACTGCCATCGTGAGCGCCGCCTCATTTAAAACAGGAAGCGTCCCTGGCATGGCTAAATCAAATATGTTTGCTTGGGTATTGGGCTCAGCACCGAAATTAGATGCAGTTCCNGAAAACAATTTTGACTTAGTTGAAAGAGAGACATGCACCTCTAGTCCGATGACCGATTCCCATTTCATTGTCAGTCCCCAAAATCTAGCGAAGGTTTCATTTTGTGCCAATCGGTTTCTTTTTGATATTTGTGTGCAACATTTAATAGCTTCGCTTCAGCGAAGTCTTTGCCAATAATTTGCATTCCAATAGGCAACTTACCCACCAGGCCTACAGGTATGGAAATACCAGGCAAGCCTGCGAGATTTACAGCTATTGTGTAGATATCTTCTAAATACATTTTTACGGGATCTGTGGTTGTTCCTAAACCGAATGCCGTATGAGGAGATGTGGGTCCTACTATCACATCGACTGTTTTAAAAGCGGCATCGAAATCATTTTTGATGAGTCTTCGAATTTTTTGAGCTTTCTGATAATAAGCATCATAATAACCAGCTGACAGCGCGTAGGTGCCTATCATGATTCGCCTTTTGACTTCGCTGCCAAAACCTTCACTACGAGTTCGTTTGTACATATCCTCAAGGTCAGTAGGNTGCGAACATCGAAACCCATACCGAACACCATCATAGCGGGATAGGTTCGCTGATGCCTCCGCTGGAGCTATCACGTAGTAGGCGGAAACGGATAGGTGGTTATTAGGTAGATCTATTTCTTTGATCGTGGCCCCTAATTTTTCATAAACTTGCAANGCTTGCCTTATACTCTCTTCCACCTCAATGGAAAGTCCTTCGGTTAAATGTTGCTTTGGAACCCCTATTTTTATGCCATGAAGTGAATCGTTGATGCTGGCTGTGTAATCATCTACTGGAGCTCGAATACTTGTGGAATCAAGGTCGTCTGACCCAGCCATAGCATTCATAATGATAGCTGCATCCTCTGCGCTTTTTGAAATTGGCCCTGCCTGATCAAGNCTGGATGCGAATGCGATCATTCCCCAACGAGAAATACGACCATAGCTTGGCTTCAATCCCGTGACGCCGCAAAATGATGCTGGCTGTCGNATGGAACCACCCGTATCTGTTCCGGTAGCTATGGCGCACAAATCTGCTGCGACAGCGGCAGCTGATCCNCCTGAGGACCCACCTGGTACTTTTTCCGTGTCCCATGGGTTTTTTACTGGACCAAAATAACTNGTTTCGNTNGATGAACCCATGGCAAATTCATCCATGTTTGTTTTNCCAAGAGTCACCATCCCAGCTTTATTAAGTTTCGACACCACCGTCGCATTGTATGGCGACACAAAGTTTTCTAACATTTTAGAGCCGCATGTGGTTTTGATCCCTTTTGTACAAAAAATATCTTTGTGGGCTANAGGTATTCCTAGTAGNGGATTTTTTTCACCTTTTGCTAGTCGTTGGTCGGCCATTTTTGCTTGAGTNAGAGCCAATTCATCGCACACGGTAATATAGGTGTTAAGTTTCTTACTTTTCNTCCCAATTTTCTCTAAGTAGGCGCGAGTGAGTTCAACACTCGAAACTTTTCTGAGTTTGAGTGCTTCTGATAATTCAACAACAGTTTTTTCTAACATGGTAAACGGTTTGCTTAGTGTATTGGCAGGTGATTGTGACTTATTCTAAAACTTTGGGTACTAAAAATAGCCCTTTTTCGACACTTGGAGCCAACGTTTGTAATTCATCGCGACNATTTTGTTCGGTAATTACATCTGAGCGCAGCACTTGTGTGCCGTCGAAAGGGTGAGACATCGGAGCAATAGAATCTGTGTTTATTNACTGCATTTGATCAATAAGGCGTAATATTTCAGAAATTCGCTCTGATACGTCTTCAATTTCACTCTCAGTAACCTGAAGCCGCGCCAGCTGAGCAACTTTAGTTAACTCCNATTTGTTGAAACCCATTCGGGTNCTCCTTTTACAGCTAAAATTTAACCAAATTAGTGCTAATATNTCTGCACGATGATATTGCCCTTAAACGTTGCCATTGTTACAGTGCGAGCGGCTTTTGNACAATNAGTGATTATACTCGAATTTTGACTACTTATAACAATTGAGTAGGATAAAAATTCCAGGTAGTCGTTATTNCTGACTCTNCTGAGGGCCCATAAGTTTCAAATTTCGGTNGAGATTAAATCATTGCTCATTCTGGCCGTTTAATTAGAAAGCGATCAAAGATTCGAAGCGCATAAATTTGAGGTATCGAATAACCCATGTTTAAAAGTATAAGAGGAATGTTCTCGAATGATCTTTCGATAGATTTGGGGACTGCAAATACTCTCATNTATGTTCCAGAGGAGGGTATTGTGCTGAATGAGCCGTCGGTGGTTGCGATTCGAACTCATAATGGTCAGAAATCGGTTACGGCTGTAGGTTCAGATGCTAAACGGATGCTAGGCCGAACTCCTGGNAACATCACGGCAATTAGGCCTTTAAAGGATGGTGTAATAGCTGATTTTCAGGTTACAGAAAAGATGCTGCAGCATTTTATTAATAAGGTTCATGAAAATAGTTTTTTCCCGCCAAGTCCAAGGGTTTTAGTTTGCGTACCATGCAAATCGACGCAGGTAGAGCGAAGAGCTATTCGAGAATCCGTAGCGAGCGCCGGAGCAAGAGATGTTCGTCTGATTGAAGAACCCATGGCCGCAGCTATTGGGGCTGGTCTGCCGGTCGAGCAAGCAAGCGGCTCAATGGTGGTCGATATAGGAGGGGGTACAACCGAGATTGCTATTATTTCTCTCAATGGGGTAGTGTATTCTGAATCTGTGAGGGTTGGAGGGGATCGCTTTGATGAGGCAATTGCGACTCATGTTCGTCGCAATTACGGCAGTTTGATCGGTGATGCGACAGCCGAGCGGATAAAAAAAGAGATTGGTTGTGCTTTTCTTGCAAATCCAAGTGAGTTAAAAGAAATTGATGTAAGAGGGCGGAATCTAGCAGAGGGTGTTCCGAGAAGCTTCACGCTTAACAGTGATGAAATTCTAGAGGCGCTCCAGGAGCCCTTGACAGCTATAGTTCAAGCTGTAAAAAGTGCGTTAGAGCAGTCACCTCCCGAACTAGCGTCTGACATCGCGGAATCCGGTTTGGTTTTAACTGGAGGAGGCGCATTATTGCAAGATTTAGACAAGCTCCTAACGGAGGAAACTGGATTACCGGTAATAGTGGCTGATGATCCACTGTCTTGCGTCGCTCGAGGAGGAGGAAAGGCGATGGAGCTATTGGATGCGCATGGGCTAGACATGCTAACTCTAGAATAGTTTGAGTTCACNAGGAGTAATCAGAAATAGCGCAATATTCAGTGTTCCCGTGCGAGNATTAATGGTATTTCAANTGGGAGACTGTGATCGTGAGATGTCTAGAAGAGGNGACCCCCAATCGACAAGACGCTATTTATAAAAGGCGTTGCTC
Organism: Gammaproteobacteria bacterium TMED139; assembly: GCA_002172295.1. Classification (GTDB taxonomy): domain Bacteria; phylum Pseudomonadota; class Gammaproteobacteria; order Pseudomonadales; family Pseudohongiellaceae; genus UBA9145. The sequence goes on along the minus strand of NHGO01000054.1, from coordinate 27,390 downwards.
TAGAGTATAGAGCACTTACTTTTTTATTATTATCAGTTTGTTTAATGANGGCGGATAATCGTTTCGGATATCTCGATNTTATGCGATATGGTCTGGGTTATNTGACGACTCCTGTATATTGGGTCGCTGATATCCCCACTCGNGTATCTTTCTGGATTGATGATGTTTTTGTTAGTCGGACAGATTTGCTCGAACAAAACCAAAGGTTAAGGGAGGAGGTGCTTGTAGCTCAACGTGAATTGCAACTCTTAGAAAGTTTAGCGAGTGAAAATAGCCGCCTTTTGGAGCTCAGCAATGCAACCGGAGGTCTCGAGACAGACGTGATGCCAGCGGAAATTATAAACGTTGCGCCAGACCCGTTCTCAAGAAGGGTGTTGATTAATCGTGGTGCAAATGCTGGGGTTTTTCAGGGCCAACCTTTGCTTGATGCGAATGGATTAATGGGGCAAGTTGTTGAGGTGCTTCCCTTCACCNCATGGGTGATGTTGATTACTGACACAAATCATGTCACTCCAGTTGAAGTTAACCGGAATGGAGAACGGGCATTAGCTAGAGGNAGTCGCTCAAACACGGCNGAGTTAGAGTTGGAATTTGTGACGCAAACACAGGATATGAAAGCGGGCGATCGACTCGTAAGCTCTGGAATGGGTCAGGTTTATCCTAAGAATTATCCTGTGGCTGAAATAATTAGTGTTTATACGGATCCTGGTCTTGATTTTGCGACGNTTCGNGCTCGCCCGCTTGCTCAAATGGCGAGCACTAGACATGTAATGTTAGTNTTCCCTCAAGATCAANNAAGTNTCGTNCCAATAGAGCCCGAGGGAGAGATTCNTAGTTCAATAGAGGAGANCCCTATGAATCAGTCGACAGAAATTCAAAGCCAACAGACAAACTAGCCATTGTGGTAATCAAAGAAAAGTCAAACGGTAAGTGGGTTATTACTCTTAGTTTTTTTCTAGCGTATCTGCTTGCAATTGTCCCTTTTCCTGAGTGGGCAATGGACTACAGGCCCGAATGGGTGTCGATGGTTCTGGTGTACTGGGTAATGGCGCTTCCCTATAGGGTTGGCATTGGTTCCGCTTGGTTTATTGGATTGATTTTGGATATTTTGAAAGGCTCAGTTCTCGGAATAAATGCGATGGCGCTAGTGATCGTTGCTTACGTTACGCTGAGTCTTCATTTAAGATTCCGAATGTTTTCGTCTCTTCAGCAAGCAGGTTTGGTTCTAGTTTTAGTGGGCATAAACTTACTCTTGTGCCACTGGCTAGAGGTCATAACAGGTTACACATCAGCAACTGACCTGATGTTCCTGATGGGTGCGCTGACGAGTGCAGTAGTATGGCCGTCGCTTTTTGAAGTGCTTCGAAAGACACGACGCAGTTTTGAAGTGCGTTGAATATAAATGACGCCTTCAAAGTTGCTCCTTGCATCGAAATCACCCCAGAGGCAGAAGCTCTTAAATCAAATAGGGGTAGATTTCTTGATATTTGCTCCTGACATNGATGAGTCGCGTCACGAAAACGAGGTGCCGGAGAGCATGGTNGTGAGACTTGCTAAAACGAAAGCCGCATGTTGCTTAAATAAAATGCTAGACAGGGAAGCTATCGTGCTTGCATCGGATACGGTTGTTGTTGTTGAAGACAAGATTTTTGGCAAACCTGTAGACCAAAATGACGCACTNAACATGTTATCTCTATTGTCTGGGNAGACCCATCGTGTTCTTACNGCTGTTTCTGTGACAAGTTGCANNAGATCTAAGACGATATGNTCTGAGACGTTCGTAAATNTTCGAGTCATAAACGTTGAGGAAGCACAAGCTTATTGGGAAACAGGTGAGCCACGTGACAAAGCGGGGGCTTATGCGATTCAGGGTTTTGGGGCGGCGTTTGTTGAATCTATAACCGGCAGTTACAGCGGTGTCATGGGGCTACCATTATTCGAAACTGTAAAATTGCTCGGTGATTTCGGAATCAGATGTTGGAAGCATGCTTAAACTNNTAGNTTGAGAGCTTGTTGTGTTTTCAAATATAGAAGAATTAGAGATCAAAANAGTCATAATCGAGTGCGAACCTATGTATACTCATTTGCAGTGGGGTGTGCTTCTTTATTGAGCTGAAATAACTGACGATTACCACCACGCCATAAGCAGGAGAGCTATGGAGACCAAGTTATTTTTTATCAATTTGATCGATGATTCGTGTAGTTACAGACGGTATGCGTTTGATTAATTTTAGGCGAATTATTAGACGGTCAGCTGCGCTGATGGTCATTTTTGCTGTGCTGCTAACTGTATACATCGTTGGTGGTCGGATAATGATGTCTATTGTTACTGGTGATGCCTCATATTTTGAAAGCCGAATTATTGAATACACGGGAGTCCCAGTTAGCGTTGACTCTTTAACGGGCTCTTTTGATGGAATCAACCCTAGACTGCGCGTCGACGGTTTACGTTTGCTTGTCGGCGCGCCAATTGATGACGGAAACGCTAGTGCGTTGGTTTTTGACAGTGCGACAATTGCATTGGACGTTCAGCGCAGTCTGTTGGAGNGGNGATGGATANTGGAAGATTTNACTGTCGAAACTCTGGAAATTATAGTTGAGCAGTCTTCCGACGGCTACTGGAGGTTGGCTGGTGTAGATAACGGAAACGGAGCTGCATTAGACCTTGATGAACTTTTTCAATCTTTGCGAAGGATTTCTTATTTAAACCTCAGGAATGTTGGTATTAGATTTGTGACAAATCAAGGCGCAACATTCAGNTTANCGAATGGAACNGCGNCAATCCAGAACAGAGGGGAATCACATTTTTTGCACATNGATGCGAATCTGGGAGANAGTAGTAGGCGANTTGCATTCTCNTTCGAAGTGACTGGAGATGAACTAAACGAAATTGATGGGCAGGTTTTTATAAAACTTCCAGNTGCGAATTACTCTGAGCCATTNANNGGNCAATCGATAGCGTCCTTTAGGATCGATGAATTGCANGGTGCGGGAAATTTCTGGATTAATATTGAAGATGGAAAATTCACCAGAGGAATTACTGAGATTGATTTAAAAGAGATTTCGTTAACNGGATTGGGNTCNGAGTCGGAACAAATTACTTTCAATGATATGAGTGGTGCTNCCAGTATTATTTTTGATGANTNGAATAACGCNTGGNATATTTCACTGGCCGATATGTCGTTGCNATGGNAAAATCATTTCTGGGAATCCTTCAATTTAANTACGTCCTATATTCCNTCAAATAGNTTGTCTATNCAGGCAGATTATGTTGACTTAGCTTTTATTTCNNAGTTGNTTGCTGAAAGTGGNTTTTTNTCCGNGAATGATGGGCGGCAGCTTCTACANTATGGTGTTGAGGGAGCATTTAAAAANCTTAGTGTTTTTATTCCANTTGAAGAAGCGGTTGGTAATGCAGTAATACTGAAGTCTAATATTGAGGACGTGGAGGTAAATTCAGTTNGTGGCGCCCCAGCACTATGGGGGCTCAACGGATACATTCAGGCTAGTTTCAACCCTAATTCTAAAATAAGTGCAGGCTTTGCTGAAGTCGATTCCGAGAATTTTAGAATCAATTTGCCGAATATTTTCACTAATGTTTGGCAATATGATCATGTAAACGGCCGATTAAATTTTCGAGTAGATTTTAATAATGGCCAGGAACTTGAATTGGCAAGTTCAGTAATAATCGCGGAGTCTGATGCCATCGATGGTAGAGTAGTCTTTTCTTTTAAAGATCAGCGCATCGAAGGTAGGGACCGAGAGGCGGAAATCGAATTGATGGTAGGCGCTAGTAGAGCTGATGCGTCACTTAAAACAGGGTATTTGCCTGATGGTCCAAACGTCAAACCGAACCTTAGAAATTCTATGAGCTATTTGGATAAAGCGATTCGGCGGGGCGACATCTTAGAGGGAGGTATACTCTATCGAGGCAGTTCGTTGCCAAACGCTAATTCAAATGAAAAGACCTTTCAAAGTTATTTTGTCCTCTCTGATAGTGAAATTAGCTTCAGCGAGGAATGGCCAGTCGTTGATCAGATGTCCGGCATAGTTATAACTGACGATAATAATGTAGATCTCGAAGTTGATCGCGGAAACAGTTTGGGTATAGAAATACAAAATGTTTCGGGAGAAATCAGGGAAAATAATTTGCATCAAAACTGGGTCCGATTGGAAGGAAGTATTTCCGCGGAGACTGCTGAAGGTCTAAATTATTTAGAAAATGCTCCGTTACCGAGCGGGTTAACAGAGACACTATCAAGCTGGGAAACTACTGGTGATTTCAATGCATCGTTAAATATAGATGTGCCATTGGATGACTCAAGTATTGACACGAAAGTACGCGTAGATCTGTCTTTAGAAGAAAACTCTCTCATGATTCCCGAATATTCTTTAACCTTTAATGACTTATCGGGGCCAATTATTTTCGACACTGAATCCGGTATTGAGAGAACAGAATTGACTGGGAACTTATTTTCCGCGCCAGTAGAGCTGTCAATTCAATCGGTGGGTCGAGGGGATGATATTCAAAAAGTTTTGGTGTCCGCTCAAGGAAGCGCGTCTCGCCAGCAATTGATCGATTGGCCTCAGCAAAGCGATTTCGTAAGAGCGATTATTGGACGAATGGAAGGTGATTTACCTTACTCAGCTGACTTAGTTTTAAATCAAACAGGAGAGCAAGGCTCTCATTTCCTTAACATTACCTCAAATCTTTCGGGCGTATCATTGAATTTGCCAAGCCCGGTTGGCAAATATTCCACAACCTCACTCCCATTGAACCTGGATTTTGAATTTGGTGAAAATCGGATGGTTTCGGGTAATGTTGGTGAGCAGCTTAGTTTTGTCTTGGAATTACAAGATACTATCGAAGATGGCATTGTATATTTTGGCGACAGTGAAGTAGATCTGTTCACACTTATGAGTAACGACACCGATGGCGTCGCTATTCTTGGTAATTTAGACAAAGTAATCGTCGATGAGTGGGTTGATTTTGTCACTTACCTCGGCTCTTTCGGAAATCAGTCAACAGGATATGGAAATACGATGGCTTTCGTTGATATAGTTGCCGATGTCTTGGAAGTCTATGAGCAGGAATTACCGTTAGTAAATATAAGGATCCAAGAGGATTCGCCCCGATCATTCGCTGTAAATTTGATGGGCGACTCAATTCAAGGAAATGTGCAAATTCCTGCCGAAGAAAACGAATACCTTCAAATAGATCTTGACTATCTTCACCTCGAGGGTGAGGACGAAATTCCGTTAACCGAAGATATTGATCTGGGTAGCTCTAACTTATCTATCTCGAGAGAAGAAACAGAGAGAGAGGATCCCCTGCTTTCAATTGATCCAAGGTTATTACCGCAGCTAAAGTTTAGCACTGATGAATTCTCGATAGGGAGCCGGTCATACGGCTCGTGGAGTTTTAGCTTAAATCCCGACAGTCAAGGAGCAACTTTTGATGATCTTATTTTCGACTTCAGAGGCTTAAGACTGGGAATGGAAGGACCCTACGTAGATGGAACTGAGATTGATGAGTATGCTGCTCGATTTGCGCCAAGCTTTACCTGGGATTTTGATGGGAGCAACCATACAAGCTCGCTGACGGGGATACTATATGCTGATAATATGGCAGATGTCCTCACGGCAAATGGTTATGCTGCCAGCATAGAAAGTGAAGATGCTATCTTCTTTTCAGATATCTCATGGCCTGGGTCGCCCGCATACTTTGCGGGATCGCGTCTCAGTGGAGAGCTTGATTTGGATATTGACAACGGACGGTTCCAACAAGGCTCTGGCGGTCAAGGTGCTTTGCGCCTAATCAGTATCTTAAATTTTGATGCAATCATGCGCCGGGCACGATTAAGTGACGACCTGGTTCGTACTGGGTTTGCATATGATGAAATTGAAGCAGAATTCACCTTGGAAGATGGTCAAGTGCAAATCGAAGATAGGTTAGTGATTTCAGGACCATCAAGCCTATATCAAATTACTGGAGAACTGGATTTAAAGGAAGAAACTATTCTTGGTGAGATGTTTGTTACCTTGCCATTCAGCAACAATATTCCGTGGTTAGGCCTTTTGACGGCAAATTTACCTTTGGCCTTTGGCGCCTATCTCTTTGATCAAATATTTGGAGAACAAGTAGATAGTTTAACCAGCGCAGTGTATACGTTAGACGGGCCATGGGAGGAACTTGAGCCCGAATTTAAACAAGCGTTTGGTTCGCCGAGTTCCTCTCAACAGCCAGCAGCGCAATAATCAGAGGTTGAATTAGTATAGCGGTGATTTTGGGGACATATGACCCTTCTATAGAATTATGGATAAGTTCCTTGCTTAACTATCCATTATTGACTCTTTAACAAATAATTCGTACCCTCGGGAGCATTAACTATTCATAATTTACGTTGGAAATTGTTATGAACTCTTATCGAAATTTCTTAGTGGCGATTTTTGTAGCCGGTATGGTGCTGTTAGGTTATGTCGTGCCGGGTATGGCGCATCATGCAAGTACGCCTTTTTACGACCCGGAAACGGTTGTCGAATTACAAGGATCGGTGACTCGATTTGTTTTTCGGAATCCTCACGCTTTCCTATTCTTAGATGTTGAGGATGAAAATGGTCAGGTTTCAGAGTGGCAGGTCGAACTTGGGGCGCCGGTTGGATTGCGTCGCGTGGGCTGGACTCCAGATTCTCTTACCGTAGGCACCGTCGTCAAGTTGAGTGGCCGCAAATCACGTGCCGAGGGTTCTCAAGGGGTTTGTTGCGTGCGTATGACCAGAGAGGACGATAGTCCGATCGTAGAAGGCGGGGGTGTTAGGGAGCGAGAGCAAAACTAGTTGTAGTTCTTAAGTTTCGAGGAGAAGTCATGAAATTAAAAACATTGAAACAAATGGTGATTAGGTTTCTTGTCATTGGTTCAATTCCTTTAGGAATGCAATTAGTTGCTATGGGTCCTGAGTCAAGCGCTCAGGGTGTGGACAGCCACATACCAGATTTAGCGGGTATTTGGGATGGAACGCCGCGCTCGCGTCCGGTTAATGGTGAGCGTGTCCCTTGGGGAGAGGAAAATTTTCCAGATTTGAACGCGCGAGCCAAAGCTTATCAAGAGGTTTGGGAAGAAATTATGGCTCCAAAGTATGATTGTCAGCCAGCATCTTCTCCAGCGATTCAATATGATCCCTACCATATGCAAGTCACACAGTGGCCTGATCGTGTCTTATTGCGCTACGANAAGGATGATCAATTGCGGACAATTTGGCTGGATGGACGAGAGCCTACTTCGCTTGATTTTAGCTTACAAGGATTTTCTCGAGGATATTACGAAGACGGATCGTTATATGTGACCACTACCCACTTTGTTTTTGATATTGCAGGATTTGATGACTATAACGGAATCCCATCATCATCCCAGAAAGTTGTTACAGAGAGGTATTGGAGCGANGGTGAAGAGCTTAATATGACACTTACTGTGGAAGACCCAATGTTCTTCAACGGACCGGTGTCCTACACTACTCGCTGGCTTCCAGCCGGTGAGGACTATAAACTGGCGGCCTATGGGTGCGATCCAGAGGCATCAAGAGCTTCAGTAAGATTTTATCCATCCAAATATGATTAGCTCTCTGATATCCAGCTGGGAGGTTTCTTCTTTTTACAATTATCTTGGTAGNTTTTCCTTTAACAATAACGTTTCATCAAACCCTTTTTGCAGGGAGCGAAGCTAAATCTTATCCTGTGCCGACATAAGGAATCAGTCGTCCCAAAAGTAAGACGCCGGTCCATAGGGTAAGGGAAGTAAAGCCAGTAATTTTTATCACCAAAGGAAGCCTATCTGTCAGGTTGAGATTTGAGAAGAGAGGCTCTACTTTTAAGTGATAAATTGCAGCATTACAACCGGCAAGCAATACTAGAATCATCTTAATTTGGAAACCGATATTGATAGAGTATCTTGACGGATCACCAAAAAGAAATAAAACGCCGGTTATTAGGTTTACCAGAAACCCAAAGATTACCAAAGGTAAAAGTTTTTTAACTTCTTCAAGACCGATATNAGAGAAAAAGCCTATCATTCTGAGATCAACTATGATCAGCCCACCCATTAAAAGTGTAAGTCCGAAGAAATGAAATATTTCCAGGATCGGCCATAGCCAATAGGTTGCTTGAATCCATTGGGTGAGATTGCTGGCCATCATTTCTTCTGTTAATGCTTCTATCATTNTCTCTAGGTAAATATGTATGCAATGAGACGTCCCGATATGATAGCGCTAAACCAACATATCGAGGAGCAGATTGCTAGCCTTTTGATAATTCTATGATCTTGCTTTTCTCTTATTCTCTTGTGAATCTTTAACGCTAAAATTATGCCAAAGGAAATAAAGAGAAGTTTTGAGAGGAAAGGAGCATTTGTGACGAAGTAAGAGGCTTGAGATGTGAATAGCATCAACCCTGATAAGCTGTTAATTATAAATCCACAATAGGCTAATTTTCTAAGCTCAAGGAACTTGGTTTCCTGTAGCCCGCTAATGATACCAATCAAGTGGAAATCTCGCACGGTGAAAATCCCGACAACGATCGCTAAGCCAGAGATATGCGCGCACAGTAAGAAGGGATAGGCCCAAAGAGATGTGCTTACCCAGAGGGCTAAAGCTGTATTTTCAATCCAAACAAACATTTCANTATCANATATTGATGTTTAAGGTTATATGCAAAGGCTATTNAANATCCTTGACGCAAATGANCCAATAAATGTTATCCCGAATTTCCCTACTTGCCCAACTTGAGNGGCTTCAATTATCATGCGGAACTTAAGTATGCAGGTTGGAGAAAGTACTATCAACAAGAGTCTTGCTAGCAACATGGTTGCCGCTTTGGTCGTGGTGGCAGGTTTTGTTTCACCTTACCCATACCGAAGTTATATTTTGGACACGGGCTTATTTGCATTGTCTGGTGGCATAACCAATTGGTTGGCAGTTCATATGCTCTTTGAGCGTGTTCCTGGGCTATACGGTTCTGGTGTAGTTCAATTACAATTTGAGGAATTTAAGTTAGGGATTAGAGCTTTAATAATGGAGCAATTCTTTAAAAATGCCGACCTTGAAGGATTCTTTTATGCTGCAGAAGAAAATTCCGAGCAACTCAGAACCCAATTTGAAGAAATTATTGATGACCTGGATCTTGACAATGCATTTGACTCATTAATTGAAGTTATTATGGCGTCCTCGTTTGGTAGCATGATCGGAATGGTCGGCGGAAAGGACGCATTAAATCCCTTAAAAACACCTTTCACTCAGAAGATGCGAGAATATTTTACGTCTCACCTTTTGACCTCCGACTTGCTGGGGAAAATCAGGAAACAGATTGCGCAAGGATTCAACGATGATACGATTCGTGACAAAGTAGCTGGGATCATTGATAAGCGTTTAGATCAATTAACACCTCAAATGGTCAAGGAAATTATTCAGGCTATGATCCATAAGCATCTGGGTTGGCTGGTCGTTTGGGGTTGCGCGATTGGGGGAGTGATTGGCCTCCTCGTATCTGTTATGACGGTAAATTGAATTGTTAACGAGTAGTGTAGATTTAAAAACGATTCAGTTTTAGTTGAATAACCATTCAAATTCCACAGATGCTCAGTTCTGGTGCATATAGGACTTTTTTAATTTCTCTTAATTGCTAGTAAATGGGCAAAACACTAACTTCATATCTTTTAACAGAAAAATTTAGAGGTGTGATGTAAATCTTAATTTACTGTAATACAATACCTCACGATTCGCGATTGCTAGTTATTAGGATTACTTTGTAGTTAAACCTAATCTGGCAGCGCAATATTCATCAATGAAGTTTTGATATGGGTTATTGAGTAAAAGTTATGGCGAGACCAGTTGAGTTTGACGAGAATAAAGTATTAACAAATGCGATGGAACAATTTTGGAGAGAAGGTTATGAGGCTAGTTCTGTCCGAAAGCTTTTGAACTGCACAGGTATAAACAGGGGCACACTTTATAATTCCTTCGGGGATAAGGATACATTTTTTCGGTCTTGTGTTGACCAATACAATACGATAGTTCAAAAACAGATCGAAGACTCACTAAAAAATAGCAAACTGAGCTGTTGGAATGCTATCAATGCCTACTTTGAAGAAACAATTTTGAATGTATCGAGCAAGCACCGATCAATGGGCTGCATGTTGGTTAATTCTCTTTGTGAAAGTGTTAATCAGAATCGAGCATTAAGGAAGGTAGTGAGAGATTCATTAGCGTCCATACGTAAGGAAATTTTAGTACGTTTAAAAGAAGCCAAAGACAAACGAAAACTAAAAAAGGGCGTCAGTGTAGATTTTGCCGCAGATGTTCTTATGAACACNCTATATGGGATCAGAGTGAATTCGCGNTCTGGCAAGGAACCTAAACATTTAAAAAATCTTGTTAAGCATACAATCGAATCATTAAAAAAATAGAAAATCTTGATAGAGGCGTGGGCTTGTTAAATTCTTCAAGCTTTAGATAAGCTAATAGATTGATTTTTATAAACTTTATGAAAGGAATAAGTTGATTTGATTCTATAAGATTGGCTGATATACTTCTTAGAAGATTTACACGGTTTGGGTATTAATAGAATAACAACAAGAGCAGGTGGAAAATGAAAAAAATAGCTGGTCGCAAATCTGAAGATGACGCAAAGATTGATCTAACACCAATGCTTGACGTCGTGTTCATATTATTAATTTTCTTTGTGGTGACTGCTACTTTCCTGTCTGAAACATCCATCAGNGCCGCTAGTAGCGACAATAATAATAACGATACGCCACCGGAAGACGATGACAAAAAGAATATTTTGTTTGAGATAGGGGCAAACAACGAAATTATACTTAATGGCAATCCGAGGCCCATTATTCCTACCCAGATTCGCTCTAACATAGATCAGCTCAAAGCTGAAAATCCGGCTGCTTCAGTTATAATCCAGCCAGACCATGATTCAGATGTCTCGACTCTTGTTCTGATCATGGACTCAGCTCGTCAGGCCGGAATGGCCAATATATCGATAGTTGAACCGAATTAGAAATTCGAGCCTCTAAATTCTGAAACGCACCCTCGAGAGGAGGTGCGTTTTTTTTTGCTTTTTTGAAGTAGTAAACTCTTATTATGGAAAGTAGATGGGATCAATCTATTGTTGACAGTATTGACGAGGATGACTTGTCAATGCGCGTATACACGTCGAATTTGTTGGGATCTGATGAAGATCTAGTGTTGCATGGAGGAGGCAACACTTCGGTAAAAAGCGTTGGCAAATCTATCTTCGGAGATACCGAGTCGGTGCTATTTATCAAAGGCTCTGGATGGGATTTACGTTCGATTGAAAAAGCTGGTTTCCCGGCTACGAGAATGGAGCAATTACTTAAGCTTTGTGAGCTGGAATCTTTGACTGATACCGAAATGATGTCGCAATTACGCTTATCTCTGCTAGACCCAAAGAGTCCGACCCCTTCTGTTGAAGCGATTTTGCATGCCTTGATACCTTATAAATTTGTTGATCATACGCACGCGGACGCGGTGGTTACGATAAGCAATTCGCCAAATGGCAAGGAGACACTAAAAAGGCTTTTTGGGGATGAGGTGTTGATATTACCGTATGTCATGCCCGGATTCATTCTCGCTAAGCAAGTAGCCNCGGCGACTGAAAGTATAGACTGGTCGGCGATCAAAGGGATTGTCTTACTCAATCATGGAATTTTGACTTTCGGGGATGATGCCAAAACTAGTTATGACTCTATGATTAATTTGGTTGATACCGCGGAAAAGTTCCTCCTCAGTAAAATGGATGAACATACTATAGCTAAAGTTGACGCAAGTATTACTGAACAAGATTGTTTACAGTTAACCCAACTACGCAGAAGGGCCGGCGAATTTTTTGAAGGACCGGTTTTGGTNCGTCTTAATAGTTCTGATACTGCAGTTGGATTTTCAGCATTGNATAATTTCGAAGATCTTATCACCCGAGGCCCTCTCACTCCTGACCATACAATTCACACTAAGGCTTTTGGTGCGGCGTTTCATTGTAATCCAAGCTTGGAATTGGAAAACTTTCGAGATAAGTATGAGAGATACTTTGTTGATCATGCGAGTGAAGGTTTACAGATGCTAGACTTGATGCCGCGTTTTGGTGCGTGGCAGAAGAAAGGGTTAATTTATTTTTCTGGGAATGTGAAACGTCTAAATGTGATAGAGAACATCGTAGGACATACCATCAAAGCCATCCAATTGAGTGAGGCAATTGGAGGTTGGTGCGCTTTACCGAAAGAAAAGCTTTTTGAGGTCGAATATTGGGAACTTGAGCAAGCAAAATTAAAAACCAACAAAGCAAATCTAGCCTTTGAGGGGAAGGTGGCTCTGGTTACAGGAGCTGCATCTGGCATAGGCGAAGCATGTGTCACTGAACTGAGCGCGCAAGGCGCAGCAGTTATTGCATTAGATATCGACCCCAGACTGGGCGAATTATTCCAAGAATCTTCAGTTTTTACGCAGCAGTGTGACGTCACAAGCACTGCCGATATTCAAGCCTCTTTGCTGCGCGGAGTGCAGCATTTTGGAGGTTTAGATATCTTGATTAGTAATGCTGGAATTTTTCCGGAAAGCCAATATCTCGAATCTACTCTTGATGAAGCATGGCTATCTTCTCTGGACGTTAACTTGAGTTCTCATATGAAAATGGTTAGGGCTTGTGTGCCATATTTGAAATTAGGTTTTGATCCGTCAGTAGTCATCATGGCGTCAAAGAATGTTCCTGCGCCGGGGCCTGGAGCAGGCGCCTACTCAGTCGCTAAAGCAGGCCTCACGCAATTCGCCAGGGTGGCTGCATTGGAACTAGGTGAGTACGGGATTAGGGTTAACGTTTTGCACCCAAATGCGGTATATGATACCGCGATTTGGAGCGATGATGTTTTAAAAGCCCGAGCATCGAGTTATGGGCTATCAGTGGAAGAGTATAAGAAGTCAAATGTGTTGAAACAAGAAGTTGCGTCTAGGGATGTTGCTATAGCAGCAGCGTTATTTGCGGGGAAAGATCTTAAGATGACCACAGGGGCTCAGATTCCGATAGATGGAGGAAATGAGCGCGTCATTTAGGATAGGTGATTGGGCTGCATAAATAGGTATTCAGATGCAAATAGGAGGAGAGAACACACAAAGTATCTGGTACGACGTTAAGTCTGAAACTGTAAAAATAATTGACCAGACACTCCTTCCGCATAAATTTGAGATTGTCCAGCTTGAAACTCTTTCCGATGTCTGCCANGCGATTTGCACTATGAAGGTTAGGGGTGCGCCACTAATCGGGGTAACCGCAGCTTATGGTATTTATTTGGCGCTTCGAGAAAACCCAAAATGCTTGAGGCAGGCTATCAGTGAATTGTTGAAAACGCGGCCAACCGCCGTAAATTTAAGATGGGCATTGAATCGAATGGAGAAATCTTTACGGGAGATCGAAGAAAAATCGCTTGCTGCTAAGGCGTTGGAGCATTGTCAGCTAATAGAAAAAGAGGATATAGCCGTCTGCGAAGCGATAGGGGAAAACGGGCTTCCAATCTTTAGAGAGTTATGGGAGAACCGCAAAGGCTCTCAAAAATCTCTAAATATTTTAACTCACTGCAATGCGGGTGCGCTCGCTGCTGTCGACTGGGGGACAGCATTATCTGTAGTTTATAAAGCTGCCGACGCAGGTATTCCATTGCATGTTTGGGTGGACGAGACTAGACCTAGGAATCAAGGTGCTTCGCTGACTTGTTGGGAGCTTTCTCAACGAAGGGTCCCAAATACTTTAATCGTCGACAACGCTGGCGGTTATCTCATGCAAATCGGACAAGTAGACGCCTGTATCGTTGGTTCTGATTGTACAGCCATGAATGGAGATGTTTGCAATAAAATTGGAACATACTTGAAGGCTTTGGCAGCAAAAGACAACAATGTCCCTTTCTACGCAGCGGTGCCGGTTTCTACGATAGATTTAAGTTTAGAAAAAGGTATTGGGAATATACCAATTGAGGAAAGGTCTAGCGTGGAGGTTAGTCATTTCTATGGTGTGGATTCTTCTAACGTCTTAAGTAGCGTGCAGATTTGTGAGGATAATACGAATATTAAGAACTTCGCTTTCGACGTCACACCAGCTGAATTGGTTACTGCAATAATTACTGAGAAGGGTGTTTTTGAAGCGACGGAGGCTTCTTTGAAAAATTTGCTTGATTAACCGGGAGGCCAGCTCATGCTTCGTCCGCCAATTATGTGTAAATGAAGATGGAATACGGTTTGACCGCCATCACGACCAGTATTGATTACGTAACGAAACCCGTCCTTAGTAAGGCCTCTTTCGTGCGCAATCTGATTAGCGATTAATAGCATTTTACCCAGCGTATTCTTGTCTTCCTCTGTCGCAGCGGTAATATCTCTCAGACACTTAATAGGAATTACTAGAATATGGGTGGGAGCAGCCGGATTAATGTCTTCAAATGCAAAAACTTCGTCATCGCGGTAAACTTCAGTTGACGGGATCTCGCCAGCAATAATTTTGCAGAAAAGGCAATCTTCGGACATTTTGAGCCCTCGTGGAAGTTCGTAATTTAAGATAAGGTCATTTTATAACAACTATGAAATATTTGAAGCGTAGACTTTTATTTACTTCGGGCCTTACTTTTTTTTTGGCTGTAAACATTACTTTTGCCCAAGATCAAGTAGCTGAGTATGGTTATAGAGTAGTAAACACCTACCCTCATGATATAAATGCATTTACACAAGGGCTAATCTTTCAAGATGGCCATCTTTTTGAGGGGACTGGAAAAAGGGGACTGTCGACCCTCAGCAAAATTAAATTGGAAAACGGCGAAGTTTTAATGACTCAGAGACTAAACCGTCGTTATTTTGGTGAAGGTATCGAACTAGTTGGTAATAGAATGTATCAACTGACATGGCAGTCTCACATGGTGTTTATTTGGGATAAAGATACCTTTGAGCAGGTGGGTACACACTATAATTCAACGGAGGGATGGGGTTTAGCATATGACGGGACCAACTTAATACTCAGCGACGGAAGCAGCGCCCTCTATTTTCTGGAGCCAGAGTCTTTTTCTCTTCAAAAACAGCTTACCGTTACACTTAATGGTAACCCTCTTGTCAATTTAAATGAACTTGAATATATCAACGGCGAGGTTTGGGCCAATATTTGGCAAACCGATTTTATTGCAAGGATTGATCCTAAAACGGGGATAGTGGTTGCGATAGTGGATCTTACCGGTTTGAGTAATGAAACTGATCTCGGTAGCAATGAGGCAGTGTTGAACGGAATCGCCTGGGATGCAGATTCCGGAAGGTTGTTTGTTACAGGTAAGCATTGGGCCAATCTATTTGAGATAGAGTTGGTAGAGAGATAGATAAATAAACCTTAGAATACTTTGCTATGAAGACAGTTACCAAACTTCAAATCACGAAGTTCTTCTTCTTTTTGTTCTGTTCGATGTTGTTGTTCTCATGTGAGGCGATTGGATATTACACACAGGCAGCGCAAGGGCAATTAAGCATTGTTTTCAGTCGAAAGAATGTCGATACCTTAATTGCCACCGAAAGTTTTCCTCAAGATTTGAAAGAAAAGTTTTCTGAGATCAAGTTAATTAAAGAGTTTGCAGGCACCCAGCTTGCGTTACCCGTCGGTAATAATTACTCGAGTTACGTTGACGTAAAGCGAAACTACATGGTCTGGAATGTTTTTGCTGCCCCCGAGTTTTCGATGGAGCCTTTCACTTGGTGCTACCCCATTGCTGGATGTGTTTCGTATCGCGGCTATTTTTCTAAAGAGCATGCTCTGCGTTATGCAAAAAAGCTGGAAGATCGAGGTCTCGATGTCTACACGGGTGGAGTGTCAGCATATTCAACGCTAGGTTGGTTTGATGATTCTCTCACAAATACTATTATTAACCGTTCGAATACCCAGCTTGCTCGCTTAATATTCCATGAACTTGCGCATCAGGTTGTCTATATACCGGGTGATACTACATTTAATGAAAGTTTTGCGACAGTCGTTGAATTGGAGGGGTTACGGCGATGGTCAGAGTCCTCCGGGCAGGGTGATGTCGTTGGTAACGAGCTGGCGGGCCAACTTCCAAGGCAACAATTTGTCGATTTAGTGACAGAGTATAGAGATCGTTTAAATACACTTTATCAGAGCGATATCCCCGACTCTTTAAAGAGAATAGAAAAGGATGAGCTTCAGCTCAGCCTGAGGCAGGAGTTTCTTTTGCTTGCTGAAGAATGGGGAAGCAGTGGTGGCTACGACTCATGGTTCTCGGGTTCTTTAAATAATGCGCAGCTTTCGACAGTGACTTCATATAACGACTTGGTGCCTTATTTTGAGAATTTGCTCGCGCAAAGCAATGGTGATTTGGAAACCTTCTATAGCCAAGTGTTAAACTTAGCTAAATTGGATGAAGCTCAAAGAATAGAAAAATTACGACAAAGTTTTTAGGCGGCACCTAACTACTTTCGTTACCCAAAACATTTCTGCCGAATAGCCCGGATTCTGTTACAAGAAGCTACTTGATGCTGATTTTCGGTAGGCCGGATTTGGTATTAGAAACGGTGCCAATGATACTTACGTGTTGATGGCCTGCATCTAATAATCGCTCTAGGCATATACCCGCGAGTTCAGGCGGAAGGCTTGCTAATAGTCCACCAGAGGTCTGTGGGTCAAAAAGTATTTCATATTTCGGATCTAGAGTTAGCTTTTGAGGCGCTGAAATATATCGAGATACAGCTCGATTATCGGTATGAAGTGAGCTGAAAATCTTTTCACCCAAAGACTCTAGGGACCCTTTTAATATTGGTATATCGTCTAGGGTAAGCGCGACTTCAGTACCGTCTTTGGTTAACATCTCTATAAGGTGTCCTGCGAGACCAAAACCAGTGATGTCAGTGCAAGCTGTAGCGCCAAGATCAGAGAGGATAGATGATGCTTCACGGTTTGAAATTGCCATTTCGTTTAAAGCGTTTTGGATGTTGTCATGACAAGCTTTTGAGCGCATGTCAGCTGCAAGTAGAGTTCCTGTTCCTAAAGGCTTCGTTAAAATCAGCACGTCATCCTTTTGCATACCATGTTTCTGTAATATTTTTTCCTGCGTTATAAACCCGTTCACGCATAACCCAAAGGTCAAGTCTTCTGCCTCTGCTGAATGCCCCCCAATTAGTGAACAGTTCTGCTCTTTCAGTGTTTCGCTGCATGAGAGCATGAGTTCTTTAAGTTGAGAGCGAGAATATTCCTTCGACGCAAAGGGGAGCCCGACTATCGCGAGTGCAGAATGTGGATTACAGCCCATTGCGTAGATGTCACTTAAGCAATGGTTTGTCGCTATCCGAGCAAAAACCCAAGGGTCGTTAGTAAATGCTTTAATTTGATCAACACTCTGNAAGAGGATTCTGTTGTCCTCAAGTCTGATCGACGACGCATCCTCTGTTGATGCGATGCTGGTAAGGATTTCCTCTTTTTCGGTATTCGGGATTTGGTCTAGCACTTCTTGGAGNACGCTGCTTGCGACTTTCGCGCCACAGCCAGCACAGCGCATGGCATGCAGTTTGAGTTCGGCTTCCGTTTTTTTGTCTACAAGGCCCTTTGAGACATTTAGCTTTTCATCCATTTTGGGTAGTTCGGAGTACTTCTTAATGAAATTCACATCGATTTTATTCTTCACTATCCAAGCTATCCGTCCATGGAAGAATAACTTGGCTCTTGATGCGATGGCCGTCTTATTTCCAGTGCTCATTAACGCCAGCGCGTGAGTTTGCGGTTTATATGTAGTTAGAGGTTTGCTTGTTGCATATCGCAACAAATTTTTGGCTAGAGGAGGTCCCTGTCTCACGGCATAAACTCCAGATTTTGGTCGAGACTGCCCTTTAATTGATGCCGCGTCGCCAGCCGCAAAAACAAAATCATGTGAGGTCGATTTTAGGGTGCTGTCGACTTCGATGAACCCATCCTTACTTATTGCAAGACCGCATTCTTCTGGCCACGAAGGAATACTTGCTCCGGTGGCGCAAATTATTGCATCCGCGCTAATTTCAGTATGATCCTCACAAATTACAGTTCCGCTCTCACAGGCAGACATTTTTGTATCTAATAAAATATCAATATTTCTCTTGGCGAGTAGTTGGGCGGTGAAGTTTCGAACTCGACTGTTATGACTCTTCAATAGAGTGCTTTCAGCACTAATTATTTGAATTTGTAGATTCGACTTTTTCGAAGTGTTTAAACTCGGAACATGGTCTATTCGGTACTGAATTGAGAATGCCAGCTCAATACTTGCAGGCCCACCACCAACGATTACGAATTTGAATTGCTGGCCTTGAGCTAGCGTATCAATAGCTCTCTCAAGTATTTGTGGCCAGCGCTCTAAGAACTCAGCCAGGGGCTTTATAGGGACAGCGTGATCCTGTGTGCCAGGTAATGAGCTTAAATTAGGCTCGGAACCAATATTTAAAGAAAGTATATCGAACGAAACATTTGGGCGAGATGGAATTATGATTTCTTTGGCCCCAAGATTTATGTCCGTAATGTCCGCTTGAATTATTCTAGCCTTTGCAAATTGAGCTAACGGGCGAAGATCGATATGCATTTCCTCTGCACCATAGATACCCGATAAAAAGCCTGGGAGTAAGCCAGAATAGGGAACATTTATATCCCGGCTTATTAAGGTGACAGCCAGCCCAGGAACAGGCTTCATTCCGAGATGTTTTAGGACGGCTAGGTGGCTATGCCCTCCGCCGATCAGCGCGAGATGCTTTAGAATAGGGCTTTTGGAATTCATAAAATCGAGAAATTACCGCTAAAAACCCATAGTTTAACCTAAAAATTGGTTTTGTTCGTGAGACGATAGCATTCGCTCTATACCTTCAAAGCATTTTTCAGGTAAGCTTACGGGCCTAGTTTTTAGCATAATTAACGAAAAGCTTATTTTAAGGAGACCGAGGATGGCCCGCATATTCCAGGCAAAGAATGTTTTATGTTTCGTTTCTGTATTCTTTCTGGTTGGCAACGCTAATGCCCATTGGACACTTGACAACGATTCCTCAACGTTAAGTTTTGTTACGGTGAAAGCTGACCATGTTGGAGAAGTACACACTTTTGACCGGCTTTCGGGCAATATTGAAGATGACGGCGGCGTCGAAATTACTATTGAGTTGGCGAGTGTTAACACGCTCATCGATATTCGAAATGAAAGAATGCAAAACATGCTGTTTGAAACTAATTTATTCCCTCAAGCAGTCATTTCCGGCGATATAGATCTAGACGCAGTTACAGCCTTGGGCGCGGGAGCATCGCAGTCGATGTCGGTGGAGTTTGATTTGGATGTTCATGGTGATTCGAATTCTTATACCGCTGAAGTTATGGTAACTCGGACAGAGAGCGGGGTTGTCGCATCAACTTTGAAACCAATTATTGTTACAGCTGACGCTCACGGACTGGTGACAGGTGTTGAAGCTCTAAGAGAGGTCGCTGGGCTCCCAAGCATAAGCCGTGCTGTTCCGGTGAGCTTTACCGTTGTCTTCGACCAGGGACATTAACTCGAGTTAAGCAAATTAACCCTAGCTCAAGTGATAAGTTCTGAATTGGGACTAATTATAGGTTAGCTACAATTGTTAGGTCGTTAAATTGATTCGGCGAGTAACTAAATTCTCTTTTGGGTTGTCAGGAATTAGTTGCGCTAGCCCCAATGAAAAGGCAGCGATACCCGCTCCGACGAAAAAGACANCACTATGATTAATCACCCAGATTAGGCCAAGCGCTGCTGGAAGCACCACCGCAGCTATGTGATTAATTGTGAAACTAATAGAAGATGTTGCAGCTATGTCAGCGGGATCGGCTATTTTTTGAAAGTATGTCTTTATNGCGATCGCCATTGCAAAGAAAATGTGATCTAGCAGATAAAGAGCAACCGCCACCGCTGCAGAATTTACAAACGCATAACTGATAAAAATAAGGATTAGTCCTAAATATTCTAGTGTCAGGGCACGTCTTTCACCGATGTAACCAATCAAAGAGCCTATCTTCGGAGCGAGCCAAAAGGTGAGCACGGCATTTACTAAAGTTAACATCACTACATTCTCGACGTCGAAACCAAACTTTTCGACCATTAAAAAGCCAGCGAACACTACGAATATCTGCCTGCGGGCACCCGCNAAAAAAGTTAGTAGGTAGTAAAGCCAATATTTTTTACGCAAGAAAAGTTCTGTTCTCTGAGCAACCGAAACTTCAAACTTTGGCACTGCCCTCCAGCAGAATATGCCCAATAGAACGGTTAGCCCTCCTGCAGACAGATAGATAAACATATAATTTGTAGGAAAAAATATTAGGTATAAATATATTGAACCCAACACCAACAAGTTACTAATTGCTCGTACGCTGAGCAGTTGTCCCAAGACTTTGGGCGCCTCGTCTTTTTCCAACCACTGTAAACTCAGTGCATTATGCATAGCCTCTAAATAATGAAATCCAAAAGACATAACGACTGTTGTAAAGTAAAGCCAGAGAGCGGTGGGGAAAAAAGCCGTGATTGCAGTGCCAATTCCGAGGGTAATGAGCGACAGTATCGCGAAACTTTGTTGGCGGATAAAAATCAAAATTCCAATAGCAGTGAATGCCAAGAAGCCGGGCACCTCTCGCAAGCTNTGAAGAAGGCCAATTTCTTCACCTGTGAATGCGGCGCGTTCGACAACAAAGTTATTCAGCAAGACCTGCCATGTAGCAAACGCGATNGAGTTTCCTACGGCTAAGAGNAATAATAATGACTTGCGGTCTTTTAAAAAATTTTCCATTNGAATACTTGACTAAAAATTTTCTGGAAGATTCGCTNATTGCCGAAAAACTAAAAACGGCGCGAATGGATTGGATCATCAATAAATTGTATCATTTTTAAATTATGAGTTCTCTTGCAATTTATGCTGGACCTAGCGCATTCCAACGAATAATAGAAGAAGGGTTTGATTCAAAGCACTTTAATGTCATGGTGGGTGCATCTGGTGGCCCTAAGTGGTTCGTTTTGTTCGGCTTAGATCGCTACCTATTTGGAAATTTTTTCGCCGATAGAAATAAACCTCTCCATACCATCGGCTCCTCAGTCGGTGCTTGGAGGATGTGTTGCCTNGNAGCTAAAGACCCTGTCAGTTGTGTTGAGCGTCTTGCGCACTATTACTGCCATGAAGATTATTCCGGCATGTCCTCAGTTAAAGAAATNACGTTNAGCGCTAGAATNATGCTCGATAAGATATTGACGGGTGACGTCAGGAAAGAGATTGTTAATAATAAAAAATTTCGAACGCACATCGTTACTACTCGGTCGAGNGGAGTCAGTTCGTCAGCAAGTGACTTGCTACATTCTTTTCATCTAGGGAGCAGTGCTCTTTGTAATTTTTTCACGCGTAATTCCCTAGGCTGGTTCTTCGATCGTGCACTCTTCACGAATGAAGTAGAAATGTCGCAGTGGGCAAATTCCCCAAAAATAAGCACTCTTTCCGCTTTAACCGAGGAGAATCTTATAGAAGCACTATTGGCTAGTGGTTCTATTCCTTACGTGTTAGAGGGAGTCAATGACATCGCAGGTTCTGAACCCGGACGGTACTGGGACGGCGGGATAATGGATTATCACTTTGATTGGCCATTCTGTAACACGGATAGCGATCTTGTTCTATACCCTCACTATACACCTCAGCTTATTCCTGGTTGGTTTGACAAGTTAATTCCCTGGAGAAAGGTAGATGACTCTCACTTGGACAAGGTCGTTCTTTTGACACCTACGACTGAGTTTGTTGAAAATCTTCCCGGCGGGAAAATTCCTGATCGGAATGATTTTAAACACCTGTCTTTTGACCGTCGAGTTAAGGTATGGGAGGAAGTAATGAAAAAAAGTGAAAGTCTAGCCCTTGAGCTTAACACTTTGATAGAGAGTGATGAAGTTGCTGGAGCTATCCGTCCTATTCAAGAAAGAATGAGATGATTCAATTGCATGAGGCAAGCGTTCGAATAATTTTTTAATAAAGTTGTAAGAGAGGAAAAGTCAGATTGAAAAATTTTCGGATATTGACTGATCTATTTTCAAATAGAGCCGATACAGAGTTGGATTACCGACGTTGAATATTTGAGTAGATTTTTATGAAAAAGCTGAAGTCAACCTTAGTCCTTTTTTTGGCGAGCTTGCTTACTTCAATTCTTACGTCTTGCATGATGGGGGCTGTCGTGGGCACTGCTGTTGATACGACATTGGAAGTTGCAAAGGTCCCTTTCAAAGTGGCTGGCGCCGCCATTGAGATCGCAGCATCAGAGGATGACGAAGATGATTAAGCGGAAAAGATAGATGAGTATTAAACCAGAAGACTACGAAATACCGTCACATTTTCGACATTGGGTAGGCGATAAGGCTGAGGACTACATAGGCCCATTTTTTTTTCACATTGATGGCAAGACCCCACACACAGCATTTAGGATTCAAGAGCATAACTGTAATGCTCACGATTCTGTTCATGGTGGTGTGCTGATGGCTTTTGCAGATTACACGCTATGTATTGGCGCCAATATGGGGGAGAGCGAAAGCGTTGCTACCGTGAGTTGTAGTAATGAATTTGTAGCTCCAGCCTATCGAGGTGACCTTCTTGAAGGCGAATGCGTTGTTGTTCGAAAAGGAAAGTCGCTTGTTTTTACTCGGTGTGAGTTAAGGGTGGGAGATAAACCGATATTAAATAGCAGCGGTGTAATTAAGCGAATTTTGGGATGAGCTTAATTATTTAAAAAGGCCAGCTTATATTTCTGTTGTGTTACGCTTTCATTCATCTTGCCACTAACCCATCAAAGTTCCTGAGATATTTTAAAGAAATTTATGAACCGGAACTTTTCAAGTGCTTCTCTCACAAATTCTGTAGTATCCTCGCGATTTGAATTGAGCTTTAAATAACTGCTTTTAACGCTAAGTTCACTATCTTTTCGCTCATTCGCGATCAAGAGGCATGACGATGAATCTGACAGCTACAGTCATTATTTTCTATCTTGCATTTTTTGCGATTTTAGGTCTCTATTTAAATCGCAGNAAGGGCTCCGCTTCTGATTGGGCAATTGGCGGCAGTTCTCTTGGAATTTTTATGATTGCTGCTGGTGCTGCGGGAACGCGCATTGGTGGTGCTGGCACATACGGTGTTGCAGGTGATGTTATGTCGGAAGGAATCGGCCATATGTGGTATGGGGTTCATTCATTTGCTGCATTGTCTCTCGTTGGTCTTTTCTTTGTTATCCCCTATCGTCGATTAAAAGTTGTAAGCGTTGGCCAAGTATTTGATCGTCGCTTTGGATCATTGCGTTGCCAATGGCTCACGAGCCTTTGTGTCCAGGCCGAGTATCTTGTGGTTAACATCGTTGAACCCTACATCATCGGCTCCATAGTCTCTGGGGTGACTGGTATTCCATTTCCGATAGGCGTAGCAATAGGAGCGATATTGATCATCGGCTTCACCGTCACAGGAGGGCTCAAAGGTACAGCTTTTGCCAATATCATCCATTGTTCCGTGATTATATTAGGTCTCATGCTAGTGGGCCTCATTGTGATGGACGATATAGGTGGTTGGAATGCGGTTTTGCAAAAAACATCAGAGCAGTTAGCTGCGAGTGAGGTGGATGAAGTAGCTTGGTGGAGTTTCACCGGTATAGGTATTGCCACAATCATCGCTATGTTTATATCAGCAACAATCCACACCCCAGCAGCATCTGTTTATGCGAATTATGCAAGCTCTGCAAGGAAGGAAAGCTTTCTGATACCTGGCTTCTTTCTTGCCGGACTCATTGCAGCGGCTATGCCCCTGGTTGCTGGTTTTATTGGTATTCTGACTATGACGGCTTACGGCCCCGAGAGTGGTTTAAGTAGTTATTTAAATATCGCGCAATTAGCAATAGATAGTGGGCCTATACTTGGTGGAATTGCGCTTGCTGCTGTGCTTGCGGCGGTTATTTCCTCGGGAGCACCGATTCTTTTGGCTAGCGCCACCATGCTCGTTAATGATTGGATTCCGGGGTCCAAGCATTACAGTTCCGACAAGAAATTGCTTGCATACAAATTGGTCACGGTTGTTTATGGCGTTGTTGCGGCTTTGATCGCATGGCTTGGCAACATAAGTTCTGTGCTGGGACTGGTTTTACTTGGGTTTGCGATGGTAGTCCCGCCTGCTGTTGCTGTTGGCTTTGTACTCTATTGGCGGAGGACATCTGAAATAGCTGCTTTTTGGGGTATGGCGTTAGGCTTTGCTGGAGGCCTCCTCGTATGGTTGCTCAACTCTTTATTTGGTGCTCCAAGTAACGCCACTGCTGGGGGCTTTGCCCAATGGTGGTTCGAGGTCATTACTTTTTTGGGTGAGTGGCGCGATCCGTCCTTCGTCACACTATTGGTGCCCATCATCGTTATTCCCGTCTTTACATTTTTATTTCCAAATTCGGAAAAACATAATGAACACTTCGAGCCTTTTTATACCAAGTTAGGTAGGATNCAAAAAAACTTCTCGTGGAAGTAATTCAGATTGTTATCATCGCTTAAGNTCNCCGTTGGCTTGAATAAGAAACGGGCCAGGTGTTTCATAGCTTTTTTCTAATAGAGTACAAAGTTCCTCCGCAGTGTTTGCTTTTCCCCCATCAACCCCGAACCCTTTCGCAAGAGCTACCCAGTCGATCGATGGGTTTCCGATATCAAATAGACTCGCAGCAATTTCACCGACATCNGTTACGCCTAGCCGCCCGTATTCGACGTTGAGAATATTGTATGAATTGTTGGCGAAAATCACTGTTGTGACATCTAAGTTTTCTCTAGCTTGAGTCCATAGTGCTTGGATAGTGTATGCGGCACCGCCATCCCCGAGCATCGCGAGTACTCTCTGTTCAGGACAAGCGAGAGCAGCGCCTACAGAACAGGGACCGCCTTGCCCGATAGCGCCTCCCGTTAAGCTAAGCCAACTATTTCGACTGGTGTTTTGGCAAAGTGGGTGCGCTGCGTTACCACCACCAGAATCTGTGCAAACGATTACATCTTCTGGCAAGGTGGATGCTAGTGATTGAACAATTGTTTTAGTATTCAACTCTCCAGTGGGTTTACTTATTTCTTGTCGTTCAAAATAAGTAACCTTGGCATTATTTGCTCCCAGTCGGTCGACTAGTCGCTCCAGTGCATCTACTGAATCTTCTTCGATCGACGATAGACGGGTGACCTGACAACTATCAGGAATTAATTGCCCTGGTGTGTTTCGGTAAGCGAAAAAGCTAGCCGGCACCTCGCCGCCGACTAGGATTAGATTTTCAACGTCCGCAAGCGCATTGAGCACTTGCTCTGGAAAATAAGGGAGCCTCTCTATCGCCACTCGCCCTGGCCCTCCATCCACTCTCGCTGGGAAAGTNCCATTGAATAACTTGCAACCGCTTATGCTGGCGATTTTGCTTGCAGCGGCCATTGCGGATTGTTCTGCAGCCTGATGCTCAAGGAGTAAGGCGGTTTTTTTGCCTGAGGCCGCGAAGACCTTAGCGACATTTTCAATGGCTTTTTCATCGACCTTAGGCCGAAGTGGTTTGGAGTTTGGTTTTGCTGGACCGGGAGAATCTCCCCAAGCGGCATCGGCTCCCATAATCAATGTTGCTATTTGGCCTGAGGAGCCTGGCGTTTGGCGCAGGGTAGCTGTATANGCGTCTGCCCCATCTTGAGCCAGGGTGCTAGGAGTGCTTTCGGATTTTAACCAGCAGGAAAAGTTTCTTGCTAAGGTATCAATATTAGAAGTTAGCGGAGCATCGTACCCTACATGAAAGTTAGGGTGATTGCCGATGATGTTGATCATCGGAGTGTTGGCTCGTCTTGCGTTATGAAGATTTGCTATTCCATTTGCCATACCTGGGCCAAGATGCAGCAGAGTAGCCGCTGGTTTCCCAGTCATCCTTCCAATTCCATCTGCTGCCCCAGTACACACTCCTTCAAACAGAGCGAGAACCGACCTCACTCTCGGTACAGCGTCTAAGGCCTGAACNAAATGCATTTCCGAAGTTCCAGGATTTGCAATACAAAATTCGACGCCGCAGTCGGCAAGTGTGTTAATAAGTGCTGTTGCTCCATTCATGCTACTATTTCCAAAGTTTAATTTAAGATAAAGACGCTCGAATAATATCATTTTAGCAATCAAAGGCTAGTCAGTTGGCTGCATAGAATTAAGAGTTTTTATGGCGATATCGCAGAAGCATAATGAGTTTGTTGAATACATTGTGGATCTCACTCAGTCGATTGGGCCTGTTTATTCGAAGCGAATGTTCGGAGGCCATGGAATATTTCTTGATGGGATTATGTTTGGCCTGGTTTTTAGAGATACCTTTTATTTAAAAGTTGATAAAGATTCACGCGAGAAATACAAGAGCCGAGGTTTAGAACCTTTCAGTTATCAGCGACAGGGGAAAGAAACACATCTTAACTATTTTCAGGCGCCTGACGAGGTTCTAGATGATATGAGTGTCATGCGAGACTGGTGCAACTGCGCATTTGCTGCAGCGCTCCGCGCCGCCGCAAAAAATAAAACGCGGACCCGGATGGCATCTATCAGCAATTACCAGAGTTGAAAACCGCAGACGGATAATTTTAAGGGGTTTTTGTCGTATTAATCGAGTATAATTATNATGATTGGNTGATTAGACTAGAGTATTGGGGGAGTATGAATAATTATCGATTANNGTTTCTTGTTGTAACTTTCACTGTTGGTTTTAATAGCTTTTTGCATGCGCAAAATGATTTTGTAGTGCCACGAACGGAGTGGGGCGCACCTGACTTAAGCGGTGTTTGGAATTTTAGTTCTATCATTCCTTTAGAACGACCCGCTTTTTTTGGGGATAAGAAAACCCTATCTAAAGAGGAGATAGCCGCGCTTACTAGCCAACAGGAGGCTGGGTTTGATGCTATCAACAGCATAGGAGTCGGAGGCTACAACACTTTTTGGATTGAAATGGGAGAAAATGGTGATAACCGAACCTCTCTAATAACTTATCCGGAGAATGGTCGTTTACCTGAAACGGTGGAAGGGGTTCCTGTCCAAGTGGGTGGGCTGGGGCCAGACGAGCCAGGTGAGAGACCAGTAAGAATGGTCGTGGGGGGTATCGCGAAAGATGGCCCAGAGGATCGGGGTCTATCAGAGCGCTGCATAGTTGGTTTTAACTCAGGACCTCCATTCACGCCGAACCTTTACAATAATAATATCCAAATATTTCAGAATAAAAATACCGCGGTAATAATGACCGAGATGATTCATGATGCTCGTATAGTGCCAATTGATGGAAATTTGACCCTTTCAGACGAGATTAAGCTTTGGACTGGTG
>NHGO01000053.1 GCA_002172295.1 Gammaproteobacteria bacterium TMED139 | reverse complement strand
CAACTCCTTCTCTCTATAAAAGAAGTATGAGTCAATAACATATTGACTAAACGCGATAACAATGAAAGCTGGCAAGTAGGGATTAATGAGCCCTGCGATAGCGCACCCGGCCAAACCACTCGTAACAAAAATAAAGTCGGTAGTATGATCAAATAGTTGTCCCTTTGCAGAGGAACTGTTTGTTGCTCTGGCTATCTTGCCGTCGAGATAGTCAGTTAGACAAGCTAACGAGATAAGAAGTAGTAATATGGGTCCGGATAAGAGGCCGCTTACAGCGAACCCAAATGCAACAGGTACAGCTAGTATGAGGCGAACCGCGGTCAGCAGATTCGCCATAACTAGTTAAATAGTTCTCTCTGAGCTCTACGCCAAAAAATAAGACCTATCACAGCGTTAAACAAGATAAAAAAGTTGTGCTGAACAAAACCAAAAGCGGCCATTTGTCCCTCATTTTCGGGGAATAAAATCACCCAAAAGGTTATCGCTGCCGCTCGCATTGGTGTCGGAACTGCTGCAGCAAAAAATATGACCGGTAAATAGGGGAGGAGTTCCATAAACGAGGCATCTACTCCGAATAAGTTTAGCGCGATCGAATAGACAATAACGGCTGCAAGGAGTGCTGGGGATCTCAGCAATAAAAACATCAAATAATGTTTGAGTTTTGCTTGTCTGAAGGCGTCCAGTATCCTTCTTTTTCGGAATCTATTATTTGGGAGAATTTTCCCTTGGAAGTACAGAAGCCAGATCACGAAAAAGATGGCTGCGCCAGCACTAATGGCAGGCATCAGGCTAAAAGCTTCGGGCAACCCACTACCGCCGAACAAATATCCGATTGAGGCCCAAACGAGTAAGTAGAATACTTCGCAAAACATAATAAATAGCATGACCGAACCAACTTCCCATCCAGGAATTTGATCACGCTTATTCAGGTAATAGGCCATGGCCCCCTTGCCAATTTGTTCGTTAAAAATAGATATGATGTAGGCGCTCGCGCGAATGGGTAGAATGTCCTTATATTTTATATTTGCGACAAACCAGTTCAACGCGCGAGTTACGACCAGCGTGTCCACGAAAAAATAAAATAATGAATAGGCGATCATAAGCCCCAGCCATGGCACCCAGGCAACATTGGAGAATACCTGCGTCATATAGGCGGCTAACGAGAGGCCTTCCCGAGCTGCGGCCCCGTTCAATCTGTAGTAAAGATATACAAAGCACAATGCGGTGATAATCAGAAATACAATTCTTCCTGCTGGGCTAACTTTCTTTTTTGCCGTTCCGGTATCGTCCGATGCTTCATCCGAGGTTCTTGTTTGCTCTTCTGCTTGGTTGGTTGTTGTCATATCACTCGCCAGGGGTTGTCATTTTTTTTAAGGTTTCTCTTAGAGGCGTAAGTGTAATACCTATTGCGCTATCAGCGTTAGTCTTGACGACTTCATCTTGGGTAATTACCTCTATAACGGTTGGGGTAATGCCGCCTACTTTTAATATGCTGGTGACGGCGGCTCCAATTTTCGCCACGAATATGGGTATCGATCCAAAAGTGACAGTTTTATCCATNANTTCGGCTGTTTTTGNGATTATGTCTCTGTAGGATGCGCTTTCTGGGCCAACAAGCTCATATGTGCTTTGCCCTTCTTTTGGGTTTAAACAGAGTTTAACGAGAGCTTCGGAGAGGTCGTCTATATCTAAAGGCCGCATTTGATAGTGTCCGCCCCCTAGCAGTTTTGCTTGCCCGGACGAAACCATCCCAATGACTGCTTGAGAGCCAGCAGCGCTTGGGCCAAACAGGATTGGAGTGCGCAATATACTTGATCCTAAACCCGAATCGATTATTAATGTTTCGGCTGCACCTTTCGAGCGAAAGTATGCGTTTTTTGACTCCGGATCTGCTCCAACAACGCTGATGAAAATGAGATTCTTAGTGCCACTTTCCATCGCGGCTTCAACTACTGCAGCCGTTGCTCCGACGTTTGCGCTGGCGTAATTTGAATGTTTAGTCTCTATCAAAATGCCTGCTAAATGGATAACAAAATCTGTCCCTTGTAGGGCTTCTTTTAGTGAGCTATCGTCATTGTAATCAATGATTACTGGTTTGATCGAAGAGTGNTTTGGGAGATCTGAGATTGCCCTTTCGCTGCGAACCCCAGCGATGACGGTCATATCTTGTTCCCTACATAAACGTACGAGTAGATTTTTACCCACACTACTGTTTGCTCCAGTTACTGCGATTTTCATGAATTAAAAATTCCCTTGTTGTGGATTTCAGCCCGAGTGAATGNNATTCAGACTTAACGCATAAAGTCTCGAATTCAGATTTATAGTACTTGTGCGATGTTATCTAATTTTTTGCTGCGTTGAAGTTTAGCTGCTGCTGTGTTTTCTATCTGGGTTAGAGTAGATGCTCTAAAAGCGAGTTCTCTCCTTGACTGAGGAGCTTCGTCGTAACTTGTTGTTCTCATTTTTGGTTTTCTTCCCATACTGATGATGGTTTCTTCGATACCTTGTGGGTGCCATTCTTGTCCATGATCTGCTCCAGCTGCTCGCGTAATACTCTCATTCATCAGCGTGCCGCCGATGTCGTTTGCTCCAGCATTCAAGCAGGCCTTAACACCTTCCTGCCCCATTTTCACCCAAGAAGTTTGAATATTATTTATGAGGCCTTTAAACGCTATCCGTGAAACTGAATGCATTAAAATGGCTTCTCTAAAACTTGGACCACGACGAGACTTACCTTTACGGTACATAGGCGCCTCCATAGGAACATAGGGTAACGGTACAAACTCTGTGAAGCCTCCAGTTTGAAGTTGTAGATTCCGCACTTCCGTTAGGTGATTTGCCCAGTGTATTGGAGTCTCCACATGTCCGTACATTATGGTTGCGGTTGTTTTAAACCCAACTTGATGGGCTGTTTTCATTACCTCTAGCCATTGTGAAGTATTTATTTTGTCAGGGCAGAGTGATTTGCGAACCTCGTCATCAAGGATTTCTGCTGCGGTTCCNGGAAGAGTTGATAGCCCCGCCGATTTAAGATGCTCCAAAAACTCTCTCAATGAAATGCCCAATGTTTCAGCCCCTTGCCAGACTTCTAGTGGAGAAAAGGCATGAATATGAAGCTCTGGNACNGCNGTCTTAACTGTCGATAAGATATCGAGATAAGTTTGNCCNGTATAATCNGGATGGATNCCGCCTTGCATACAAACTTCAGTGGCACCTCTGGCCCANGCTTCTTTNCAGCGGCGNGCGATTTCTTNAGCACTTATGTCATANGGTTTACCGCGTAAGTTCTCGCTTGCCTTGCCTTTCGAAAAGGCGCAGAACTGACATTTAAAATAGCACACATTGGTATAATTTATATTTCGATTCACAACATAAGTAACGGTATCCCCATTACATTTTTCTCTTAAATTATTAGCAACATCGATAATGTACTTAAAGTCCGCCCCCCGCGATTGGAATAATCGTGCGAGGTCATTAATCTTTAAGTTGGAAACCTCGCCGATACTTTCTATGATTGATCTGATCTCAGAGGAGACATTATTCTTGACGAGAGGCTTTGTAATTAACTCTTTCTCTAATGGTGGGATAGATGTCCTCTCTCCAGGTATCCAGGAGTCCCTTTTTGAGAATCCGCATGAATCGGATAATCTTAAGATGGTAGGCCTTATGTTGCTATCAACCCATCTTTCAGCATTATCAATGTACGAAGGGTAAATCGTCAGGCGTTGCTCTAAGAATTTTCCGGCCGCTTCGGTTTCCCGGGCGAGGTTTTCAAGATGAGGCCACGGAGCCTCAGGGTTTACATGATCCGGAGTTAGCGGCGATACACCACCCCAATCGTTTATGCCAGCGTCCACTAGCTTGGGGAGCACCCCAGGACTCAGGTTTGGTGGCGCCTGGATGCTCATCTCAGGGCCGAATACTAAGCGGGCAACGGCAATAGTCCATAACAGTTCGTTAAGATCAGGTTCTGGAGCGGATCGCATTTTTGTATCAGGTTTGGCGCGAAAATTTTGTATGATTATTTCTTGTATATGTCCAT
Source organism: Gammaproteobacteria bacterium TMED139 (assembly GCA_002172295.1). Classification (GTDB taxonomy): domain Bacteria; phylum Pseudomonadota; class Gammaproteobacteria; order Pseudomonadales; family Pseudohongiellaceae; genus UBA9145. The sequence continues at coordinate 37,847 of NHGO01000053.1, read as the reverse complement.
AGATTTCATGAATGCTTCTGATCGCCAAGAGCGACTCAATGCGTTCCAGCCTGGTTTCGCCGATACCAATTAATATTCCAGTAGTGAAAGGTACGTTCTGTTGTCCGGCTAGCTTCATGGTGTGAAGTCGCACTTCCGGNACCTTGTCCGGCGAGCCATAATGAGGCATGCCTTTTTCACATAGTCGCGATGAGGCTGATTCGAGCATGATTCCCATTGAGCCACTGACTTTTCTTAGATCCGTTATTTCTTGTTCAGTAACATTCCCCGCATTGATGTGNGGCAGAACACCAGTCTCGACCATGACTTTTTCTGCTACATGTGCGACGTAATCGATTGTGGTTTTGAAGCCTAGTGATTCTAGGGCCTCTCGGGCGACCTTATAACGCAGCTCTGGTTTTTCGCCAAGAGTGAATAGAGCCTCTTGGCAGCCCAATTCAGCACCCTGCTTGCAAACAGCCAGAACCTCATCGACGGAGAGATATGGGTTTTCTATACGGCGAGGTGTTTTAGCGAATGTACAGTAGTGGCAGACGTCTCGGCATAGATAAGTAAGAGGCAAAAAGATTTTTTTAGAGTAAGTCACGANGTTGCGATGAGANTGATCTCTCATTTCACAAGCGATTTTGGTCAAAGCCCGCGTATCNGTTACTTCTGAAAGCTTGAGGGCNTCCTCAGCGGANAGAGANCTAGANATATTGATTTTATCTAACAATAGCCTACTCAACCTGTTTCTTTTTGCTAACTAGATNCTATAGAGTACCAGTCTGAGCTAAAAAAAGGTAACCAAACCAATGGTAATTCCTCTATTTATAAGGCTGAGATCAACCCCCAAACTCCGCCTAAGATGAGCGCGATAGATGCGAACATTCCAATNATAAACCCGANAGCTCTTTTCTCCGGGGCCTTGCGGTAACCAACAAAAAATAGGATCCGCCCAATAAAAAACGCGATGGCGCAAACGACGGCAAAGGCTTCGCTGAGGAAGTAGGAGCAGATCCAGAGGGCCGGAATAACATGAATCAATTGTTCGAGAGTATTTTGCTGTATTCGGAGAGTGGCTTCGAAGAGTGGGTCGCCCGTGGTAGCCGGTGCCTTGATCCCCGTCTTATGCCGCGCGGCACCCACAGACAAAGAAAATATAAAATATTGTATGAGGAGCGCTAGGGTAGCGCCCGCTGTAAAGGCTAGAGAATCCATTTTTGTCTCCAATTATTGATCCGTTTATTTTCAATTCACAAAATGTATCGACCATTAAACGATGATATTTATCACCAAAGGGGGTAGTATTTTTAGTATGAAATTTTTAATAGATATGTGCTTAATGGGAACTAAGTCGGTTTTAGCAAGACTTATCTTTCATCCTAGTAACCGTTTTCGTGCTTTGTTATGCCTTGCCTTGTTCTTGATAAGTTTTGCTNAAACAAATGCTCAGCAATTCCAGGACACAAGCCTNNTGGTTATTCAGAACGCTAGAATTATTATTGGTGATGGTTCTGTAATCGAAAATGGATCGTTACAAATAGAAGGCGANTCTGTTGTGCAAGTTTCAGTTGAGATGCTGGAGCCTGATAATGCTCAAATAATTAATGCTACCGGCAAGACGATCATCCCAGCATTGATTGATGGTCACTCTCACCTCGGCTACCAGGGGAGAAGTGATTGGGGTGCACACAACTATGGATTGATAAATCTCATCGACAATCTTGAACAATATGCATATTACGGCTTTAGCGCTGTCTTTTCTGCAGGAAGTGACTCTTTAACAGTAATGGATAGCGTTGAGAAAGAGCGAAGAGCGGGCAATTTCAATGGACCCCGCATTCTTTTCGCGGCAGGGATGGCACCCCCAAACCAAGGACCAAATGATCAATTTCTCACTCATGCGTTGGCCGTGGAAAGACGGTTTGGAGAAATAATTCTATATGGCTTGGAAGATCCGGCTCAGGCGCGNGAGCAGGTTAAAATTGTTTTTGAGAAAGGTTTTAAATTCATCAAGATTTGGGTTGATGATAGGGGCGGTAGTCAATCAAAGTTGAGTCCGGAGATATACACCGCTGTCATCGATGAGGCTAGTGAGCTTGGTCTCAAAGTATTTGTGCACCAACAGTTCGCTGCAGACATGCCGCCACTCCTGTCCGCTGGTGCTCATGGTTTTTTACATGGGCGTATTGGTTCTGATTTAGGGGAAGGTATTGCGAATCAAATTCGAACTGCTGGCGCTTTTGTTGTGCCCAACTGGGGACTCGGAGAACTTAGGCAGGAAGCGATTGGAGAAGATGACTTTCTTAATCAAATATACTCTGCAGAAGAAATGAGCGGACTCACAAAAAACTTCAGTCGGCGATACGCGAAGTTTCGTAATTCAAATGAGCTTGAGGTCGAATTGGCGAGTAGCTTTATGAGTATGCTCGACGTGGGCGTTGACATAGTTTTGGGAACTGATGCTGGGGCTGTTCCAAACCATCCTTTTGGATATACAGGACATCGAGAGTTAGAAATTTATGTCCGTCTAGGAATGTCGCCAATGCAAGCGATAGTTGCTGCAACGAGTAATGCAGCTAAGCATCTTGGCTTAACCGACCTCGGGTTGTTGAAAGCTGGCTACAGCGCTGATTTTATAATACTCGACGAGAACCCCTTGGAGGAGATTCGTAACACGAGAACCATCGATAGTGTGTATTTATCTGGAAATAAAATCGACAGAGCAGCGTTACAACGAGGGTGGAATCCTTAGGCATCGACGCATTTTTTGCTGGTTAAAAATTCGACCCTGTCGTTGATCGTGAAAGAGGCTATATGTATGGCAGAAGAAATAGATGTTGATTTTGATCCATTAAAACATCAGCTGACCGAAACGCGATATTTTGAGGACCTTGTAATTGGTGAACGGTTTCTAATCCCTTCCCGGACACTAGGAGATGCAAGTTTTTCAGCGTTCCAGGCATTATCATTAGATAATCATCCGATTCATTATGATATTGAATATTGTAAACGAAAAGGGCATCGCGATCTTCTAGCTCACGGCTTGCAAGTATCAGCNTTATGCGCGCCAGGAGCAGGAATGTTGCCACATGAGTTGCATGAGAGTCTCATAGGGTTAGTTGAACAAAGTGCCAAATTTTTAAAACCAGTTTACAGAGGGGATACCGTGTATCCAGCGCTCCAAATAACAGAGTTAACCCCCTCTAAAACGACTGGCGTAATTAAATTGCGTACGACAGTTCATAATCAAGAACATCAGCTCGTGTTGGACGGGTTCCAAAAAATGCTAGTCAGTAAGCGTCCATAGTTGCTAGTTTAGTTTCGTGATTTCTGTACGTAACTGTTTCTAACCTACCCGATCTCAATTCTACCCATGTGGTAAAACTCCTCGTTTGGACGTATATTGGCCATGTTCGCTAATCTGTTTGAGAGAGCAAAAAAGGCCGCGATGGACCCAATATCCCAAACATCTTGATCACTGAATCCATGCTGGGCTAGCGCTTGAATGTCTTCGTCTGAAATTGTATTGGCATGCCGAGAGACCTTAACTGCGAAATCCAGCATTGCTCTTTGTCTATCGGTGATATCTGCTTTTTTGTAGTTTGTTGCAAGTTGATCCGCAATCAGCGAGTTCTTTTCGCGAATTCTTAGAATTGCGCCGTGCGCTACTACGCAGTAGAGACACTCGTTAAGTGCCGAGGTTGCTACCACGATCATTTCTCTCTCTCCTTTTGAGATACCTGACTCCTTGTTCATCAGCGCGTCGTGATAGGAGAAAAAAGCTCTGAATTCTTCGGGACGGTGAGCAAGAGCTAAAAATACATTTGGTATAAAACCAGACTTATCTTGGACTTCGAGGATCTTTTTCTTNAGGTCATCGGGCAGCGTATTTATATCAGGAAGCGGAAAAAGGCTTACTCTATCGTTTTTCATTATGATCGATNCCANAAATTATAGGTTTGTGTGCCATATAGTACTGAAATTTCCTTAAAAGCACGATAAAAATATTCGAATTAAGGCTTATGTAAGTATAAAAGGGTCATGTAGACCCTTTTATAAAATTCATCTGAGTTCGATTATCTGCCTACTTTAAAAAGAATTCTTTGCTTGAAACTCAAAAAGCAGTATCACTGGGAGCGATTAACTTTTTTCAATCCAAGCGAAGGCTATAGGCCACTAGCTGACCTGGCGTTTGTAATACAATTCTCTGCTTTCCGTCATGCTCAAAAGTCATCATGCCATACATTCCAAGCCCTGGAGATTCAATGCTCCCTATGCGCGCGCCAGTTTCTTTGTTTATGGCAAACATATAAGGGGTCTGGCCGTCATCACCTATAGCTGTATGAAGCAGCATGCTTGGTGTGACCATCAAGGCGGAGTGATTGATATTGCCAGTGGGAGGAATATCAAGGCCTTGCAAGGCTGGGTGCTCTTGAACGAATCGAGGAGTCCCGCCGTTCGGGATCCACCATAAATGCTCTCCCGTGTTAAGGTCAATCGCCGTAATTCGGCTATAAGGAGGCTTCTCGAGGGGCAGGCCCCGAGGGCCTCGGACGCCATTAGGTGTGCCCATTCCAACTGCATAGTCGGCTATTGTGAGTCCGGTTGGGCGTTCTAGTAGTATGTCTCTTTCCTCTCCCGGGACTATCGTTCGCCACCCACAATTCGTCCTCGAAATGGTGTAAATAACACCTGTTGAGGGATCTGCTGCGGGAGGACCAGTAATATTAGTTCCGCCGAGTTCACCAGGGCACCAAATAGACCCAATGAGTCCTTCAGGATTGTCTTTTTGCATTGGGGGGTTAAAGATCCCACCAAGTTGATAGTCGGCCACAATTTCTAAGGCCTCTTCTCGAAGCTCCGGGGTGTAATCAATCAAGCCATCGGTGGTGAGTTCTTGAATGTCATACGGGGCGGGTTTAGTAGGAAATGGCTGAGTTGATGATAACTTCTCACCGGGAACATTTGACGAGGGAACCGGCTTTTCTACAATAGGCCAAATGGGTTCGCCCGTTTCACGGTTAAACGAATATAAAAAGGCTTGTTTAGTCGCCTGGAAGACGCCGGGGATCGTCCGCCCGTCTACTTCAACATCCATTAAAAGGGGTGCGGTGGGAGTATCATTATTCCAAACATCATGATGCACCATCTGGAAATGCCAAGCTCTTTCGCCGCTATCTGCATTCAGCGCAATCAAGCTCGCACTGAACAAATTATCTCCAGGCTGAAAACCTCCATAAAAATCAATGGTCGCTGCGTTTGTTGGTATATAAACAAGGCCTAATTCAGGGTCTGCGGATAACGGAGCCCATGAGGAGACATCACCAGTGTATGACCATGCATCGCTTTCCCAGGTCTCATGCCCGACTTCGCCGGGGCGGGGTATCACATGAAACTTCCATTTAAATTCGCCGGTGAGAACGTCATAACCTAGAATGTCGCCGGGCACGTTCTCAGTCCTAGTTTGGTTGTATCCCTGCTCGGCTGAATTGCCTACAACAATTGTGTCGTTAACCACGATAGGTGGGGACGAATTAGTTATGTAGCCTAGTTCTAAGGGGATACCGATATTAGGATCATATTCCTGACCGGAATTTAGCCAGGGGCCCCAGTCCTGAACAAGATCAGGAATCATGTCGACAACGCCAGTCTCCTCAAAGCCATCAAGTGGGACTGGTTTTCCCCAGTCTTCCAGAGGCTTACCGGTTTCAGCGTCGAGTGCGTAAAGAAAAAAAGCTGGTGTAACGATTAGAACAACGCCACGACCTTCAATCTCGGTATAAGCGATGCCCTTTCCCCAAGGAGCTCGCATAGAATATTCCCAGCGAAATGTNTTAGGCTCGCGAAAACTCCACAGAGTCTCTCCAGTGTTAGGGTCTATTGAGACAACATGACGTCTGGCTCCGGCCACTGTGAACAGTTTCCCGTTTGCATATACTGGTGTTGATCGGGGTGGAGTTGAACCAAAACTTGCATCGTTCCAGCTCCATTCGATTTCGAGATCCTCAAAATTTTCAGAAGTGATCTGATTTAGAGGCGTTGATCGGGTATGACCGGCGTCACCGCCAATATACCGCCAGTCTCCTGGGCTTGGTCTAAAGTTAATTTGTTGGGCAGATATCGATACGCAAGCTAAACCTAAAGTTAGCGCGCAAAGGAGGCGCACCATCTTGGGTAAAATTCTTGATGTATCGAGGGCAAATGGGACNCTATTCACTTGGATCCTCCTTTCAGTTCACTCTTGCTGGCTAAAAGAGTTACGTGAGGTTTTTATTTTTNTANTAAAGGAGAATAATGAAATTTTATTGACCTGTAAAAGCAATTACGCCTGGTTAGGTGAAGATTGCGGTTATAAATCAATTTAACACTTAATTTTTGGCACTTTTCATAAATATAAATCGTCGATGGCCTTGCAGGCATTGGGTGTTTAGATNGAAAATCGGGGTCATAAATCTTTTCGGGAGGGTCACACTATGATTAAGCCAAAAAAGGGCAAGGGGATTAGTCGTCGGGATTTTCTAAATGGGGCAGCGATAGGTGCGGCGGCGAGTGGGTCGATTGCTCCTCTGGAGTCAATGGCTCAAGGATTATTGAATTCCTCCTCGGAAATTCCGTCCGGATACTACCCTCCAGCTCTTACTGGGCTTCGCGGTAGTCATGAGGGCTCGTTTGAGGTTGCTCACGGATTTCGCGATGGTGAGACTTGGGATGCCGNAGAAACAGGAGAGCGAGATTATGACCTTGTGATCGTCGGNGCTGGAATTAGCGGGCTTGCAGCCGCATACTTCTATCGAAAACAAAACGGCCCAGACTCGCGTATTCTACTTNTGGACAATCATGATGATTTTGGGGGGCACGCTAAAAGGAATGANTTTTGGCATGAGGGAAGGATGTACCTCGTAAATGGAGGTACTCTTAACGTTGAGGCGCCGAGCCAATATAGTACGATTGCTGCTGGGTTGCTGTGGGAACTGGGAATTGATCGAACCAGATACTTTGAAAAAAACAGGGATATGTTTTCGATCTATAGAAAAATGGGCCTCAAATCCAGCTTCTTTTTCGATAGCGAATCTTTTGGTGAGGATAGGCTCATAGTTGGTTACGGAGCCGGGCCAATTCGCGATTCTATTGCTCAGTCCCCGCTCAGCGATAAAGCAAAGGATGATGTTGTTCGGCTCTACGAAACGACGGAGAATTTTTTCCCTGGGCTAGATGCACAAGACACTCGGGACCGTCTCGGCAAGATGAGTTATCACGACTATCTCGTTAATATTGTCAAAGTAGACCCCATAGTTGTAAAACTCTTTCAGGCTTCTTTCCATGGGTCTTTTGTTGTGGGTCCAGATGCAATTCCTGCAATCTATTTTAGGGACAATGGTTATCCGGGTTTTGGAGGTTTAGATTTAGAGGATTTGCCGAGAGATCTACTGGTAAACGAGGCAGGCGGACAGCATGGTCGAGAAAACTTGGCCAGGGCCCGCGAAGGCGACCCTGATATGTATTTCCCAGATGGGAATGCGACTATAACCCGTTTGTTGGTTCGATCACTTATACCTGGAACGTTGCCGGGAAAGGACGTTGATGACGCGTTAACTGCGATATTAAATTACCAACAGTTAGATAAATCACAAAACGCTTGCCGCATTCGCTTGAACAGTTTTGTGACCGATGTGAGAAATGAGGTAAATGGCGGAGCGAAAGTGACTTATGTGAATGGAGGTAGGGCACATTCGGTGAAAGGAAAGAATGTCATTTTGGCGTGTTGGAACACCATAATTCCTTATATTTTTCCGGAAATTTCAAGTAAGCAAAAAGCAGCCCTTGCTTATGGAACTAAATCCCCTTTGGTCTACTCTGGGGTATTGCTCGCTAACTGGCAATCTTTTGTGCGAGCAGGGATATCTGGAGTGACTGCTCCAGGCAAAACATTTTCACGGTCCAGTTTGCAAGCTTCAGTAAGTATGGGTGACTACTCAACGAACAGAAATCCAAATAAGCCAGTGGTCTTGCGTATGTCCGCATATTTTGATGCACCTAATCAAGGCTTAAATCGTCGCGAGCAACATCGAGTCGGTAGGAATGAAATGTTAAAAACTTCGTTCAATGATTTCGAGTTCATGATCAGAGACAAACTCTCGCGCGTACTAGGTCCCCATGGGTTTGATGATGAAAGAGATATTTTAGGGATTACCGTCAATCGTTGGCCCCATGGATATACTTACTCTTATAACCCGCTGTCCGATTCTGAGAAGTGGGCATATACGACGAGTGATGACCGTCCCTGTGTTGTAGGGAGGCAGAGAGTAGGCAGGGTTGCTATCGCGAACGCCGACGCATCGGCAAGTCCGCATACTGATGCTGCTATTAACGAGGCTTATCGAGCTGTAAGTGAAATAAGGAGTTTGGGTTAGTTAAAACAAGGTTGAGGTAGATCAGCGGCCCCGAAAACTCAGAGCCGCTTAATTTTGTCTTAATCGTCTAAACCAAACGTATATACAACGTTCCCGGAAGCGATAGTTACATATTGCTCGCCATCAACTTCATAGGTTATCGGTGCGGCATGGACTCGCCTCCCCAAGCTGATGTTCCATAGCTCTTCGCCGGTATTAGCGTTAAGGGCAAAGAAATAGCCATCAGCTGTTCCACTAAACAAAAGCTCGCCTGATGTGGTAGTGATACCAGCAGAGGAGCGAGGCATTATTGGAAACTCCCATACAGTCTCTGTGGTGGTTGGATCTACGGCGCGAATCCAGCTCTTAAAGGCGTCCATAGGTCTATCATAGCGGCCGCCACCACCCGTGTATCTCTCACCCTCTTCATAATCTTCGTCTCTCTTAAAAAAGACTTGTTCACCGTCAAACGCGGTGACATAGAAAAGGCCAGTATCTGGACTAAACCCCGGGGAGTACCAATTGGTGCCTCCAGTAATCGGTGGTGAAACCATTATGCCTTCGTAGGTTGGAGCCATCCCGGGAACACGCACGGGCCGCCCGTTGGCGTCTAGTCCCTGCGCCCAAGTTTGCGTTGCAAACGGACTAGCTTTAAGGAACTCGCCATCGGCGGCATCGATGCTGTAGAAAAACGCGTTTCTGTTAGCCCACATCATGACTCGCCGGTCTTGACCATCAATGTTCAAATCCGCGAGGATAGGAACCTGTATCGCATCCCAATCGTGGACATCGTGCGGCGTGAATTGGAAATACCAGTCGATTTCACCTGTATCTCCGTTCAACGCGAGTGCTGAATCTGAATAGAGATTATCGCCCAGCCGAACATCACCATTCCAGTCCGGCCCAGGGTTTCCAGTACCCCAATAAATGAGATTGAGGTCTGGGTCATATGCGCCTGTGATCCAGGTTGCTGACCCACCAGTCTTCCAGCTATCCCCAGACCAGGTATCGTCTCCAAACTCACCCGGCTCTGGAATTGTGTATGTGCGCCAGGCAAGTTCTCCGGTGTCAGCATGATACGCATCAATAAAGCCCCGAATCCCAAACTCACCGCCGGCAATACCTGTGACTACTAAATCTTTGACAATTAGAGGTGCAGCAGTTTTAGAGTAACCAGAATCATGTTTTGCTACCTCGACATCCCAGAGTAAGTTTCCTGTGCGAGCGTCGATGGCTACAAGATGAGCGTCTAAAGTGCTCATAAAAAGTGTTTCGCCAAGAATTGCTACTCCGCGATTATTCCGGCCACAACAAATTCGGAGATCCTCTGGGAGTTCATGGTTGTATCTCCAGTACTGACGACCAGTTCGTGCATCGACCGCGACTACATTGCTTGGGGCCTCTGTAATGAACATTATCCCATCAACTACCAAAGGCACGGTTTCCGCTCTATCAATTTCCGGAATTTGGTANGCCCATTTCAGCTCTAACTCGTCAACATTGTCTATGTTTACTTGGGTCAGAGAGCTGTGCCTCTGGGCGTCGAGCGATCCAGAGTACATTAACCAGTTTTGGGGCTCATCCTTTGCATTAACTAACCGCTCCCATGTGATGGGAGAGAAGGCAGGAGTCATTACTGTTTCAAACTCCTGCTCTTGCGCGAAAGCCTGAACATAAATTGTAGCTATTAAAAATCCAACAAACGTGAAAAGCACGCGTTTCATACTAGTTCTCCTCTCTTCGCAGAGAAAATAGGTAGGCGACTAAATCGTCTAGTTCGTTTTCTGACATCGAGCCGTCGTAGCTAGGCATTGTCGATCGCTCAATACGCTCAATAGATCGAATATCGTTCTTTTGATAGGACCAAAGATTCGAGTCGGTGTCCATGATGCGCACTGAGAAGCTGTCTTCACCCATTCGGAATCCTGACCTAGTAATCCCGTCTGGGCCGGTGATTTCCAGAGTCCACCAACGCGGATCAACATCTTCATGTGGGTTGGTAATTGCCACCATCAAGTCTTCGGGTCTTGTGCTTTCTCCAACACGCGACAAATCTGGCCCTAACCTGCCGCCGTTACCTCTCACCATGTGGCATGAGGCGCACTCGCCTTTACCCTGGAATAGGGCAAGACCAGAGTCAGCACTACCGTCTAGCTGAACTGAATTTGGATCGTATCTCAAGGACTCTATGTAGGCTACAAGCTGCCAAACTTGTGTGTCAGGCAAATCTGAGTCGACTGGCAGCATTGCGGTACCAGGCACACCGTTTCGAATTACGTTAAAAATCCCAACCTCATTGCTCGCCCGGTTTAAACGACCGGTCAGGTCTGGAGCGCCGGTTTCGTCATTGCCTTTTGCGTCGAAGCCGTGGCATCGCGAGCATTGTCTCTCGAAGTATCTCTCACCGAGGCTCACATCATAAGGCGTGTTATAAAGCGCACCCGCGTCCTCAGCCAAACTTGGCAAGCTAGTTAAGATGAATGGTAGCGCGGAAACATACATCAGGCGTTTCCACAGTAAATGTGCTTGATTAAGCATATCCGCTCCTTCCTCCAATATTAGTCCCACTTAGAGATCTAGTGTAACACCAGCATAATTCGATGCAATCGCATAAGCTTTGGGGGCTTACCTAGTGTTGTGCCGCATATGAATAACTTAAATTAGAGCAATANAAGATTCAGTTGANTAAATTGTGCGCTATGTGCCGCTGCAGAAGCTGGGACACGAGCTAAATCAGTGGCAATGACAATTAATTTCGGGCGGCATAAGCTCCAATCGCCGCAAATCCTATCGCATCGACTCGCTCAGCGTCCCTTGAGTAAAAACTAATAGAATTATCTTCATTCACCCAGTGTTCAATCTCTCTCGACAGGAGTTCGTTTATGATGTCCTGTCGAATCTCAGAATTTCGCACATTAAAACTTTCGATTTGTAAATTATCGCTTGGAAGCGCACTTAAGGTTGGAGCAGGATCCTGAGTGCAGCTGGAACCGACTAGTAAAGCCGCGACAGTCATTATTCTCAGGGTCTGTTCAATCATTCGGCTGATTAGGATACAAATCAATTCGTGGCTTGTTCTTTTTCAGCTCTTCTGGCGCCAGCCAAGATTCCTGGCATTGAGTAGTTTCCTTCATGGCAAGCGTACTCATAAATCCTTCCTTCTAGCGGATAAAAACTGAGCTCAGCTGTCCATGCCTCGCGGTACAGGTCTGCGTCTTCGACCGTAAACTGGTATACGATTTCGTCAGTCGAGGAGCGAGTGAATCTCTCGATGATTCTCCCGTTAGGNGAGATTGGTATTGGGCTTTGGCTCATTTGTAATTTATTAATGTTAATAGTTTCTACTACTAGCGTAGATTCTTCATACCAACCAACGGAATCACCAAGCCACTGGTTTAGAGTGGAGGGACGATGATTTTTAGACGCCTCTTCCTTGGAGTCGAATAATGGGATAATTCGGGTGTCATGCACCATTTCAACCATTATCATGAGGTAGTCGTCAGTCTGAACAAATTGATAGCTGCTGTTGTAGAGCGTTCCCATCATGCCCGGGCCCGCTGTGTTTCCAAACCCTATTAAGCAGCGTTCCGCTATCGGGATAGCCTCTGGCCCAGATGCGTCTGCAACGCCTGTAACATAGCGGGCTCCAAATTGAGGTCGCTTTAGATCGTATTTTGGGTTTTCCAAAAACGGTATAGAACCGCTTTCAGGGCTTGTAATGTAGGAAGTTCGAAACTCCCCTTCAACTCTGGCGAGAGTAGAGCCAGGGTCGGTCCAGAATAAGTTGTATCCCCGTAAGCCAAAATCATTAGAGCCAGCGGGGGGTGCGCCCGTTTCCGGNTCAATGGAGGGACCGTTTTCGATATTTTCCCTCGAAATACCAGCAATCGACAGATTTCTGACGATTTCCTGCGCTTGTGATGCGGATACGACTAATTCTGTACCCCGCGGGCGAGTTAAGGAGGTGCGAGAGGCATTTGACCAAATCCCGGTCAAATTAGTGTTCTCGTCGATCTGCGCTAAAGATATATGCTGATGGCTAAGCAATACTAGCCCAAACATAAGAACGGGAGCGGATATAGGTTTTAACGATGGCACAGCTAGACTCCTTTAAAATTCCTTAATAATGACATTCGATACACAGGTGCTACGTTATAAATATAAATCCCNCGCGAACGCCGAGCAACTTTGCATTAATCAGATTATATGGCCAACCCACCGTCCGGCCAACATTACTCCGGCCCATAGAAAAAGAGAAAGGCTACCAACTATTTTCAGCTGGATAGAGGGGGCAGTGGTTGACTCATAGTGCTCTACATTCTTATAAAGTTTGAAGTGAAAGTAAGCCATGTTTAAGCCTGCTAGCATGAGCAAAATAATTTTTGATTGAAATGCAGGGTTTAAGACATGAGACGCTGCTCTAGTGATAAACATGCCAACTCCTGTGACAGACGCAATAGCGAAAGCTCCCCAAGCCCAGGGTAGTGATTCTCTACTCATAGTTTTTATCGGATATTGAATCGCTGCAACTCCCAAGAGCCTTAGGTCTACCCAGAGTATGCTGCCCACCACCATGGCTGCAGCAATTACGTGAATTGACTCGAGCAAAGGGAACCAGTTGGTGCCGCCAATAGTCCAAGATATCGTCCATTCTTCAACATCAAGCCAAATTGTAGAGTTAAGAAAACTGGAAATCATTATGCCCTTGTTTAATATGTGGAATAAAAAGTATCAGCGATATTCTTAAATAACTTTGTGAGTGGGAGATCGTCAAAAACTCCAAATCGGATATTGTAGATGTTCAAGATAAGCTATCCATCGACCTGCNAAACTAACCATTAGCCATAGTCCAAGAGAGACGATGGCTAATGTTCTGCCGGACCATTTATTTTTCTCCTGCTCCCANTAACCNGCTGNNTTTTTGTGCATNATCATAAAATAGATCAATAAAGAGACAGCGGCCAGCAGGAAAAGCATCTTCCAAGCAAAGACAGGATTATTAAAGTATCTGGCAGGCCTTCCAAAAACAAAAAACGATCCCGAAATAACATTGCTTATCAACGCGGTATAAAGTAATGGTGCGATACGCGCAGTCATTTCGGTAATGTTTTGCGACGGGACGGCTACACCCAATATTCTTAAATTTAATAGTACTGCAGTACCCATGACCGCTGCTATACCGAGAATGTGCACTGTCTGTATAATCGGCGGAAAACCAGGCACGTTAGTAAGGACCCAAAGTGCCCCTGCCTGCAGGACAGATCCTGTTANCAGGTCGCCGATACCGATGAAAAAATCTGGCAAATTCATTCTCCTTGGTTATCTTTGTCGGCCAATCTAAATCTAGTTACAGGTATTTGTCCGTAACCGCACCCTCCGAGGCGGAAGCCACTGATGCAGCATATTTTGCTAATACTCCGCGAGTGTAGCGTGATGGTGGCTTTTCCCATAGAGCCAACCGTGCGTCTATCTCCTCGCTACTCAGCTTAAGTGTAATTTCATTTGATTCAGCATTAATTGATATGACGTCACCATCTTTAACAATGGCTATAGGGCCGCCCTCATAGGCTTCAGGTGTCATGTGTCCCACTACGAAGCCATGTGAGCCGCCCGAGAATCTTCCATCTGTAATAAGTGCTACTTCTGCCCCTAAGCCCTTACCCATAATGGCCGAAGTAGGTGATAGCATTTCTCTCATTCCGGGAGCCCCTTTGGGGCCTTCATAACGGATAACGAGGACGTCACCCTTTTTTACCGTACCATTCAGGATGCCTTTCAGGCATTCCTCTTCTGAGTCGAAAACTCGGGCGTTACCCGTAAATGATAAGCCCTCTTTTCCGGTAATTTTTGCAACGGCACCAGTTGGCGCGAGATTTCCTTTCAAGACTACAAGGTGAGAGTCCTTCTTTATTGGGTTATTGAAGTTTCTGATGATGTCTTGATCGCTTGGGTAAGCCTTAACATTAGCAAGATTCTCCTTCAGTGTCTTTCCCGTTACCGTCAGGCAACTGCCATCCAGCATTTCAGCCTCTAGCATTTCTTTCATCAAAGGTTGAATTCCGCCTATTTTAATTAGTTCCGACATGAGATATTTGCCGCTAGGTTTAAGGTCCGCAACCATCGGAATTGTTTTACCAATACGGGTGAAATCATCAAGCTCTAGTTCAACATTCATGGTGTGAGCCATCGCGAGCAAGTGTAAAACCGCATTAGTGGATCCACCTAGGGCAATTATAACCTTAATAGCATTTTCAAAAGCAGGTCGAGTCATTATGTCAGAGGGTTTTATATCANGCTCAACTAGGTTCATTATAGCTTCGCCTGAGTTAACGCAGTCATCAACTTTTGCTTGAGAAATTGCATCTTGAGCTGAGCTATTGGGTAAGCTCATACCCAACGCCTCTATTGCCGAAGCCATGGTATTCGCTGTGTACATTCCGCCGCACGAGCCCGGTCCGGGGATTGCGGTATCTTCGATTTGCTTGAGTTGAATATCTGAAATAGAACCAGCCGAGTGGGCTCCGACNGCTTCAAAGACAGAAATGATATTCGTATGATTAGGGCCGGGTTGTATNGTGCCACCGTACACAAATATCGAGGGGCGGTTTAATCTGGATAATCCCATCATCAGGCCGGGCATATTTTTGTCACAACCACCGATTGCGATGATGGCATCATGCCCCATGCAACCTGAGACTGTCTCAACACTGTCCGCTATTACTTCTCTTGATACAAGAGAGTATTTCATGCCTTCTGTGCCCATAGAAATCCCATCGGAAATCGTAATGGCGTTATAGATAATTCCTTTACCTCCAGCGCTGTCTGTTGCTCGATTGACCTGTTCNGCAAGCTTGTCTATATGCATATTGCATGGTGTAACCATGCTCCATGTGGAGCAGATTCCAATCTGTGGCTTCTTAAAATCATCATCATCAAAGCCGACCGCTCGGAGCATAGAGCGACTNGGCGCCTGTTCGACNCCATCTACTACAATACTTGAATGCTTGCGTAAGTTTNTGTTATTCATGNCTATTCCATACAGTTTTAAGACAAGTCAGGNANTGACCTATGGTACTTTAAATCATTTGTGTCTTTGAAACGAAAGNNNTTTNGATTACTNAATAATAGGCAATCGAAAACNAGGGCGATACTATACACAAAAATTAACCGCAAGTGTGCTAGCGAGAGCGTCCGTATCTTGTCCACCTATTACTATTATTATGAATCGCTAGTCGGAAAACTTCTTTTAGTGAGCGACGGAGCGAATCTGAATGGAATTGGTCTCCCACATGGCAAAATGAAGCGCCAGCACGAGTTGAGTTGGGTTAATGATATACAGCCTTTCAAAAAACCCATCGCTCAGCTTGAAGCGTATTTCAGAGGTGAAAGAAAGAGCTTTGACCTTGCCGTTTCTTTATCGGGAACTTCTTTCCAGACTTCAGTATGGAAAGCTCTGAAGAAAATCCCTTATGGTAAAACGTGGTCTTATAGAGAGGTCGCCGGCTATATCGGCAGACCTCGAGCGAGCCGCGCCGTAGGCTCGGCAAATGGCCTAAATCCGATTCCAATTATTATTCCATGCCATAGAGTAATCGGAAGTAATGGAAGTCTCGCTGGGTTTGGTGGGGGTGTGAGATTAAAAAAGTCACTGTTGGATCTTGAGGCGAGAAATAGTTAGTTCTGCAGAACAAGCCTGGAATAGCAGANTGCTAGGATTCTTAAAATATATTGAACAGTTATTCGTGCTTATTCGTTCAGGTTGTTTCGATTCTCCTCGCTGGTATAGTAATCGAAAGTGCCCTGTATTTTTAAAAAAATTTTGAGAAAAGGCTGTGCTAAGTAGTCAACAACAAATCATATCTTTCGTAAAAACCCATCTGCACAATGAGAAACCGGTCTGGTTGTGCACGATCTTAAAAACATGGGGTTCATCGCCAAGACCAATAGGGGCTATGATGGCATGCACCCTCGAGGGAGAAATAGTAGGTTCAATATCAGGCGGCTGTATTGAGGAGGATTTCTTAAAACAACTTCAAGAAGGGAAGTTGAAGGATTTGTACCATAAACAACGAAAACCATTTACTGTCGTTTATGGAGAAACCGAGGCAGAGCAGGCGAGACTAAAGCTACCTTGCGGTGGTCAACTTCATGTTCTGTTGGAGCTTTTAGCACCGACTGCGTTGAATGTTGATATCTTTGAACAACTTAACGGTGCATTAGAAGACCACAGGAGAGTTAGCCGAATTGTTAACCTAGAAAATGGGTTAGTTTCTATCGCTGATCAGGCGAGTGAGAATGCGGTGACAATTGATCAGGAAACATTGACTCATAGCTTAAGCCCTATGTATAAGTTGTTACTTCTGGGTGCCGGTGACGTTGCAAAGTACGTTGCGGAAATGGCTATTGCATTGGAATATGACGTTACGCTGTGTGATCCTAGGGAAAACTATCTGGATAACTGGCGAGTCCAGGGTGTGGAAACCACGCCGCGTCTTCCAGACGATGTCGTTAGAGAGTCTTTCAATAATCCGTATAGTGGAGTCATTGCTCTTGCGCACGACCCGAGGGTAGATGACATGGCTTTGATGGAGGCTTTAAAGACTGAAGCTTTCTACGTCGGTGCTATGGGGTCTGAGAGAACATCTGCGGCAAGAAGAGAGCGTTTGCCGGAACTCGGATTAACAAAGGATGAGATCGATTCGCTTTATGCGCCTATCGGGCTTGAGATTGAGAGTAAAACTCCTGCAGAAATCGCGATTTCAATTATGGCCGAAGTCACCGCNGTGCGTCACGGGATNAAAACCTAGCGGAATGCCAAATNANTTNTCTAAGCATGNGCGCTAAAAAATTTGGGGCTCNTNGGGATATTGAANAGCNAAAGGNCCNCCCGACTGTAGGGCGGNCCTTTTTNTNTGACCGCCNTTTACTATTGAAAAAGTTCCGCTAGAGTAGCTTTTTCAGNNTCACTNGCTGTGTGATTAATGCCGGCNATAATTCCAGCGAGTTGTTTTGCATAGTCTGGAGCCTGCGCGTTCTCTTGGATGCGCGCCATTGCCGCCTTACCTTGATCATTCGCACTATGACTAATGTTGGAAACAGTCCTGGCCATTGCTCTTACGCCCTGGGCAAGGTCATCGTTTCCAGCAATTTCAGAGAGAGTGGCCTTGTCTGCATCCGAGGGGAAGTGATTTAGTGAGGCAACGATGCCAGCTATTGTTNTAAGTGCCGNGCCATTTTCNCCGCTTTGAGCGACGNCTGCAGCAGAGAANAACCCTATGCAGGTTGAGACTAATATTGAGGTACTAATTAATCGTAATAATATTTTCATGAGACACCTATAAAAAGAATGGATATATCTGTGATGCAGTGTAGCTAATTACAAGCGGATGTAACAGAACTGAGTTGAAAGCTTCAGTGTTGTGCCCTAACTAGGTGTTGTAAAACGTTGCCATGGGTTAACCTGTTCAAGTTCGTGGGCTAGCTGTAAAAGGGTTAAGTCGCTTCCCCATTTGCCCGTGAACATAACCCCAATGGGTAGCCCTTTGCTAGAATGCTTCATTGGCACAGACATGCTGGGTTGGCCTGTTCCATTATAGATTGAAGTGAAGCCGCTGTAAGTTCTAAAACTATTGGTGTAGTTTTTCATATCATCGCTATTCATATCTAGCCAGCCTAATTTTGCCGGTGTTTTGGCTAGTACTGGGGAAAGAATCAAATCGTAGGACTTATGAAACTCACGTAATTTGAGTTCTGCGTTAAAAATATGATCTTTAGCAGCGATAAAGTCTTCCGCCGTGACCCTGCTGCCAAGTTTAGCCATGATCCGTGTTGAATTTTCAACTTGAGCATCTTCAAGATTCAAGTTCAACTCACTTAGCCTGTTATTGACTCGTCTATAAATGAAAGTATTAATGAGTTTGCTCATAGCTGACACCACGGGTTCATACTCTAATGGGGTTGAGATTTCCTCCACTGTGTGACCCAGTGTTTCACACTGCTTTGCAGAAAGATCCAAAGCCTCAAGACAGTCTGGATCTATGGGAAGATCGAACGGATGTTTTAGCTGTAAACCTATTTTAAGTCGAGCCGAGCCCGCTTCAATTTGTGATAGAAAAGGGCCGGTATTGTTGGGGATTGGGAATAAATGAGCATTTTTCAGTGTTATCAGGTCCAGGAATGCAGCACTATCTTGTACGGTCTGACTGACCACATGGCCGACACTCATACCTGCCCAGCTTCCGGTTAAATCATTCTCAATACAGGTAAGCCCTCTGCTAGGTTTTAAGCCAAATAGCCCACAGCATGAGGCTGGAATGCGAATAGATCCGCCGCCATCTGTGGCATGTGCTACCGGTAAAATCCCGGCGGCAACTGCAGCAGCAGCTCCGCCACTTGAGCCTCCTGTTGAATAAGCGGTATTCCATGGGTTTNTAGTAANACCATTTGCTACTGGCTCAGTGGTGAGTGTTAATCCGAATTCCGGCGTATTAGTTAAGCCAAATATGTTAAGGCCTGCCTTAAGGTAACTCTCAACGATCCTCGAAGACTTTTTGGCTATATGTTCCTTGAATAATCTGCTTCCAAACGTAGCAGGTAGACCTTTTACNGTGCTTAAATCTTTTATCAAAAAGGGAAAGCCTGCAAGTGCGCTTGCTTCTAGAAGTTTAGGGTTTTTATCGATGTATTTGGCTTGAGTTAGCGCCTTCTCATAATTTTCGGTGACAATAGCATTAATGATAGGGTTAATGGCTTCGGCGCGACTGATTGCGCTGATAGTTAAATCTTCTACAGTATACTCTTTCTCGCGTAATCCCCGGCTCAGTGAAACTGCATTCTGTTCTAGATAATCGCTCGGACTTAACATTATATTACCTTAGTCATGAAGCGTTATATAAATAATTCGCTTTCTTCTGGAATTTCAATAGACGGACGTTCGTGAATATGAGTGCGGTTTTAATTGAACCTTTTTTCTGTATACCATTCTACTTCAATTGAGTTTCGGGCAGTTTTATCGGCTACGTCTAAAACGAGTGCGAATAATGCCATACGAATAAGTACTCCATTATCAGTTTGTCGAAAAATTGCTAAATTTGGATGTTGATTCAAGTCGTGATCAAGCTCGTTAGCCTCTTCTCGAGAATCCCTTGGCAAAGGATGCATAATTACTGTATTCGGTTGACAGTTTCTTGTGTAGATCGCTTGGTTCAGCCTAAATCGACCACGATAAATATCTGCTTCTAATTTAGTATTGAACCGTTCTTCTTGTATTCGGGTTAGGTAAATTGTGTCATTGTCATTTAAGCCTGACTCCATGTCTTCAGTTTCTGTGACTGTATGCCCAGCATTTTTTAAGCTACCCACTATATCTCCTGGCATTTTCAATTCCGCTGGGGATATAAGTGTAAATTTTATGTTGTCGTAGAGATAAAGAAGCTGTGAAAGTGAATGGACGGTTCTGCCATGCTTCAAGTCGCCCACCATCGCTATGCTCATACCATCTATTTGACGCGAATTAGAATCAAGTTCTTTTTTTATTGTATAGAGATCCAGTAGTGCCTGAGAGGGGTGTTCGTTAGCGCCGTCTCCACCGTTGATTACGGGTACTCGACTCGCCTTTGAAAATTCGGCGACCGAACCAGTTTGAGGGTGTCGCATGACAATCACATCGCTATAGCCAGAAATAACGCGCGCAGTGTCGTATAAAGATTCACCTTTGACTATGGATGAAGTTTCAACGTCAGTGGTTTCTCGAACGTGACCACCTAATAGGTTGAACGCACAACCAAAACTGACCCGGGTTCGGGTGCTGGGCTCGAAAAACATATTACCGAGTATCGCACCTTCGAGGACTTTGGAGATTTGATTGCGATGAGCAAACGGCTCCATAGAATCTGCAACTTCGAAAACTCTCTCGACATCGTTTCTTTCGAACTGTTTTACACTAAGAATGTGTGTGCCGCGAAAGTCCATACTAAAATTGCACTTTTTAACATCTCCGCCTCATTGCGGATGCTCGGAAAATTTCTTAAGTTACAGACATAGTACTACAAATTTGATGTTGATTGCAGGTAACATCCAAACTAATTTCAAAAAGGTAAGGGTTAGTAGGTAAAACAATCTCGATGCACTCCCCAACTATATATTGGTACGATTTTGAGACTTTTGGCAAGGATCCTCGTAGAGATAGAGTTTGTCAATTTGCTGGAATTAGGACGGATGAGGACTTGAATGTTTTAGGAGATCCTCTTGTGATTTACTGTAAGCCTTCGGATGATTTTTTGCCCAACCCGTTTGCGTGTCTTATTACTGGGATTACACCACAGAAGGCGCTTGCTGAAGGTGTCGACGAATTAGAATTTACAAGAAGAATCAACGAAGAATTCTGTGTTCCGCAAACCTGCGTGGTTGGTTACAACAGCATAAAGTTTGATGACGAATTTATGCGTCGCCTTTTATATCGAAATTTATTTGATCCCTACGAACGAGAATATAAAAATGGCAACTCTCGCTGGGATATCATCGATATGGTGCGCTTGTGCGGAGCTGTCCGCCCCGAGGGGATTGTTTGGCCTTCGACTGAGAGGGGGGTGAAATCATTCAAACTTGATCAATTGACTGTGGCTAATAATATCGAGCATAAGGATGCTCATGATGCCCTCGCAGATGTCCTTGCAACGATAGAGATTGCTAAACTGATAAAGGCCAGTCAGCCCATGCTTTATGATTATGTATTTAAGCTTAAGAATAAAAGAAGAGTAGAGGCGGCAATGAATTTAGGTATCCAGAGACCTGTGCTGCATGTTTCTACGAAATATTCATCTCAAAGAGGCTATTTNGGCATCATACTGCCAATNTGTCAGCATCCAAACTTAAGTAATAGGTTTATTGTATANAACNTAAGTGAAGATCCATCGCGCTGGACTAATCTCAATCTGGACGAAATGAGGGAGAAAATTAATGGTCTGGAAAAGAATCCATTTGGATTAATTTCGACTAACAGTTGTCCAATCGTGGCAACNCNCAAAATTTTAACTAAATCAATCAATGAGAAGTACGATCTAAATATTGATAGTTGTTTNGATCGTGTGAGATTGCTTCAAGGAAATCAAGCTTTAGCTCAGAAAATATCAGAGTTATATGCGGAGCAAAAAATGAAAACGGATTTAGATCCCGATTTAATGATTTATGAGGGGTTTTTTAACGAACGTGATAAAAGACTTATGGAGACTGCTCGAGAGACAAAGCCGGAGGACCTCGGTCGCTTGGATTTGCCGTTCCAGGACCAGCGGTTACATGAGCTATTTTTTCGTTATCGAGCAAGAAATTTCAGACACACGCTGACNAANCAAGAAGTGATTAGATGGAATAAATTCAGAGGGCATAAATTTGAAAGTGAAAATGTCTTCGGTCAATTTGAAAAAGATCTTAAAGAAGCATGCAAGCACGTTGAAAAGAACGATATTGCTTTCGGAGAATCTGTATTATCGGAATTAAAAGATTACGCAGATAACGTCAAAGCTTCGCTAATGCCATAAGTATTTNCGGCTACATCGTGATAAAGATCACGTTTTTCGCCTTCACTGAATTTGGACGTTATCCTCTTGAAAGAATTCCAAAGTACGTTATAGCTGCAAGAGATTTTGTCAACNGGAAAGTTGCTTTCGAACATACAGCGCTTTGTCCCGAATTTCTCTATACAGAAATTAAAATAAGGCGCCGTAGCTACCGCTAGTTCATGAGAGGTTGGTGGTTTTGCTTTTTTGTGCCATTCAAAACCTGAAGTCGCCATAGATAGCCCTCCAAGCTTTACGACTACGTTTTCACATTCAGCTAATTGACTAATTGTCTTTTGCCAACTTTGTATCACACTTTGCTTCTTATTTTCATATGGGCCTATTCCTAGAGGGCCGCCTACATGGTCGAGTATTATTCTCTGGTTTGGAAATGATTTAGCAAGCGCAATGAGCTCTTCATGCTGGGGGTGGTAGAGCCAAGCGTCAAAAGTTAATCCATAGTCAAACAATTTACCGAAACCTTTTTGAAACTTTTTATCTAAATAAAGAAATCTAGACGGGTTTGTGTGAGAATTTCTTATCTTGTCACTTGAGTCCCACCCACAAGCATGCCGAATGCCTTTGAATCTGTCAGGGCTTTTCTCAAGATGAGAATCAAATATTTCCTCTACTGAATCTCCTAAAAGAAGGTCTGCGAAGCCGACTATGGCCTTTGCGATATGGGTCTCAGTGTTCTCTGCTATATTCTTATTAGCAAGCTTCTCGACGAATTCGGTTTCACCGACAGGCGCGAGAGGCTTGGGTGAATCTGTATAATATTCTGACATGCACTCAACAAAAACGGTTGAAGCAATCTTATGACCACTGCTTGTATCTTCGAGAAATTCCTGGGTTAGGTAAGTGCTATTTGGATGCTTCCAAAGGTGGTGGTGTGGGTCGCATATCTGTAAATCAGGTTCTATGGTTTCTTCCGCTACCGCTTCTAGCCATTTTTTATTAATTGGCATTTTGGTCCTCTTCTTCGAACATTTTATTAGNCTAATGAAGCTTGGGCTTTCCNGAAGTTATTTAAGGTGCTTTGATACAGTATTACNGCCTCNCTGGCAATCTTGGAGAAATCTCTCTTTTAGTGGTTAAGATATCTTCGGACAAGCATTCNTATTNTTAGTCAAATTATGTAGTGTTTCACTCAAGTATTGATTTTGTTGCCTGTGCTGCTATGTTGTTGGAATGGTCAAGGATTCCAGCAGTAGACTACTTGCGCGAGCTTTTAATTTCCTTAAACCTTATCGTAAGCAGATTTTTTGGGCTAGTTTGGCGCTGATTTTCACAGCGGCTCTGAACTTGGTGTTGGTTCAGTATATTCGCATAATAGTGGACCAGGGATTTGTAGCGAGTTCAACCGCTTCGTTAAGCCAAGCGATTGTAGGTTTCATAATTGTAGCGATTCTTCAGGCGCTGGGTACTTTTGCGCGGTTTTATTGGGTAACCTGGTTAGGTGAGCGTGTGACGGCTGACCTAAGAAAAGAAGTATACTCTCATATTATATGGCTCCACCCCGCTTATTTTGAAGAAAACCTTAGCGGCGAAATTCAATCTAGGATTACTACTGATACGACTCTTATCCAATCAGTTATTGGCTCATCAGTTTCTATTGCGCTACGGAACCTGCTGCTGATGATTGGCGGCACTATCTTTCTATTTGTTACAAACCCGAAACTTACCAGTATTGTCCTCATTAGTATCCCCTTCGTCCTAGGTCCAATTATGTATCTCGGAAGAAAAGTAAGAAGTTTATCGAGAAAGAGCCAGGATCAAGTTGCTAACGTGGGCGCTTATGTTGGTGAAAGTATTCAGCAAATTAAAACACTGCAGGCCTATAATCATCAGGAACATGATAGTGCCCAATTTGCGAGTCATGTAGAGAGTACATTTCAGGTGGCTCTAAAAAGGATAATGACAAATTCGATTCTAATTACAGTTGTCATGACATTAGTGTTTTTCGCCATTGGCATCATGATTTGGGTTGGTGGGCTAGATGTAATTAATGGCACTATGTCACCGGGAGAGCTAACGGCTTTTATAGTTTATGCTGTTATGGTGGCAACTGCGGTTGCCGCGATAAGCGGGGTGCTGAGTGANTTGCAACGGGCAGCAGGNGCTTTAGAAAGGCTGTTTGAACTGCTTGGCGCTGAGATTGAAATCAAAGCACCGAACAATCCGCAGTGCCTTGATGGGGTTCCTAAAGGCTTGTTAGAAATAAAAGACCTTCGCTTCTGCTACTCTTCGCGGAAAGACAAGCCGGCAATAGTTNATGTTAATCTTACTATCAATGTCGGTGAAAGCGTTGCACTGGTGGGTCCTTCAGGGGCCGGTAAGTCAACCCTTTTTGATCTGATTTTACGTTTGTATGACACGACTGGGGGTAGTATTAGCTTAGATGGGATAGATATAAAGGCGTTAGACCCCTTGGAGCTGCGCCGCCATTTTGCGCTCGTTGCTCAGCAGCCAGCTATTTTTACGAATAATGTTCTTGAAAATATTCGATATGGGGACCCGTCGGCTGATGAAGCTAGCGTCAAAAAAGCGGCTGATTTGGCGTTTGCAAATAATTTTATTGAAGAATTGCCAGAAAAGTACGAAACCTACTTAGGAGAAGCGGGCACTCGGTTATCTGGAGGCCAGAGGCAGCGCATAGCTATCGCACGCGCTATTTTGAAAAATCCAACAATATTACTTCTCGACGAGGCGACCAGCGCTCTCGACGCTGAAAGTGAGCGACAGGTACAATTAGCATTGAATGAATTGATGAAGGATCGAACTGCACTCATAATTGCACACCGCTTATCCACAGTAAAAAATGTAAACCGAATAGTCGTTATGGATAAAGGAACTGTTGTTGCGCAAGGCACTCATGATCAATTAATAAAAAGTAGCTCCCTTTATTCAAACTTAGCAAAGCTGCAGTTTTCTTGATCTGAATAAATTGTCGCTGTTTGTAACTCGCGTAGATGGAAAGACGCTTTAATTTCTGTGTTTAAAAGGATTAGTTTTGGAAAAATTCAATGAAATACGTCCCTATACGGATGAAGAGATTAGCGAAGTGTTGGAGCGCCTCCTAATTGATCAGGAGTTTCTAGGAAGTATTGCCAACTTTTATTACCCGAGATTGACTTCTTTATTGCCGTCATTGATGAACTGGCTAGCAAAAGGGAGATTGCGTTCGCAACTACGAGATGTCTCTGATGTGAGCTCGATGCAAGATGTCATTGCTAAATATATGGAAAAAATGATTCATGATACGACGACACAATTAACACACTCGGGTATGGAAAATCTTAAAGAGGGCAGAAACTATCTGTTCATCAGTAATCATCGAGATATCACGATGGATCCGGCGTTTTTAAACTACATGCTTTACCATGCTGGATATAAAACTTTGCAGATCGCGATTGGAGATAATCTTTTAAAGAAGCCATTTGTAACTGACTTAATGCGTCTAAATAAAAGTTTTATAGTTCAAAGATCCCTTAAAGGAAGGGAGCTACTTCAAGCGTTAAAGTTACTTTCCGAGTATATTTATCANTGTATTTATAATGGAGAGAATGTGTGGATAGCTCAAAGGGAAGGCAGAGCTAAAGATGGCGTAGACAAGACGGATCCCGCATTATTGAAGATGTTAGCCATGAGTCGGAGGGAACTTTCTTTTGGTCAGAGCCTATCGGAACTTCATTTAGTTCCAGTGTCTATTTCGTATGAGTATGACGCTTGCGATGTTTTAAAGGCCGAGGAGCTTTACGCATTAGAAACAGAGGGCGTTTTCACAAAGACTGAACAGACTGATATTCATAGCATTGTCACCGGGATGGTTGGATTCAAGGGGCACGTGCATGTAGCTTTTGGTTCTGAGTTAGAAATAGAGTCTGACGAACCTGATACGATAGCTGAGTTAATCGATGAGCAAATCTTGAAGAACTATCGTTTAAGTGATGCAAATTATCTTGCTGCNGAAGAATTACAGAGANNCGGAGCCTTAACCGATCCATCCTTAGAAAATGTTATTCAGAAAAGGACTGTATCAATTGACAATCGACAGGCCTTTTTGAAAAGAACATCAGTTATTAAGTCTGAGTTATTGCCCCGTTTACTTTTTGGCTATGCTAATCCGCTTATCAGGAAGTCAAAGTCTGGTTATGAAGTATAGTGCAAGGCAAGTTATTAAATAATGTCGACTGAAAGCATTAAAAAAAAAATCCAATCAATTTACCGGCAGTTAATAGAGTCTCTTAGCCTGGTTCCAAGGTACGGGCAGCGTCAAATGATCGCAGAGATCACTAATACTCTATCGAGAGTGGCCGACTCGCAATCTGATACACCTATTTGCGTTGTTGAAGCAGGAACAGGAACGGGAAAAACACTGGCATATCTGCTTTCTGCAGTGCCAGTCGCTCAAGAGTATGGCTACAAAGTAGTGATTTCAACGGCTACAATAGCCCTTCAAGAGCAAGTTGCCTTCAAAGATATTCCAGAGGTACTGGAAGGCTCTGAAATGTCTTTCTCTCATATCATCGCAAAAGGGCGCAGGCGTTATTTATGTCTATCTAAGCTTCACATGTTGCTCTCTGGACAAGACAGCTTGATGGCCATGGCGGATTTATATGATGAAAACATCAAAGATTTAATTAGCTCTGAATCGAAAGTCTATGAGTCTATGCTATCCGCGATAGAATCGGGTAAGTGGAAGGGCGACAGGGATAATTGGTCAGGCCTTATAAAGGATGCGGCATGGGCTCCACTCACGGCAGATCACTTTCAGTGTACAGGGCAGAAATGTAGTTATTTTGGAGACTGTTGCTTCTATAAGGCAAGAGACTCGTTAGACAGTGCAGATTGTATCGTAAGCAATCACGATCTGGTGTTGACAGATTTGTCGATGGGCGGGGGAGTCATTCTTCCAGAGCCCGGTAAATGTATTTATGTCTTTGATGAGGCTCACCATCTGCCGGTCAAGGCAAATAATCACTTCTCAGAGACTTCTAGTATTCGAAGAACTCAAAACTGGATAGAAGGTTTACGCAAAGAACTATCCCAGCTTCGCAGCTCCGAGCTTGTTACTGAGGAAGAGTCGGTAACTATCATTAAAATTCTTGATAGCTTGGGCAAACATTTTGAGCAAACTTTGCCTGCTCTTCAGCAAGTGCTAGGGTCAGAAGAATCAAATGATAGCTATGAAAATAGGGTGCAGCATATCTTTCAAGGTGGAAGTGTGCCAGATGATATAAAGAATTTAGCGGTGGTCTTTGTAACTCATTTCTCGCGGCTTATTTCACATTTGGAGGAAGTAAATAAAAATTTGCGATCATTATTAGATGAACAACCGTTGTCAGAACGCAAACATTTGATCGAGCAGTGGTATTCGATTCTTGGAACCACCATTCAGCAGGCAGAATCAAACTGGTCGTTATGGACTAGCTATGCAAAAACCGATCCGATGGATAAACCACCGATTGCTAGATGGCTTATCTCATCTGATCATGAAGGTGACTCTGATATTAGCTTGTACTCCAGTCCAGTCCTTGCGGCGGNGAACTTAAAGGAATGCCTTTGGGAAACGTGTGCTGGTGCAGTCTTAACTTCAGCGACTTTGTCNGCTCTTGGAAATTTTGAAATGCTTGANCAAAAAGCAGGGCTGCCTCCACATNCAAGTTACTTGCGAATAGCTAGCCCATTTAACTTTGCAGAGTCCGCAGTTTTTTCTGTTCCAAGAATGAATTGTGACCCGACCGAAGCTGAGAGCCACAGTGAGCTGCTCGCCAAAGCGATCCCTAGATTGCTTACTTTTACAAGTGGAGCGCTGATGTTGTTTTCGTCTAGACGACAAATGCGCGATGTTATGCAACGATTACCCCCAAGCTGGCTTGATTTAGTACTTTGCCAAGACGATTATGCTAAATCTGAACTGCTAAAGTATCATCGCCAGAGAATCGATAAGGATAAGGGCAGCATTATTTTTGGGCTTGCGAGTTTTGCTGAAGGGGTTGATTTACCAGGTAGATATTGCGATCACGTATTAATTGCGAAGATTCCATTTTCTATGCCCAATGATCCGGTTGAGATGACTCTTGGTAACTGGGTTGAGAGTCAAGGTAAGAATTCGTTTATGACTCTCTCCGTTCCAGATGCAGCCTTCAGATTGGTGCAAGCTAGCGGTCGTTTGCTTCGTAATGAATCGGATAAGGGTAAGATCACACTCTTTGATGAGAGAATCGTAAANCGNCGCTATGGGAAAACCATACTNGACTCTTTACCACCCTACCGGCGAGAAATATTCATAGAGAAATTATGTGAGTAGCTTTGAGTGATTTCTACCTTATTGTGCTAGAGTCCGAAACTTCTATGCCAGAGCGCTGCTGCTGTCCCTAGCCCCATCAATCAACGTTTCTTAACGAGTATATCAATGTCGCGAACCGAGATGGGTTTAAAGGATCTATTTCTGTTTTTCCTATGGCGTCGACAGTATCCATTCCCTCGACTACTCGCCCAATGACCGTGTGTCTTCCGTTCAGCATAGGTAGATCGCTGGTAGCAATAAAAAATTCTGGCCCATTAGTGTTAGGTCCGCTATTGGCAAGTGCTACGATAGATCTGTTGATCTCTCGCGTGGCTATATTCGTGCTGTATTGATAGCCTCGAATTTCGTAGGCCCGCTTTAGCGTTAAATTTGCTATAAGGTCATATATTTCATATTGCCTTTCTAGTAGTTCAGATTCTGAACTTATCTTTAAGTAACTAACTATAGGATCTACCAATTCTTTTTGAAAACTACTTCTATTACTTATATTCAGAAGTGGATTGAACGTACCAAAATCATCCATTACCGGTTGGTTGTCTAGGCCAAGCGAATCGGCATTAATCTCATCGCTTAGAAGGTTCTTTGGTGACCCGAGGGGGTGATACTGCGGCGATCCAGCTTGAATAAACATATCGGGAACAACTTTATGAAATTGCATACCATCGAAGTATCGTGGGGTAAAAGTATTTCTGGAGTTAGGATCGTTGAATTCAATGCGACCCTGAGCGAGTGCAATAAAGTTCGCTACGTTTTCAGGAGCCTCATCAGGAAATAACTCGATATAGATATCACCAAGAGAAGTGCTTAGTAACATTAATGGATTCGACTCGTCTTCCATTATCGCTTGAGCTGAAGCGGCATCTGAACAAGCAAAATGTGGAAACACAATTAATAGCAGTAGAAGTGGGAGGTACTTATTCATCTATTCGTTAATATCTTATGCTCTGCGTTGAGTATTTTAGGCTTAAAATAGGCGTGACTGCAAGGAAGTAGCAAAAGCTTAAGATGTTAAGTTAATATATTTTTCTAAGTCTTCAGGGGTGTCAATATCATAAAGAATTGTCGGATCATCCACGTCAATGTAACTAGTAGAGTCAGAGTACTTCTCTATGAGAGTGCGCCCGCCTTTATCTCCACTCAGTGATGCGAGTTCTCTAAAAAAGCGTTCTCCAAACCCGACGGGGTTTCCTTGCTTACCCTTGTAAACGGGAACAACAATATTATTCTTGGTCAACTTTGATGCAATTTCTCGATATGTCGATGTCTGGATAAACGGCATATCAGCGAGGCAGACTAGGCAAGCATTTGATTTTTGAGAGAGCTTTATTCCGTGTGATAGGGAAGCTCCCATTCCTTTATGTGAGTCTGCGAAGATTTCAATCTCGCTATGGCTATCGCTCAGTGATATTGAACTATATAGCTCTATGCTTGATATAACAGTTACATTCGGTAACGCTAGTTTAATACGATTTAAAGTCCGCCTGAGGACTGTTTCTCCGCCTGGTAGCTTTGCGATTAACTTTCGACTACCAAATCTCTTGCTGGAACCCGCGGCGAGAACCAGAGCTTTAACCTTAACGTTTGTCGACATGTTATTGCTGTGAGTAATTTCGGTTTAAGTCGCAGCCTATGAGTATGGAGTTAATGCCGCTGAGCATGATTGTCTCCAGGTTTGTTTAGGATTGCTATGCTGAGGACCTAGTGAATCACTTTTTCTGTTTTTCTGGGTAACGTGCTGTCTTGCTGGCTAATTTCTATGACAGTTTTAGCTCGCCGTTCGTTCTGAAGTTTAGATTGAGCTTCAGAAGCATTGTTTATATCCTCGGAGTTTGAACTAAGTTCTTTCTGCTTTATTAGGTTTTGCTTTTCTAGCTGCTCATTTAAGTGTTGGCGCAAACGGTTAACAACACTAGTCATTACCTCAATCGTTTGGCTCAATTGCTCGAGAGTAATTAAAGTTTTCTCTGGACTACCATCATAGTGCTTATTCAATTTTTCCTCGTCAGTCATTTAGTAATCCTCGGTATGAGAGTCATCTTTTGATTAATTTTCAAAATTCAGTCCCAAGATAAGGCGCCACCGGTTTGATATTCGATTACTCTTGTCTCAAAAAAGTTCTTTTCTTTGCGCAAATCCATGATCTCGGACATCCAAGGGAATGGGTTTGAAACGCCTTCAAACTGCTCTGGGAGGCCTATTTGAACTAGTCTGCGGTTTGCGATGAATTCAAGATACTCTTCCATCATTGCTGCATTCATGCCTAGTACGCCTCTTGGCATGGTGTCTCTTGCATACTCAATTTCCAGCTGGGTGGCTTGAAGGATCATCTGAGTGGCTTGCTCCTTCATTTGATCTGTCCAAAGTTCAGGATTTTCTAACTTAATTTGGTTAATCATATCGATGCCGAAATTCAAGTGCATCGATTCGTCTCTGAGAATATATTGAAACTGCTCTGATGTGCCCGTCATTTTGTTTCTTCGCCCCATAGACAAAATTTGCGTGAAGCCAC
Source organism: Gammaproteobacteria bacterium TMED139 (assembly GCA_002172295.1). Classification (GTDB taxonomy): domain Bacteria; phylum Pseudomonadota; class Gammaproteobacteria; order Pseudomonadales; family Pseudohongiellaceae; genus UBA9145. The sequence goes on along the minus strand of NHGO01000053.1, from coordinate 7,097 downwards.
AGTAGAAAAAGATTCCCTCCAGGCAACAATAGAAAGCAATAAGATTTCGCAACAGTTCCTGGTCTGTTTCCGGGGTGCCAGTATTAAAGTTAGGATCACTTAAGGAGCGCGTATACTTCAACCCCCATGAAGCCTTCTTTGCCACTGATGGAATCTCGTGATACATGTTGAATATCTCGCCTTCGTCCATGGCTAGAGACTCAATGCAGTACTGGTATGCATGAGTATGGATTGCCTCTTCGAACGCTTGTCTTAAAATATATTGTCTGCATTCTGGATTAGTGACCAATCGATATATCGCCAGTACTAAATTATTTGCGACCAAGGAGTCGGCTGTTGAGAAAAAGCCGAGGTTACGTTTGACAATTAAACGCTCATCTTCGGTAAGTCCTTTAGGGTCTTTCCAGAGTGCGATGTCGGCGTTCATGTTTATTTCCTGCGGCATCCAATGATTTGCGCAACCGTCTAGATATTTCTGCCATGCCCAGTCGTACTTAAAAGGGACCAACTGATTGAGATCTGCGCGACAATTAATCATCCTCTTGTCATCCACCTTTACACGCACGGCAGAGCCTTCTAGCTCATCAATACCAGTACTGATGTCTAACGACTCTAAATCTGTTATAGCTCGCTGGATTTGGTTCGAGTGGTCTTCCGTATTTAACGAACTAATCCCTTTTGTGCCTGTATGTTCCTGCAATGGAACTTGTTGATCTGTCTGGCTTTCCTCAGCCTTTTGCTCTATTTTGGGTTCAGGCTTTTTATCTAGGGCTTCATCCTGATTAAATTCATCCCATGACAACATAGTTTTAAACCTCTATTAATTTGCGTGATTATCTTGATTCAAGTTCTTGATGAGCTACTGTCTTATCATTCGCTCAACTACTCATTTTGGATTTATTGACATGCTTCGCAATCCGGATCATCTATAGAACATGCCATGGGCACTGCTGCTCCTGGGTCAGTCGACACCTTATTCAGACTATTATCCGCTACGGTGGACTTCTCTGTCGTAGTGGCGGCGAGAGATCGAAGATAATAGGTCGTTTTAAGCCCCCGCAACCAAGCCATTCGGTAAGTGATGTCCAACTTTTTACCACTGGCCTCTGCTACATAGAGATTTAACGATTGCGCTTGATCTATCCATTTTTGACGTCTGCTAGCCGCATCAACTAACCACCGGGGTTCTACCTCAAATGCTGTAGCATAAATCTGCTTAATTTCTTTTGGCACTCTGTCTATTTTTTGGACGCTTCCCTCATAATATTTCAAATCGTTTACCATTACTCCGTCCCATAGATTGAGGTCTTTCAAGTCTTTTACTAGGTAGGGATTTACAACGGTAAATTCTCCTGACAAATTGGATTTTACATAGAGGTTTTGATAGGTCGGCTCTATAGATTGTGANACGCCGCTTATATTGGCAATTGTGGCTGTAGGAGCGATCGCTAACACGTTTGAATTCCGCATNCCCGACTGTTTAATGCGCTTTCTTAAACTTTCCCAGTCAAGCCGTTGCTCCATGTTTACGTCTAAGTAATCTTCCCCTCGGACCTCTTTTAGTTTCCTCAATGAGTCAATTGGAAGTATTCCCTGATCCCACAGAGATCCATCATAGGATTGGTAACGGCCCCGTTCATCTGCTAGCTCAGAAGATGCATTGATAGCATGGTAACTGATGACTTCCATGGATAGGTCCGCAAACTCGACTGCGCTTTCAGAGGCGTATGGTATTTTTTGCTTATACAAGGCATCTTGAAAACCCATAACACCCATACCAACAGGCCTGTGCTTTAAATTTGAGTTTTCTGCTTGAGGAACGGAGTAATAATTAATGTCAATTACGTTATCTAACATGCGTATGGCTGTTGTAATGGTTTTCTTGAGTTTCTCTTGGTTCAGACCACTTTCACTTATGTGATTTACTAGGTTCACCGACCCTAAGTTACAGACAGCGATTTCTTCTGGATTCGTGTTTAATGTGATTTCTGTGCATAGGTTGCTTGAGTGAATAGTTCCAGCATGCTGTTGGGGAGAGCGTACATTGCAGGAGTCTTTGAAAGTTATCCAAGGGTGACCTGTTTCAAATAACATAGAAATCATCTTGCGCCAGAGATCGCTGGCTTTCACTGTTTTATATACTTCAATTTCTCCGGCTATAGCTAAACGTTCATATTCTAAATAAGCGCTTTCAAACTCTTTCCCATGTTTCTCATGCAAATCTGGCACATTATTTGGCGAGAAGAGTGTCCACTCTTGATCGTTAAATACCCGTTTCATGAATAGGTCTGGAATCCAATTGGCCGTATTCATATCGTGAGCTCTACGACGGTCGTCGCCTGTATTTTTTCTGAGTTCTAAGAACTCTTCTATGTCTAAATGCCAGGTCTCTAGATAAGAGCAGACGGCACCTTTGCGTTTACCGCCTTGATTAACCGCAACGGCGGTGTCGTTTACTACTTTCAAGAAAGGGACAACACCCTGAGATTTGCCGTTAGTCCCTTTAATATGAGCCCCTAGGGCGCGAACTGGAGTCCAGTCATTGCCCAGGCCTCCTGCCCACTTAGAAAGCATTGCATTGTCCCTAATAGCGGAATATATGCCGTGAAGATCATCGGGTACTGTTGTCAAAAAGCATGAAGATAATTGAGGTCTTAATGTTCCTGAATTAAACAATTGCGGCGTTGATGTCATGTAATCAAAACTGGAAATAAGATTGTAAAACTCGATGGCTCTTTGTTCGCGATTATCTTCGTTTGACGCGAGGCCCATTGCTACTCGCATAAAGAAGACTTGGGGCAATTCAAATCGAACCCCTTCGCTGTGAATAAAATATCGGTCATATAGGGTTTGAAGCCCTAGATACGTAAACTGTCGATCCCGGTCTGCTTTTAGAGCTTCACCTAATATGTTTAGGTCAAATTCTAATAGATGCGGAGAAAGCAGGCCTAGCTCAACTCCTTTCTCTATATAAGGTTTTAGTGTCGAAGCATAACGGTAGTGCATTTCCGCGTGTGTGGCAGCTTTGGCAACACCCAGAAAGGTTAATGCCTCTGATCTCAACGAATCCAAAAGCAGGCGTGCGGTGACGTAAGAGTAATTTGGGTCATGTTCGACTAACGTGCGGGCCGTCATTACCAGCGAGGTTCTGACGTCTTCCATCTTGACGCCTGGGTAAAGATTTTTGAGTGTTTCGTCGTAGATAATTTTTGCTGAAACTCCACTCAAATTGTCGCAAGCTTCATCGATTATCGTTCGCAGACGTGATGTGTCTAACTGGCCTTCTTGGCCGTCCTCAAGCGTCACTGTAATATCAGGATGACTTTCCTCCTTAGTTTCCCTGCTTTGCTCCCTTATGCGGGCATGATCTGCCCGGTAAATCACGTAACTTCTCGCTATTTTATGTTCGCCGGTACGCATCAAGGCCAATTCCACTTGGTCTTGAATATCTTCTATATGGATTGTCCCTCCAGAAGGCATTCGACGTTTAAAGATATCTGTTATCTGCCTTGCCAGTTGGGCGACGGATTCGTGTATTCTCGTTGAAGCTGCCGCGTGTCCTCCCTCAACTGCTAAGTAGGCTTTGGTAATGGCTACTGATATCTTGGATTCAGCATAGGCGACTACAGCGCCGTTTCTTTTGATTACCCTTAATTGTCCTGGAGCTGTTTCTGACATAGAAATGGATTCATCATTGCTTGGATTTTTGGTGAAGGAAGAGCTGTCTTTGATTCTTACATCAGGTTGCATTGTTTGTTTTACTCCGAAATTTTCACTTCTACTTTAGGGCCTATAACTTAAGGCCTGTTGCAATTGTGCCGGTGAAGTGTTTTGCCCTAGATCACTCTATGAGTTTTCTGTATCCAGGTTAACAACTTTCAATAGCTCCATAGCNCTCCTTGTGATTGCCATATCGAGGTCAAACACCTGCGGAGCCATATACTATATATTGTGTTTTTACCGCGAGACTTTAATTGTTTTTACAACTAATGTTTCCGACACATAAAATATACTAATGCAGATCACCCTATAGGTTACTGATTTGCCATAAATTGCTAGCCTAGCCATCACTTTGCGTTAACCGCCATACAAAATCTAGTGACAAGATCTTAAGACTGTTTGTCTCTAGGATCTAGGCCTAGGGTACAATATATAGACACTCCTAACTAGGACAATACAACATAATGCGGTGGGTAGTAATTTGCAAGTAGTATTTTGGTTAGTTGTCTGTGGGTAAAGTGTTGATAATATGTGCTTTTCGTTTAAAAGTGACTTACGCGGACATTAACACGTCCTTTTCGAAAGAATTGGTCAAAATCTGATCAGGAAATAGACTGCATAAATTGGAAAACCAATCCCATTCTGCTGCCTTTCAATGGATACTACATCTTGTGGTGTGNAGTATCCAGNCATGAGTGGCTTGTATCAATNCTAAGACAGAAAAAACTCTAANAGTGCTTTTTGGGAATGCATACGATTTTCGGCTTCGTCCCAGACTATAGAGTCTTTTGCATCCAGCACATCGGCNGTTACCTCTTCNCCTCGATGAGCAGGCAGGCAATGCATGAAGGCAGCCCCTTTACTCGCATAAGACATAAGCTCTGGGGTCACCTGAAAGTCTTCAAAAGCACTCGCGCGTTCCGCCTGCTCTTTTTCCTGGCCCATGGAGGCCCAGACGTCAGTTACGACAAGGTCCGCTCCTCTTGCAGCCATCACCGGGTTCTCTGCTAAGAACACTCTATCTGCGTTCTTTAATAGCANTTCTTTTTCAGGTTCAAAGCCTTTAGGGCAACCTATTCTTAATTCAAAATTGAAAATATTTGCAGCATTTATGTAGGATTGGCAGACATTATTTCCATCTCCGATCCAAGCCACAGATTTACCGCTGATGCTTCCCTTTTTCTCAGTAAATGTCTGCATGTCAGCTAGNAGCTGACAAGGATGAAATCTGTCGCTCAAAGCATTTATGACTGGCACCANTGAGTGCTCTGCAAAGCTTTCAAGCTTGCTATGCTTATCAGTTCTAATGGCCAGACAATCTACGATTCTCGACAGCACACGTGATGTGTCTTCTATCGGTTCACCTCGGCCGANTTGAGAGTCAGAATTTCTAAGGAATAATGAGGATCCGTCCATTTGTGTCATAGCCACCTCAAACGCGACGCGAGTTCGCGTTGAGGATTTTTCAAAGATTAAACCAAGTGTTTTGCGGCTCAAGCTTGTTGCGAGGCTGGGCTCTCTTTTCAATTCAGCAGCGCGAATAACAATTGCTCTTACATCTTCAGCTGGAAGGCCACTTAGAGTTAAAAGGTGTTTGATGNGCATAGTTTAAACAATCCGAAATNCATTAGATTTTGAGATACCAAAAGTTTTCATGACTGGCGATCTNATAATAAAAAATGGGTAGCGGTTGCTACCCATTATCGANGNNTNATCATAACTTTTTCCNAGGGATGTATCAATCTACTCCGTAAAATTGCNCAGCCTCNTATCATCAGATANTCTTATGGGAATGGACAAATTGGATCCAATTGAATTAAATATCTTCTCTAGCAGAGTGTCTGCCTTATGTGACGAGATGGGCCTGGTTCTGAAAAGGGCAGCGTTTTCACCAAATATTAAGGATCGTCTTGACTATTCTTGTGCAATTTTTGACCAAGAGGGAGAAATGGTTGCGCAAGCAGATCATATGCCTGTTCACCTTGGCAGCATGTCATATGCAATGAGATCAATCGTGCAAGACCTGGCTTGGAGGCGAGGTGACTTCCTGGTTCTCAACGATCCCTACTTGGGGGGCACACACTTGCCTGACGTGACAGTGATTACCCCGGCTTATGCAGATAATGATGAGCTGGTGGGCTTTATTGTTAACAGGGCGCACCATGTGAATATTGGATGTGATACACCTGGCTCTATGCCGATATCTTCATATTTGGAAGAAGAAGGATTAATTATATCGCCCATTTTTGTAATTCGAAATGGAGAAGTTCAGGAGGATGCAGCTCGCTTTCTAGGGATAAAAAACGCTGAGATTACTGGTGATTTTGCGGCACAGATTGGTGCAAACCGGATCGGTGAGGCGAGACTAGGGCAGCTCATCAAGAAAATGGGGTTAGAAAATTACCGTAATAAGGTGAAAAAACTGAACGACCTCGCAGAGGGAATTTCCTCCATTGCTATTTCTCAATTAAACCCTGGGAAATATGAATTTACAGACTATTTGGATGGAGATGGTTGTGGTGCAGAAGATTTAGAATTAACTGTAGAAGTTACTATAACAGCCAACTCAGCTCTTTTGGACTTCACTAAGTCATCTGACATGGTGAAAGGCAATTTGAATTGTCCGGAATCTGTAGTTGCTGCAGCGAGTTTTTACTGTTTTCGCTGTCTTATGCCTTCGCATACGCCAGCATGCCATGGTTTGTTCCGAAATATTAAAATTAAAACTCGTCAAGGGTCTATCTTGAATCCAAGAAGACCAGCCGCCGTAGCTGCAGGCAATGTTGAGACTTCCATGCGCTTGGTCGATTTAGTGTTTGGGGCGTTAGCAAAAGCGGCCCCTTTTTTAGTGCCTGCGGCTGGGCAAGGCACTATGAATAACATTGCGATGGGTTTAATTGATAAAAATAAAAAAGCAAGGTGGGATTATTACGAAACGATTGCGGGTGGAATTGGAGGCGGCCCTAGCTATCCAGGCATCGATGGTAAACATAGTCATATGACGAACACGTTAAACACCCCGGTAGAAAGTGTTGAGATGCATTATCCTTTGCGGATAAGGCGTTATGAAATAAGGGAATGCTCTGGTGGCTGCGGTCGCAACAGCGGTGGCGATGGTGTTGTTCGCGAGTACGAATTCCTTGATAGCGCAGTGGTAACGATATTAAGTGAGAGGAGAAAACGCGGTCCGTGGGGGTTAGAAGGGGGAGGCAACGGTAAGCCTGGATTAAATCAATTTAATGGTAATGTTCTTCCGAGCAAGTGCACATTTAATACAAAGCGAGGAGACAAGGTGCTAATAATGACCCCAGGAGGAGGGGGGTGGGGAAACTAGCATGGCAACAAAGGAAAACTGGTTACTCTTTATGTCGATACTG
>NHGO01000052.1 GCA_002172295.1 Gammaproteobacteria bacterium TMED139 | reverse complement strand
AACTGAAGCTTCCTCGAATCAATCTATCGTTCGCCGAAAGTATAGCCCAGTCTGCCGTATAATAAGGAGCAGGGCTAAGAACTGGCAACGACCATTCATAAATCTTGCTATTCGTGGGCGAATAACGAAAATTAATATCGACCCAGTCTCTCTCCTCTTTACGCAGTGTCAGTTTTACTAATCGCACAGGAGTTGGGAACTCTATATTCATCTCTTTTGGAGCAACAGCCAGAATAGAGTCATCTGGCGGAGAAGTTTTAGTTTTAACCGCGATTCCTGTAACATCCGTTGATTGTAAAAATCTTGGAATCGAAAAAGGCTGACTAAGTACTTTTTGGCTTAGAGAGAGACCAAGTAGCACATATAGAGCTAAAAGAAATTTTATGTAGCTAGTGTAAGTTTTCATTACAGAACAGAGATGCACTTAGAAAGTGTCAGTTTGTGAATCATAGCACACTGCGCAATTTAATAGACCAGTCAAATAAGTATTTTATTACCCAGAAAATGCAGCCTTCTAACTTAGATTCAATTCTTAGATCGTTACAAGAGAGCGATAACAATACCACAATTTTCGATGAAAGCTGGTCGCAAGGGCGGTCTGCGTTCGGCGGTATATCGGCCGCATTTGCTGTCACGGCAATGCGGAAATTAGTCTCACCAAATCAGCCCATGCGGTCGTTAATGGTATCGTTCATCGCTCCAGTACCCCCTGGCATCGTGAAAGTTGAAGCTGAAATTATTCGGCAAGGGAAAAATGTAACTCAGCTGGAAGCCTCTGTTCTTTGTGGGGGTAATGTCTGTTTGCGAGCCATGGCCGCTTTCGGCCATTCGCGAGAGACATTTAATGTGAGGTCAGTTGAAAATTTAAATCTAGCGCCGCGGGGCTCTGGTGTGAAATTCGAAGATCATGCTAAACAAACTCCGGAGTTTCTTCAATTCTTCGACGGAGAATGGGTAAATGAGGGATTGCCTTTTGCTGGGAAATTAAGTCGCGAGCTAACAATGTGGGTTCGTCACAACACAGACCTGAATCAATTCCCCGCGGAAAAATTAGTTACAATCTCTGATATCCCTCCCCCAGTCATTCTCTCTCACTTCGATAAGCCCCCGGTGCCTTCCAGCTCACTGACTTGGTCGTTGGAGTTTGTTATTCCACCCGACGAGATTCCTTCAAATTGGTTTTATCTAGAATTCTTAGTTGATGCCGCCGCTACCGGCTATACTCAACAATCTGGTAAGATTTACGATGAAGAAGGTCGCTTATGCGCCTTATCGCGGCAATGCATGGTGTATTTTTCTTAAAATTACGTCAAAATATTTATGAGTATTCTAGAAACCGGTGATTTTTGTATTGCATGAATAACTTTTTCTTTTTAGCTTTTATTCTTAGTATTTGCTTTGCCTCTGCAAGTTCGTTCGCGCAGCATTCTCACGGCATCCTAACTCCTGGAGTCACATTTCCGCAAGACGATGCCGTATTGATTGATCCACCAAAAATGGTAACCATGAGCTTTCGCGTTGACGTCAGACTACTCAAACTCGCGCTATATACTGCAGACGAGCAATGGATTGATATTGCTTTTAAATATGACCCTAACCGCAAAAACAATAACTTTGTCCTACCGATACCATTTGAATTACCCGCATCTGAGTATTTTATCGCCAGATGGTCGGTCACTGATGATATTCGTGGATTAGTAAATGGAGAATTCAAGTTTGCTTTTGGTGATGATGCGATCCCACCCTCGGAAACCATTGCGGCCCAGGTTAGTAACAAAAAAGAAGATTTACCCGCAACTGGAGCCTATAGAAGAGAAACAATTAAGAACTCGACTAAGGACTACTAATATCATTTAAACTTAAAACCTTGAGCCTCAAGAAATTGTTTCATGTGTGGTCTAGATTTTTCAGAGAGTAGCGTTGCTACTTGTTCTGTCCAACTTATGCCATGACCACCACCAGTTCGATTTCGATAATACTCTCTTATGGTTTCATCGTATTCTCTAATTTTCTCTTGATCGCTATCCTCGTTATAGACTTCATTTTTCACAATAACGGAAAGAGGCAGCCTAGGTTTAATTTCTGGATTCTGATCTGGATATCCTAAGCATAAACCAAAAACCGGATACACCCCCATAGGGAGCTTGAGCAACTTAGAAACATCAATCGGATTATTTCTGATACCGCCAATGTAACAAATCCCCAACCCAACTGATTCCGCCGCCGTGACTAGGCTCTGTGCCATCAGTGCTACGTCAACAGTCGCAATAATAAAGTGCTCTGTATAGTCACCCTCAAAAGGCTTATCGTACTCTCGACAGTAGTTTCCGGCCCTTTTAAGATCAGCACAAAACACCATAAATTCGGCAGCGCTTCTAACATATGGTTGATTACCTGCTAATTCTGCTAAAGTCTCTCTCGTTCTTTCGTTAGTTACTCTAATTATTGTAGAACCTTGCAAAAAACTGGATGTCGCGGCAGCCTGACCCGCTAGAAAAATATCATTCAATATTTCTGGGTCAATTGCTTTATCTGTAAATTTCCTGATACTTCGGTGCGACTTCAGTAAGTCTATCACTGAGCTCATTTTCATTTCCCGTAATTTATCTTGGTTTATCTAGTTTATCCAAAAACGCTGGAACGATGTCATTAGCTAAGTTAGAGGCCGCATTGAATAGAAGCACCATACCAACATTACGTTCTGGAACAAAAGCCATTTCGCTTCGAAAACCTCTCACGCCCCCACCATGGTGTACAACACGCAAATCGTTATAGTCAAAGATCCGCCAGCCTATTCCATAATGCGCATTATCCAAGTTCTGCCAACGATTGAAATAATTTCCATGAGAAGTCGCAATTACTGGCTGATGAACAGCTGCTAAAAAATTCGGCGACATGACTTCAGGAAATGCCCCTAAATTGGCTCTCACCCAAATAGCCATGTCTAAGATACTCGCATTTATACCGGACGCAGGCGCAACGCTATAGTACGCTGGATTAGTCGTCGTTGATCGCCAACTACCTCTAATCAGTCGGTGGGGAGCAGTGGCATTAGAATCACTCTCAAAGGCATTCAACCCTACCGAAGCTGTCGTCATTCCCAAAGGTTTGAAAATTTCTTCCTCAAGAAATCTCTCGTAACTCAATCCGGCACTCTCTTCAACAACGTCTGCAATAAGAGAGAAAACCACATTCTGATAGCCGTAACATTTTCCAGGAGCACAAACGGTGGGAATTTCGTGAAATTTTTGCCTTATTTTGTCATAAACTACACCGTCATCTAACATATTAGAATAAGAATGGGGCATCAGACCCGTTGACTGACTTGCCAAGTGTCTAAGTGTTATATTTCGTGACGTTGTTCTATTTCCCAGGCGCAAGTTAGGAAAGATATCAGTTAACTTAGCATCCCAGGATTGCAAATCGCGATCAACAAGCATAGCAGCTGATGTGCCCGCGAAAGTCTTCGACATAGAAGCAATTCTAAACACTGATTCAGGCCCTACAAGTTCCGATGCTCCAACCTCTCGTAAGCCCCAGGTTTGCAGATATATTATTTCCTCTCTCGAAACAATCGCCAAGGCCGCGCCAGGGATTTCTTTCTCGTCAGATGCTCTTTTCAGCCAATAGATAAATTCATTGTAATCAGGGCCTACTTCTCCGGAGGAGGAGTCGTCATCACTAAAAGAGTTAGAAGATATTAATCCAAACGTTAATAGCGCGATTAAGTACTTAANGTCAGTTAAATATCCCATCATACACTGGNACTTNAACTTATAGCTCANGGCAGANTTTTTAATTTTTATCATTANAGTTAGTATGCCCACTAAGATGCCGGCAATTCTAATATTTACGCAGCCGGAATTAGAAACCATTTNTTTTTTTACTCCATCGCGTTTTGCTTGACACCATAGATTACTTCGGCCAACAAAGAACTCTTTTTAGTTTATTATTCGCTCAACAGGCTAGTCCAAACCAATTAACTCTCTAGTGTTCTGGTGGACCGACAATNGTAGAGAAATACGTCGTAATACTCAGAATAAGCAGCGCTACAAGAATTTCTACTTTGAGCGATTGCCGGAANAATACAACCCCACTTTTAGAAACAAGTCTCGGAGTTAGTCTTAGCCTATTTATCGCCGCAATAGCTAAAATAAGCACCACCAGAGACAACTTGATTAGAAAAATCTGCCCATANTTAGTTGAAAACGCCTCCGCAATTGAATCAAATAATTCAATTACCATCAGCCCTCCTGCAACGATAAGCACAGCTACGAGTGCTACAGCACTGTCTCCAAACTTCTTGACCCGATCTTGAATGTATTCAAGATTTTCTGAAAAAGACAAACAGTACAGCGGATAAAGAGACCCAATCCACGCCGCAAAAGCCGAATAATGTGCCGCGATTGACAGTTTAGAGGTGACACTTAGTATAGAAATATGCCCTGAAAACCGAAAACTAAAAANTAAAAGAAGAAAGGCCAAAATACAGCCAGTATTGAAAAATCGGAAATAATCTAATNTCGGNGGGCTGGTAATTCGTTGAATTTTATTAGCGTNGGTTAAACCTAAGATAAACGTTAGGGCAAAACCACTGAGTTGAAAGAATGTGGTATCACCTAATGGGGAATCGAGATAAATCGAACCGATTCCCCTGTCAAACATTCCGATTGGACCGTTGTTGACAACCATCCCAATCTGTACCAGAAATCCAAACAATGCCCCTTGAAAACCTAAAAATGCTCCAACGGTCATGTAAGTTAAAATGTTGTGCGTTACCTGCCTGGTTTCATTCTTAAATAGCCATATACAAAATAAAGCACCTAATAAGCTAGCAGCTCCAAGATAGGTAAGAAGCTTGCAAGCCAGGCTCAGAAACTCCCAAGTAGATGGGACCATTAACATCTATACACTGGCCTCTCAAAAGCTGATTGATGCTAATTGCTGTCCCGTCAGTTTCAATCTTTCAGTCGGAGGCGGCGTCAGTATCAATCACAAAGCTAAAAGAATTTGTCACAGTATGACCATCAGCGCCAATCGCAGCCCAATTTACAGTAAACTCTCCAGGATGCATGCCCGGGGTCTCAATTTTGTAGGTGCTCACAGCCGTGCTTGANGGCTCAAAGTTGGTCGGCATTTCATGNCCAACACCCATCAACTCAAGTTTGATTAACCGCACATCCGCGTTGAAAACCAAATCCAAGTCACTTGGTATCGATGTAATAGTTACACCATCCTCCGGTGAAGACTCCTTGAGTGCAGTATGCGCGGACACTAACGCCGGTAATGAAAACACAATACAAAAAAACGTTCCTACGATAAACCTTGGCAAGTTCATGGGTATCCCTCCATAAAGAAACTCTGTCAGATACTGATTATCTCAGCTTTACCGCGAAGAATGCTCACNCTGCGACAATTAGTCGCACTAATTAGGTTTGCGGCCCCATACTTTGGTCTGTGGCGAAAGATTAACCTCGTCAATTACTGTACCTGGGCGAGCTTCTAAAACCGTCAACAAAACTTCTGCAACATCCTCAGGCTGAATAGCATTCCCTGAGGCGGGTCCCGGCTCAAAATGAAGATCCTCAAAAAAGGGGGTTCGCACCGCACCGGGGTTCAAGATGGAAACCCGGATTGGCGTTTTGGCGCACTCCTCTCTCAGCGACTGCGCAAAACCGCGAACCGCAAATTTACTGGCGCAATATATACTCCCATANCGAGAACCATTAATAGATGATTCAGACCCCATGAACACNATGTCAGCTAGTGTATCTTGGCGCTTAAGAATCGGGAGNAAGACCTTAGTTACGATNGCATGNCTCAAAAAGTTGGTTTCCATTACCAACTTCATATCTGGAACCGAAAGCTGCTCAACAGACGCAAATTTCCCGACCCCTGCGTTATGTACTACAGCTCTGATAGGTATAGAGATTTCAGAAATTATTTCTCCCAACCTTTTCGATAATAAATCTAGCTCGGAAAGGTCTAAAGTCACCGCCTCAAAGTTCTCAGAATTTATGACACCAGCATCGAATGATCTCGCTATGCCGGTAACGGAATAGCCATTACTCAACAATGCTTTAGTCATCGCTAACCCTATTCCTGAGGAAGCCCCAGTAAGGATAACCATCCCACCTGTACAATTACTCATCATATAACCCTCTAATGAGACGCAATACTCAACCACAAAGATAATATTTGTCGTTACTCACATATTCTAGCAAGATGCCTTCAAGTTTCTGCAATGAATCAGCATCAGTATCTTTCAGTGATATCATACCCTCTACCATCTTAGTTTCACGTCCAAACAATTGCTCATCAGGGTATAGCTTAACTATATTTTTNTAATAGGTTTTGGGCATCCGAAATTCTCCAAGGCTAACAGAGTGCAAGAGACTGACGTCNAAGGAATGAAATATTTCTTCAAATAAAAGTCTGTAATTTTCAGTTAACCTTTCCTCAAAAATAATCGGCTCAAATCTAATTGCTATTTGCCAACCCATTCCCTGTAGTTTTTTTAATGTCTGTATACGTTTTTTAATGGCAGGCACCTTATGCTCGAAACGTTGCGTTGATTCTTGTGACGAAAAACTCATCGCTATAATACAATTCGGAATAGGANCTCTGTCTAACAAGCAACGAACCTGGGTGCTTTTTGTTCTGATTTCCAGAATAGCTTCAGGATGCATCTCAAATACATGTAAGAAGTGCTCACAGAACTGACTAACAGGCTCAAGCGCCAAGCTATCGCAGTCATAACCGCTATAGTAGATTGAGCTCCCATCTTGCGAGCGAATGTTTTCAATAATTTGAGACTCAAAATCATCATAATTGACAAAGAGTACGTAATTAGCGGAACGATACATCCCTTGAAGGAAGCAATAGCGACAGTCATAGATACAATTAAGCATGTGCGAGAAGTAGAAACTTTTGCCTCCTTCAAAGCCGTAGCCACTAGGTGACGGCAAGACTAAATTTCCGTATTTTTTTGCGAGTATCAATGCCGGCGCTTTCTTTTGAATCCTAAAGTTCTGATTAGTNTTGTTAAAAATCTCACCATAACGTTCACAGATTATCTTTGGCGTATCGGCGAAAGGTTGGATAATTTCTTGAACTCGATGCCAGTCACGAACTTCTTCTTCAATGTATATAGCCGAAAACAATTAATGATCCTGTATTANTAATGCGTCTGACAATTTATGTAGCAACACTCTTGCTGAATTCTGCTTAATTCTTAGGATAGCGTCTAATTCATCTTCTTTTCCTAGCGCATGGTAACGCTGGCAGTATTTTCTAAATTGATGATGCTGAGAAACTGAGAAGTGGAGATTCCTGGTTAAATCCATGCAATCTTGTTCTAGAATAAGGATTCGATTGAGCNTGTTCANTCTNTCTTTNAACTCATCTATAANAGATTCCAAAAAATCAATNGTTTNCAGCATCAAATCATTAATAAGCCCCTCAGTAATCGNATCGATTGAGTTAGACTCATTGTCTGAAACTACCTTTANCGTNCTGATTAATTCAATCTCTGAACACTCTGCCGCAGATTTGAAGAAACCGGCGGCTTCCATATCGTAAGCAGCTTCCTGAGTATATGATCTTTCTGGTTTATCTACAGTGATCAACATTTCAGTGCTCTTTATACCCATGTGCAACGAAGGGTAGTAAACTTCTCCTGTCTCTTCATGCAAAATTTTATTTGCTAAAAAACAGATTCCTAAATCAGCTGTTTTATGCCCCGCTATTCCCGCATTAACCCAACCTTCCTTCAAATATGGCTCGCAACTCTGATATTCCGAAATATATTTTACTGCAGAGACCGTATTTCTAACTCCCATTCCACTAATTATAAGTCGCAGCCCTTGGCCATTTGTGAAAACTTGATAGGGTCTTTGCGTCAATGCTCTCAATTTGAAGTGCCTAATAAGAGGTGTCGCCTCCAACTTATGGGCAACAATCAAATTGATATTGAAACTGAGATTATTGCTCATCCGCACGCCATTGATATTTATCAATCAAATTTTGATATTTTCTTACCATTTGAACATTACCTCTTTTCTTTGCACCCCCTATTAAAACAGAGCATTTTTCTATGAGCTTAGAGCTTGCTTTCAACCTCTGAGACTCAGTTAAATTTTGAGTTCGCAGAATCTTGCGCAAAGCTTCGACTCTGAAACGGTCCATTCCCCAGAATTTTTGAGATAACTGATCTTCATGGCCGCCAAATTTGATAAGTAAGGGCTCATCAACATACAGCACCGGATAGACAGCGCAAATCCTAAGCCAGAGGTCATAATCCTCACATGCCTGCAAAGTTTCATCAAAGCAACCTAGTTCATCGAACAAGGTTCGATGAACTAGGGATGCCGATGGAGAAATAGCGCACATTGACAGGCATTGCTCAAAAATATACCCCCCTTGTTTTTGATGCTTAGCTTTTGGGTTCACCCTTTTACCTTTTCGAATCCAAAGCTCATCACAATGAATGAGCCTGAAGTCACCGCTGCACGACAAACATTCAAACTGCTTCTCTAACTTATGAGGCAACCATTGATCATCGGAGTCCAAAAATGCAAACCAGTCACTTTTTGCTGCCTTCATACCAAGATTTCTGGCTGCGCTCACTCCTCTATTGTNTGTTTTTATATAGGAAACACTTGANTATTCTTTAGAGATTAGNTCTTCTGTACCGTCTGTCGAACCGTCATCAATAACAATNANNTCTGANGGCAANAGAGTTTGCCCCAAGACAGAGTCAATAGCTCTATTTAAGGTATGACCCCTGTTAAAAGTGGGGATAACTACACTTACGTTAGATGGTAAGTTCACAGTTAATTGATTACGGCCTTCAATAAAAATGGGAGGTTAAGCCTCCCATTTAAAATTAGGTGCCAATTCTACTTATATTTGGCGAGCTCTTTTCTGGCGATCACTCTTCGATGAACCTCATCTGGTCCGTCAGCGAGTCTTAGTGTGCGTTGACTAGTCCATAGAGCAGCAAGGGGGAAGTCTTGTGATACACCGGCAGCCCCATGCATCTGGATCGCGCGATCTATTACTCTCAGCGCCATATTGGGAACTGCTACCTTAATCTGAGATATAGCATCCCTTGCCGCCTTGTTGCCGATGGTGTCCATAAGCCATGCCGCCTTCAAAGTAAGCAAGCGACACATCTCTATTTCTATCCGACTATCTGCGATTACATCATAGTTACCGCCCAGCTCTGCCAAAGGCTTTCCAAACGCTTCTCGACTCACTGCACGCTGGCACATTAAATCAAGAGCCTTCTCAGCGGCCCCAATGGAACGCATACAGTGATGAATTCTTCCAGGGCCTAGACGACCCTGTGAAATTTCAAAACCTCGCCCACGCCCAAGAATAATATTGCTCTCTGGAACTCGAACATTGTGGAATTTAATATGCATATGACCATGAGGAGCATCATCCTTGCCAAACACCGTCATGGGTCGGACAACCTCAACACCCTCCGCATCCATTGGGACTAGTATTTGCGACTGTCTTGTATGCTTCGGNGCATCTGGATCTGTGACTACCATCACAATCATAATTTTACATCTTGCATCACCCGCGCCCGATATATAGAACTTTTCTCCACTGATTACCCATTCATCTCCNTCTAATACTGCTCTTGTAGAAATATTCGTAGCATCAGAGGATGCAACAGACGGTTCTGTCATCGCGAAAGCAGATCTAATTTCTCCAGCTAACAATGGCTCTAGCCATAGTTTTTTGTGTTCCTCAGAGCCATATCTCTCTAAAACTTCCATATTCCCTGTATCTGGTGCACTACAATTAAACGACTCAGAAGCAAGTCGACTGCGCCCCATGATCTCAGCCAAATGGGCATATTCAAGATTTGAAATACCAGCACCACCCTGACTCTCAGGCAAGAAGAAGTTCCAAAGGCCTTGTTTCCTCGCCTCCTCTTTAAGACTACCCAAGATCTCATCCTGCCTCTCCGTATGAGACCATCTGTCACCGACACCTACCTCAGCATGATATTCCGGCTCTAGTGGTTCTACTTTGTGAAACACGAAGTCTTTAATCTTTCCACTAACTTCCAATAATTCTTCTGACAAACTCAGATCCATAACTACCTCTACTTAATTAAAGCTAAAATCTCTTATCCAGCTATTGTACCACCACCATCAATTACTATAGTTTGCCCGGTCGTAAAGCTACCTGCATCAGATGCCAACAAAACTGCAGTGCCTGCAATCTCGTCCGGTTCTCCTATCCTTCTTAATGGATACTTTGAAACTGTGGCAGCGTATATCTCTGGATTTTCCCAGAGAGCTCGAGCAAAATCTGTTCGCACTAACCCAGGGGCTATACAATTTATGCGAACATTCTTAGGCCCCCACTCCACCGCGAGATTTCGGGCTATTTGCATATCTGCCGCCTTAGAAATCGCATAAGCCCCCAATGCATCTGATCCTTTTAAGCCCCCAATCGAAGATACAATGATAACTGAACCCCCACCATTTCCCGCCATTGAAGGGATAACAAGCTGACATAATTTATGAACACTTCCTATGTTTGCGTGCATCACTTTATCAAAAGCACTGTCTGAGATTTCTTGAGACGGACCAAAATAAGGGTTTATAGCGGCATTGCAGACTAAAATNTCGATGCTCCCCAATTNTATCTCCGTCTGCTTCACCAGGTTTTCNAGCTGCTCTTTGTAATTAATATTGCAAGCAATCCCAATAGCCCTTCCTCCAGCCGCATTGATCTCTCCTGCCACTTCATCACAAAGCTCNTGATTTCGACTCGAAACGACAACTTGTGCTCCCTGCTCAGCCATACGAGACNCAATTGCTTTACCAATACCCTTAGTGGACCCTGTTACCAAGGCAANCTTTCCTTGCAGATCAAATAAACTCATTCCCGCTCCTGCATATTCGATAGTCTAATTTATAGAGAGTTCTTTTCATCCATACCCCNGATTGAGATTGAAANAAATTGCATAATAAGAGATAAGTCAAATTACCAAGCACCTCNGAAGGAAAAGCCTCCTAAGGACATCGCTACAAAATGTTAAGGCATCCAGTCACGCTTTCCTTTCGAAACGCTGGTTCCTCCATCGACAGGAATGACCGCCCCGTTTGTATAAGATCCGGCTCGGGANGCAAGATACACTAGTATACCNACCATCTCCTCTTCTTGCCCAATCCGTCCNAGCGGACAATCCTGCTCAATATCCGCTCTATAGTGCTTTAGAACATAATCGGTCATTTTGGATTCAAAAAAACCTGGAGCCACAGCGTTTACAGTAATCTTTTTATCGGCAAGCTCAACTGCCATCACTTTCGTAAGGTGATGCAATGCAGCCTTACTAGCGGAATATGCGAAGGTTGGTACCCTCTGGACAATCGGGACATGAATGCCATCCATCGACCCTATGTTAATGATTCGAGCTGGATCGTCGGCTTCAACACCTACCTTAAGNAGCGGAATAGCGTCTCGAGTGAGCGAAAAAACAGCATTTAAATTGGTATTGATGACTTTCTCAAAGCCGTCATCGGGGTAGTCTTCAAGTGACGCGCCCCAGTTTGAGCCTGCATTATTTACTAAAATATCCAAACAACCCAAGTTGACTGAGACAAACTCTAGAAGCTGACGGCGATCTTCGGCCTCTGTTACATCAGCAGCACATCCAAAAACCTGTCCGTGCTCTGCCAGTTCTTTGAGAGCCTCATCTATCTTGTTCTTACTTCGCGATGCGATAACAACTTTTGCGCCGTTCTGAAGAAGGCCTTTTGCCATTATTAAACCGAGACCGCTGGAGCCCCCAGTAACCAAGGCAGCTTTCCCTTCCACCGAAAAGAGATGCTCTACTCTGAAACTATCACGCAATATTTTGCCCCTCAAACGTCTGCAATTTTAACTAATTGCTTTCCGAAGTTTTTCCCTTTGAGCATCCCTCTGAACAAAGACGGCGCCTCCGAAAGCCCTTCACCGATGGATTCTGTGTATTTCAGCGAACCTTGTTTGACCCAATTTCCTAACTGCTTGGTTGCTTCTTCATATCTATCCTGCCATTCGAACACGACAAAAAAACGATGCTCCGGAACACTATCTAGAGACTTTAATATATGAAATGGTGTTTCAGCCTTAGTAATATCTTCATCGTTATAGTTTGAGATATAACCGCAAATTGGTACCCTCGCGCCTGCATTGAGTAAGGGTGCCACTGCCTTAGTCACCTTTCCACCGACATTTTCGAAATAAATATCTACACCATTTGGGCATGACTCTCTGAGCCTTTCAGTAAACCCTTCTTCTTTATAATCAATACAGTCATCAAAGCCTAACTCATCGCGGACATACGCGCATTTTTTTGGACCTCCAGCTATTCCGACTGCACGCAGGCCCAGAATTTTTGCAATCTGCCCGACTGCAGACCCCACGGCCCCCGATGCTGCTGCGACGACGAGGGTTTCCCCTTCCTGAGGCTTTCCGACTTCCTTCAAACCAAAATAGGCTGTTCTACCCGGCATGCCCACCACACCAAGGTGAGCCGACAGGCTCCCATTTGACAGATCTATTTTCATCAAGCGTGGGTCGTCGTCATCACAAACTATATAAGACTGCCATCCCTGATGAACCGCAACATGATCGCCCGGGGAAAAACGCTCAGAAGATGACTCAACGACTACGCCGGCAGATTCACCAGTCATAACATCCCCTAGCTGCATAGGTTCGACATAGGACTTTACATCATTCATTCGACCTCGCATGTATGGATCTAGCGACAACCACCCCACCTTAATTAGCAACTGGTTGTCAGATAACGGAGGCACATCTACCTCCTCTAAGCGAAAGCACTCATCGTCAGGCTCACCAAAAGGCCGTTTAGCAAATACAATTCTACTATTTTTCAATATTTTCCCCTAAAAAATATCAGTTGATTCTGTTAATGTTAGCGCATAACTGGAATCGCAACCAGAAAACAACCTACGGCAACAGATGCTGAACAGAAAGCCAAGGGGCCTTTCTTCAATTAGGCACGCTCCGATTGCAGGCTTGTCTCAAAAAGAAGCTAACTAAAGGACATTCAAATTGCATTATTGGCGCTTAGAATTAATGAAGCTTACTCTTCTTGTAGGCACTGCAGCTATCGCTGGTTATATTTTTGGTGAAATCTTGTTATTCCTGTTGGCGGCTCTAGTTGGAAGCGTTGTGTTACACCTTTATCAATTAAGACGTATCGATAATTGGTTGTTGAAAAGTGACAATGGAGACCGCTTGCCTCCTGCCAGCCTTGGGCGTGGATGGACAGCCTTAATTGAGTCGATTTCGCAGGTAGCTCAAAACAACCCTGAGAGCGTATCGAATCCCGAAACTTCAATACCAAAGCCGCTGCAAGTCAAAAAGAATCTTTTTGCTCAAGCAGAAATTGGAACACTCATACTTGACTCGAACGGGGTTGTGAACTGGTGCAACGACGCAAGTGAGACTCTTTTAGGGCTTACTATCACCAATGAAAGCGACAAACATATAAGTAGTCTTGTTAGAGACGAGCGTTTACTCCAATACCTTGAGAGCAAAAGATACAACCTTCCTCTACGCGCGCATTCTCCTAGAGATGATAAGAGGGTCTTAGAATATCAAGTTTTAATGTTTACGGAGCAAGAACGAATTGTGCTTGTGCGAGATATTACTCAGCTAGATCGCTTGGAATCAATGCGAAAAGATTTCGTTGGCAATCTTTCTCATGAACTTCGCACGCCGATCACCGTAATTCAGGGTTACTCGGAAGCCATGCTTGATAATATCGGTGACGTAGATAAAAAGTGGAAGAAACCTTTAAAGCAGATGCATCAATCGTCAATTCGCATGAAAAATCTTATAAAAGATTTATTAATACTGTCCTCACTTGAGACTGAAGCACCAACCGGGCAAAGAGACGACGTTGATTTGTTATCGCTATTAATGGAAATAACAGGCGACACGCGGCAAGTTTTTAAAAAAAAGAAGCATGAGTATACAGTGGAATGCGACCCGCAAGTTCGTATCAATGGCGATAGGGGCGAATTATACAGCGCGGTCTCAAACTTGTTATCTAACGCTGCCAAATATACAGACAAACGCGGCTCCATAAAGATCGAAGCTTCTACCTCAGCTGAAAACTTCATCATCGAGATTATCGATAACGGCTTAGGCATTGAAAAGCAACACATCCCTCGACTTACAGAAAGGTTCTACCGAGTCAGCGAAAGCCGGAATACAGATACGGGGGGAACCGGGCTAGGTTTAGCTATCGTCAAACATATTTTAGCGCGACATGATGGTGAGCTCGAAGTGCATAGCTTAATCGGGATAGGTTCGAGATTTGTTTGCAAATTGCCGTTAAGTCGGATTTCGAAAGCTGAGCCTTCAATAGCGAAAGATNTCACCGAAACCTCAGATGAAGCGGCAATCTCAGGCGATAGCGCTGCAGTATAATCCTAACTAATTCAAATCGAAGAAATATTTAACCAGGACAGGATTGTCATAATTGTCTTTTTGATGACAAAAATATGACATTTTAAAGATGCCAGAAAAATGCTATCCTCTATCGACTGACTGTTGATTACATAAACGGACTAGACATCCCTTCCCGGTCAAGCTGTCATCTATTTTTTATCCAAAACTACTTTAAGGCTTTGTGATTTTTGAAGTCCGGGGCGTCGAACTACCGGCNTAAAATGAACAAGATTGAGTATGAAACATGGATTTTGATTCTGAGAGTATGAGCAAACATCGTTCACCAAAATTGGAGCTAATCAGTAATAGAGCAACTGATTCGAATTCCTTGTCAACTCCAAGTGGCTTGGCAAAAAATNAGGGTATAGATTTAACAGCGCCCATCTATTATGGGAATCGGGAGTTATCGCATTTTAAATTTAATCTGCGCGTATTAAGNCAAGCGAAGAATCATGCCCATCCCTTATTAGAAAGATTGATGTTCCTATTGATCTTTAGTTCAAACTTGGATGAGTTCTTTGAAATTAGAATCTCCGGATTAAAGAAACAATTAAATTTTGGTAGGCAAAGACCTGGCCCTGATGGAATGTATCCGGAGCAGGTNTTGAANATAATTCATGCAAAAGTCCGTGAAGCGTTAAACGAACAATATAGAATTTTAAACGAGGATCTATTTCCCGAACTAGCCAAAGAGAATATTCACTTCTTGCAGAGGCATGAATGGACGGGCGGACTTAAGCGATGGACAAAGAAGTATTTTACTGAAGAAATTCTTCCAGTCATTAGCCCTCTAGGTTTAGATCCTGCGCACCCTTTTCCTCGTTTAGTTAATAAAAGTTTAAACTTTATTCTGACACTGGAGGGGAAAGATGCCTTCGGCAGAGAAAGTGGATTAGCTATTGTTCCTGCGCCACGGGCACTGCCTCGACTAATAAAAGTACCTGCCGACCTGGCACCTGAAGGTGATAGCTTTATTTTCTTATCTTCTATAATTCATGAATACGTAGACGAGTTTTTCCCTGGCATGACAGTGAAAGGATGTCATCAATTTCGAGTAACAAGGAATTCTGACTTAGAGGTATCGAGTGCCGAAATTGAAGATGTTGCTAGCGCTTTACAAGGAGAGCTTCACAGCCGAAGGTTTGGAGCGGCAGCAAAGCTTGAAGTGGATAAGGATTGTCCTGAAAAGCTAACGAAGTTTCTCTTGAAGCNCTTCAATCTCTCCGAGGATGAGTTATTCACTTTAGACGGTCCCGTCAATCTGCAGCGACTGATGGCTCTTTTCGATATGGTAGACAGGCCAGACTTAAGATTCCCAAAATTTTCACCGGGCTTACCTGCCGTATTAGAAGAAGGTGAGGACCTCTTTTCTGCAATTGAGAGAGAAGACCAATTGCTTCTCCATCCATTCGAATCTTTTTTACCAATAATCGATTGGGTCAGGCAAGCAGCGAAAGATCCAACCGTTCTATCAATAAAGCAAACACTGTATCGGACAAATGAGTCTTCTGAGTTAGTTGAAGCTCTTTCAGAGGCAGCGCGAAACGGTAAAGAGGTCACAGTAGTTATCGAACTGAGAGCCAGATTCGATGAAGAAGAGAATATAAACTTCGCGAACCTATTGCAGGAAGCTGGGGCGGTTGTTGTATATGGTGTTATGGGTTACAAGACACATGCAAAGATGCTTTTGTTTGTTCGAAGAGTCGGAACCAAACTAAGACGTTATGCTCATTTAGGGACCGGCAACTATCACCGAAAGAACTCTCTGACTTATACGGATTACAGCTTACTTACGGCTGATAAAATAGTGTGCGCAGATGTGCATAAAGTTTTTCAACAAATAACTGGTATGGGTAAGAAAATTCATCCAAAGGAACTAATTCATGCTCCGTTTAATCTAAAAAAATCCATACTAAAGATGATCCAAACAGAAAAGAAGGCTGCCGCTCAGGGAAAGCCCGCTCGAATTCTGGCAAAAATGAACGCCTTAACAGATCCAGACGTTATCAAAGCTTTGTATGAAGCCTCTCAAGCAGGTGTCGAAGTGCACTTGATTATCCGCGGCACCTGTTGCCTTAAACCTGGCATCAAAGGGGTCAGTGACAACATTCGTGTTATCTCGGTGGTTGGGCGGTTTTTAGAGCATTCCCGAGTCTATTTCTTTCAAAATAACCCGAATCAGGTTTTCTGCTCTAGCGCAGACTGGATGGAACGTAACCTGTCCAATAGGATTGAAGTATGCTTCCCTATCCTTAANAAAAAATGGGCAAATCGCATAGTGGAAGAAATTGAGCTTTATTGGACAGATAAAGCCCAGTCCTGGGAGCTAACAAAAGATGGCGACTATGAAGAACGACTTTCTCATGCTGATGAATCAATTGGAGTTCAAACACTTCTGCAAAAATCTTTAGATCATTCCTAGCCTCAATGCTTAGCAAAACTCACCGCCGGTAAATCTCCAGACTGAAGAGTCTTGATTGTTTTTTCATTTTTCATGAGGAAATCAAGCATGCCCTCTCTCAAGGCCGTGTGACTGAATTTAAGCTCTGGCACCCCGAACGCTTCCATCAATCCTGTAACAATGCACCAACCGGGTAATAAGAGATCTCTCCTGCGCTCTTTCAGGCCCGGCAGTTCTTTCCCAGTTGCTACGAAGTCTGCCATTTTATCTTTAAGCTCTNTCAAAGCTTCGAGCGTGATTCGTTTGTTCCCATACCCATGCTCTTGGCATATGGCGGCTAACATTTTTGTCGTGCCAGAAGATGCGTAGGCCTCACTCCAAGAGGCTCTTTTGACACCGGGTGATATGGACATAAATAAGCTGCGTGCTTCCTCTACCCCTTTTTCCATTTGCGAAGACAAATGCGAATGACTAAAACTAGCAGCTTGGAAGAACCTATCTCTCCATGCAACGCTGCCTATAGGTAAACTTTCTGTGAGCAATCTATGGTGTTTCTCCCCCACAATTACCTCCGTGCTTCCGCCGCCAATGTCTATTACTAATCGCTGGGAGTCAGAAACAGGTAAAGCAGATATTACTCCCGCATAGATAAGGATAGCTTCCTGCACTCCGGAAATTATGGAGATATCGATACCAATTTTCTTGGCAGCCGTTACAAAATCNTCTGAATTTTCNGCNATGCGAAACGTATTGGTACCAAGAGCCCAGTANTTCTCTAGGGGGTACTGACGCATGAGCAACTTAAATCGGTGCAAACACGCCATGCCTCTTTGGTAGGCTTGCTGGGAAATATTACCCGTGCCGCCAATATTTTCTCCTAACTGAACTTTTTCACTGAGTCGCTCAATGATGGTGAGGCGCCCTTCCTGCCATTCGCCAATTAAAAGATGGAAACTGTTGGAACCCAAGTCGATACACGCATACATAAGCATTAACCATGTCACGCCACATGGGGACTATTGAAGCATGATAGTGACCTATTTGAAATGCCTACTAGGTATCGGCACGGATCCGAGAAACCGGAGCAATTNGAATTGATCAAGGTGTTTGAACAAACTCATTCACATCATTGATTGTTGGTAATTCTCCATGCCAACCTTTTCTATCAAGGAAAGTTGGGTCTCTAACCAATCAACATGCTCCTCTTCACTATCGAGGATTGACGACAAGAGATCCCTGCTACCAAAGTCCCCTACAGACTCACAGTAGACTATGCCATCCTTAAGATCTGGGCAGGCGACATGCTCTAAACTTAGATCGCACTCGAGAATTTCTTTTGTAGTTTCTCCGATCGACAGTTTTCCAAGATCTTGCATATTCGGAAGGCCGTCTAAGAAGAGAATACGCTGAGTGAGTTGGTCGGCGTGCTTCATTTCATCGATTGACTCCTCATACTCTTTCTCAGCAAGCTTTTTTAGCCCCCAATCTTCTAACATTCGGGAATGAAGAAAATACTGGTTTATGGCGACTAACTCATTGCCTAACGCCTTATTTAAGAACTGAATTACTTTGGTGTCGCCTTTCATAACTTACTCCGATTTTTGAATGGCGTTATTGTCACGTTTAAGCGCTTAACTGTCAAGCAAAAATTAACGTAAGCTATTGATATATATAGTAATAAAAATGATAAGCAATCTTATTAACATTTAGAATCCCGGCAAAAAATAACACCAACTCAATGGTTTTTTTGCCAAAACTGTTTTCTGAAAAGGTATTGAGGGACTTATGCTGCGCTGGAGAAACTTGCGGACTTGTTGAATTCTTCGACTAGGCTTTTGGCGCACTCGCCACACTTACCACATTCGCTTGCAACNCCAGTCTTTGCCTGCACATCAGCAAAATCAGNGCAACCGCTTCGACAAATATCTCGAATTTCGCGATCAGTGACTTGCCTACAGATNCATACGTACATAAAACTCTCCTAGAGCNATACTTTAAATGCAAATGCGAACGATTGTCAACTACATTAAGATCTGGTAGNTTATAGNATCCAGNCAGAGAGTAAAATCTCTTCAACTTATTGAAATTCAATATATAATTGAAGTCTATGAAACAGACTCGCCTTTCAACTCTTGCACGCGGAGACGTTTGCTTAGTAGCAGAAGTTGCTCCGGAGCATGCCGAGCTCAAAAGCAGGCTCTATGCCCTGGGAGTAATTCCAGGTTCCAAATTAGAGGTTCTACGTTTCGCGCCTTTAGGAGACCCACTCCAAGTTAAGGTGGGCGGCAGCTTTCTGAGTATACGTAAGTCTGAAGCTGATATTATTAAAGTGGAGCTCACTTAGCCCAATGCAAAAAGTTGCTCTNATTGGAAATCCAAACTGCGGAAAAACAACCATATTTAACCTTTTAACCGGCGCTAACCAAAAAGTCGGTAATTGGCCAGGGGTTACCGTTGAGAAGAAAATAGGGTTTTTTAAAATCTCTGGAAAGGAAGCAGAGCTGGTAGATCTTCCAGGAATTTATTCCCTAGAACAAGAGTATCGGGGTATAGACGAGGGCATTGCCTTAGACTATCTAAATAGCGGACACATCGATCTGATTATCAATATCATCGATGCCACTAATTTAGAAAGAAGCTTAGTTCTAACACAGCAGTTACTTGAGAAGTCAATTCCAGTCTTAATTGCTCTCAATATGATGGATGTAGCAGAGCAACAAGGCGTATCTGTATCTGCTGAGAAACTCGCTGACCGACTAGAAATCCCTGTAGTGCCCATTACAGCTTCGAAAAATCTGGGAATAACCGAGCTTAGCTCAACAATTCACACAATAGGTTTAAGTCATGGAGTCACGACTAGTGAATTATCGGTCAACGACAATGAAGAAGTTGAAGAGAAAATTCTGAAAAGATATCACCATTCCAAACAACTAGTGGATGGTGTTGTCGAAGTCGCCCCGATTCAACATAGCTTATCAGAAAAGATAGACTCCATTGTCCTTAATCGCTGGTTAGGTGTTCCTTTCTTTTTATTGATGATATATCTGATGTTTACCGTTGCCGTAAATTTTGGAGCTGTCTTTATAGACTTCTTTGATATTCTCTTCGCAGCATTTCTAGTCGATGGAACAACATGGTTGCTCGAACAAATCTCATTTCCCGACATCTTAATCACGATCCTAGCTCAAGGAGTAGGCGGCGGGATTACCTTGGTCGCAACTTTTATACCTGTTATTGGATTTCTTTATCTCTGTTTATCGGCGTTAGAGGATTCTGGTTATATGTCTCGCGCAGCTTTCGTCATTGACCGACTAATGGGCGGTATAGGCTTACCAGGAAACGCCTTTGTGCCCTTAATAGTAGGTTTCGGTTGCAACGTACCCGCAGTTATGGCCGCCAGAACGATGGGCAGGGATAGCGACAGATTGATGACAATTTCAATGGCACCTTTTATGAGCTGCGGTGCACGCTTGACGGTTTATGCTTTATTTGCTGCCGCGTTTTTCCAACAGAATGGACAAAATATTGTTTTTGGCCTGTATCTCTTTGGAATTGGGCTTGCTGTTTTTACGGGTTGGATATTCAGAAAACAACTATTCACCGATGAAATTACTCCCTCATTTCAGGAGATGCCCGCCTATCATGTTCCAATACCGAGAAACATTTTATTCACGACTTGGTTTAGATTGAAGGGTTTCATTGTTCGAGCTGGAAAGACCATAGTAATCGTTGTAATAGCCTTAAGTTTTCTGAATTCAATAGGATCTGATGGAAGCTTTGGGAATGAGGACTCGGAGAGTTCCGTTTTAAGCGTAGTCGGCAAATCTATTACTCCCGTATTCGCTCCCATGGGTATCGAAGAGGATAACTGGCCAGCCACGGTTGGGTTATTTACTGGAATGTTCGCAAAAGAAGCCATTGTTGGCACATTGGATGCGTTGTATAGCGAGCCCGACTCCGAGGTTT
The DNA here is from genome assembly GCA_002172295.1 of Gammaproteobacteria bacterium TMED139. GTDB lineage: Bacteria > Pseudomonadota > Gammaproteobacteria > Pseudomonadales > Pseudohongiellaceae > UBA9145. The sequence goes on along the minus strand of NHGO01000052.1, from coordinate 11,672 downwards.
CTGAAGGACCACCAGATCTAATTCTAGCTACCTCAGAGGCTTTTTCCTCGATTGGGTCGGAGGTAGCAGCACTGGGCGGAGCACTCATAGACCCGCTAGGTATTTCAATCGGTGATGTGTCTGACGCAAACGCCGTCGCAGAAGAACAAGATGTAAGCACTAGTACTCTCACAAATATGACTTCTCTTTTTGGAGGACCATTCGCAGCTTTTTGCTATCTAATCTTCGTTTTACTTTATGCCCCATGTGTCGCAGTGCTTGGTGCAGTTAACAAAGAAGCAGGCTGGCAGTGGACCTTACTCGTCTTCACCTGGTGTACGGGACTAGCATACATTTCGGCAACAGTGACCTATCAAGTAGGCACTTTCGGATCCCATCCCGTATTTTCTTCTTTTTGGATTATAGGTATGCTGCTTATATTGGCTTTATTCATCATCAAGTTGAAAAAGCTCTCCACTACTCTGGCTCCGAGTAATTTAATTGAGGCCGTTCAAATCTAATCGGAGATCTTATTTGTCGGCCCCGGAACCATTGGTAAATAAACTACCTCTCTCAAAAATATTTTTTGTTGGCTTCTCTTTAATTTTACTGCTAAAGGTTTTCTTCGCAGCAACCCTCGATTTATATAGTGATGAGATTTACTACTGGCAAGCTTCGACAATACCTTCTATCGCTTACAGCGATCTCCCGTTTATGACCGCGCTATTAGTTCGTATAGGCACCTCGTTAGACTCTTATAATCCCCTCGCGGTCAGATCAATCTTCATATTATTGGGCTCCTCCATCCCATTTTTAGTTTACTGGTTAGCTTTGCCAGTCACGAATAAGCAGCAAGCCTTAGAATCTGCCTTCCTGGCACTTTGTTTACCTTTGCTCGGATTCCTTGGTTTGTTAGCGGTCCCTGATGTTCCTTTGTTATTTTTTGGGATCCTGTCAATCGGATTCTTTGAAAGGTCGACTCGAACCAACTTGATGCGGTTTTGGCTAGCAACAGGAGTTGTGGTCGCGATGGGATTAAGCACGCACTATAGATTTTTTCTGTACCCGATTTCTGCGATTTCATTTTTACTTCTATTCAAACCAGCACGAAAATATTGGAGCAATCCCCGACTCTGGATTTGTATGATCATAGCTAGTATCGGCTTGATACCGATATTATGGTTCAATATTTCTTATGATTTTGATAGCGCGGCGTTTTATTTTATAGACCGACATCCTTGGCAGTTCAATGCCGCAGGGCTTCTGCACATATTTATGCAAGCCGCACTCAGCTCGCCGCCGATGTATCTCTTATTCCTATTGACTATCTATCTGATGGTTGGAAAAGTTAGGACTCAGTCCTTATCCACAGCATTATTATTGAGCTTTTCATTAACAAACTTACTAATTTATTTAGTTCTAGCCCCTTGGGCCGATTCCGACAGCACAAGCATCCACTGGCCCTTATCGGGCTACATTCCTCTCCTGGTTTTCATGCCCGAGGGTCTGCGTTATGCCTATGCAATAATTCAAAAAAGTCGAAGCAAGAAGTTCGCCAAGGAATTGGTGTTTGCGATTCCAGCAATAGGGTTTTGCGGGACGCTCGCTGCGTTGATCGGCATCGGATCTCAAGCTTTTCAGACGCCGCTTAGAAACATTCTTGGCGACGGCGTACTATCAACTAAGATGGCCGGCTGGGAGCAATTCGTCACGCATACAGACATGTTGCTCGACAGAGAATTTTTGGATACAAATCCCATAATTGTTACAGATAATTATTACACCGCAGCACAACTTGAGTTTGCCGGGATTTATAATAGGGTGTACACCATTGATAAGTCCAAGGCTGAGCGCGACGGTCGATTCAGACAATACCAAATTTGGGGAAAGCATGAAAACGGCTTGATTAAGCAGTTAAACAAACCCGCTCTATTTATTACCGAAGACAGCGTGCTCACTATTCCTGAAAAGCATGAACTAATCGGTGAAATGTGTAGCTATAGTGATGAATTGGCGGCCGTAAGCCAACTTGATATGTTTAATGGAGACAAAGCCTTTAGTTATTATTCGACCAACACCATTTCAGACCCTAGTGCTGAAGCAAGAAAAGCAACATTACCCTGCCCTTATCCACCAAGGGCATGGATAGACTCCCCAAAGCCAAGCGAGTCTTTGAGTGGAAAATTCATCGTACAAGGATGGGCCTTTAACGAAGAACTTGGTATCGAATCAATTCAAATTACACTGAATGGGGAACTAGTGACTAGCGCAGATTACGGACTCGAAAGGATCGATGTTGTCTCGGCTATGCAAGTCGAAAATGAACCAAATATTCCCAACCTGGGTTTCCGCGCAGAGCTAGACACTGCGAGTTTTAAAAATGGTAAATATGAATTAGAGCTGATCTTGGTTAATAGTCAGAGCATCTCTACAAAATACGGAAAAAGATCGATAGAAATTAAGAATCCGTAATTTATAGAGGCCTTAAAACCTCAAGTGCAATCCCCCATTCGTTATTCTCTTTAAAACGCCATTGACGTAAGTATCCAGCTCTAAATGCAGAGCTATCATCTAAGCTTTCATCCGTCTCCATAATCCCATAGGTATATCCCATCTCTTTCGAAGTAGAGAGAAACCCACCCATATGGGTGAGATTTATTGGATTAGAAGTGGATATTTCGTTATCCAGATACGCGCCATATACAGAACTTGCCTCAGCACCAATGGCCGGCCCCATACCCGGCAGATAGACCCTAGTGCTCTCAAGACCATACCGAAGCAAAGCGCGCTGTCCGCCGCGGAAGTTAATTGACAGACCAAATAGATTGTCGGCATCAACCAGACTTTGCATATCATTAACTTCTAATGATCCTGTTCCTGGCGCCGCGGTCTCGTCAAGCACGGGTCGGGTATCATCATAATTTGGCTCCACGTTAAGACGAAGATAACCAGGGATACCTGCAGCTATATCTGCCATCAACTCCCACCCACGATCACTCCTTTTCCAGACCGAGACTAAGTGTCCAAAGAAATACTGATCGGATTCGTTAGATCGATCTCTCGACTCATAGGGGCCAGCAGTTAAACCAAGGTCACCATCTCGAGAAACATCAATATAATGCGACTCCCATGTTAATTCGTCGACTCTATAATTCGCAGAAAGGTACTCTTCCAAAGCATCAACTGGTCCTCGGCTCTCACGAAAGACTATCGAGCCCTGACCCAAAAATTCTCGAAATGCTTCAGTGCGGCCAATTTCAGCAGATCTATCAGCATAAGTTTGATCAGCAGAAGAGAGTTCTAACCAGTATTGGTACTGAGAGATTTCCTGCGCACCCGCATCAAACGTAATAACCCAGGCAAGCCAGATAACTATATTTAAACGCATTTTAAAAGCATCTCGCATCGGGAATAACCATTTTTGCGCCAGATCGATTCTGACACAACTCTATAAAATCTCTATCCAGACCTAAATTGAGTCTTCTATTCAACTAACGCTTGAATGATTCATATTACCATGGGAGTGTTAAAATCAAAGTCTATCTCAAGGAAGTTTACACTTCATAGTTAACATTAAATTCATTGTTGTATAGAAGACCCCAAACCGTATAATCAAGTCTTCACAAAACGCAGCCGGTCAAGGAATAATGAATAAAGTTTGGGACCAACTCAACGAAGAAGCAAGGAAAATTGGCGTAGAAGAGGCTTTACTTTCAGATTATGTCACGAAGTGCATTCTGGAGCATAATTCATTCGAGTCTGCGCTTAGCTTTATTCTCGCCAATAAGCTTTCCGATAATGTCATGTCTCAAACCACATTAAAATCCCTATTCTCTGAGATTTTTGACTCCTCCCCCTTAATTATTCAAAGCTCAATAGCAGACATCCAAGCNGTCTTCGATAGAGATCCAGCGATCTGCACTTTTCTTTCAGTCATTTTGCACTTAAAGGGGTACCAATCGATTCAGGTTCACCGATTAGCAAACTTTCTGTGGAAAAATAATCGCCAAGAGTTAGCATTGTTTATTCAAAGCCGAAACTCCGAAGTTTTTTCCGTTGACATCCATCCCGCATGCGAGATGGGAAACGGCATTATGTTTGATCACGCTACAGGAATCGTCATTGGAGAGACAACCGTGATTGAAGACAATGTCTCTATCTTACAACAAGTCACTCTCGGTGGCACTGGCAACGAACAGGGTAACCGCCATCCAAAAATTCGGTCTGGCGTACTCATCTCTGCTGGAGCGAGAGTTCTTGGGAACATTGAAGTAGGAGAAGGTGCTAAGGTTGGTGCCGGAAGTGTAGTACTTAATAGTGTCCCGCCACATACCACAGTCGTTGGAGTTCCCGCGAGAAATGTTGGCACGCCAGCGTCAGATGCGCCTGCAGAGACTATGCAACAAAACGTTTTTGAAGATGAGTCTTAATCCATCGATCAACACTATAGTCTGATGCCACTTTATGAATCATCCCTCATAAAAATATCTACGAAGAGAAGATCACCCTGCAGCAAATTGAATTAAGACACCTGCGGCTATTGTTGAGCCAATCACTCCAGCTACATTCGGCCCCATTGCGTGCATGATAAGAAAGTTATCTGGATCGGATTCGATGCCCACCTTGTTAGCAACTCTTGCTGCCATTGGTACAGCCGAAACACCGGCTGCACCAATCAAAGGATTAATCTTATTTTTAGAGAACAGATTCATTAGTTTGGCCATAAGTACACCAGTCATGGTCCCTATGCCAAAAGCAACGATCCCCAAAGCCAATATCCCCAGAGTTTCACCCACTAAAAACTCATCAGCAACTAATTTAGATCCAACTGACAAGCCTAGAAATATGGTAGCAATATTAATAAGAGCGTTTTGTGCCGTGTCCGATAGGCGGGCGACCACCCTACATTCTTTCATTAGATTGCCAAAACAAAACATGCCAAGTAAAGGCGCGGCGCCAGGCACTATTAACGCCACAAGAAGAAGCAATACAAGTGGAAACAAAACCTTCTCGGTTTGAGGGACTTCACGCATAACTCGCATTCGAATCTTCCGCTCACTTTGCGAGGTCAGTGCTTTCATTATTGGCGGCTGAATCAGAGGGACAAGTGCCATATAAGAATAGGCCGCGACGGCAATAGCTCCGAGCAGTTCTGGAGCTAAAACACTTGAGACATATATGGCCGTGGGGCCATCTGCCCCCCCTATTATTCCTATGGCCGCAGCCTGTGGTAGAGTGAAATCGAACATACCAATTTCATTCATCGCAATTGCGCCGAGCAATGTTGAAAAGATACCAAACTGAGCCGCCGCACCTAACAACATTGTTTTTGGATTAGCCAACAATGGCCCAAAATCGGTCATTGCCCCAATTCCCATAAAAACAAGCAGAGGGAAAATGCCGGTATCTAACCCCATAGCCGAAAACTGTGCAAGCACACCATTACCGACAGCAATGTCTACTCCTGGAATATTTGAGAGGATGCCTCCAAAACCAATTGGGATGAGCAGCAAAGGCTCAAACTGCTTAATAATTGCTAGATAAAGTAGGAGTAATCCAATGAGGATCATTATGAACTGTTCTACGCTAAGCTGGTACATCCCAGTATTTTGCCAAAACGTCCAAAGCTGATTCATGAACTTATCCGCTTAGTTGAGAGTTAACAAGACATCACCAACTTTTACCGCATCGCCTGATTCTACCTTAATTTCGGCAACCTTCCCTGACCCATTCGCTCTTATATCTGTCTCCATTTTCATTGCTTCAAGAACCAGCACGGTATCACCTTCACTTACGTCCTGACCAATGTTTACGTTGACGGTGAAGACATTGCCCGCTAACGGTGCTGTGACCTCCGTAGTACCCTTGTCACCTGCTTGCTTCGCATTCGCGTCAGTTATATCAGGCATATTCTTCTTCGCAGGATCTATTTTCGTTACTCCAAGGCCCTCTGTTACCCTCACTACATAAGATTTGTTTTCAACCTCCACAGTGTAAACTCCGGGATCGCGTTTCTCGGAGGTTGAAACATTCGGCTCTTTCTTTTCATCACTTGGCTTAGGTTCAAACATAGAGGGATTGCCTCTATTCTTTATAAACTTCCAACCAGCCTGCGGAAATAACGCGTAAGTCAGGGTATCGTCAATCTCATTTTTGATAGCTACGCGTTCTTTTTTAGCGAGAGTTAATAGCTCGATCTTTTGTTTTTCAAACTCTGGCTCTAGAAGGTCGGCTGGTCGACACTCAATCGGATCAGAACCAGCTAAGACTTTGTTCTGAAGCTCACCGTTCACAGGGGCTGGAGTGGCTCCGTACTCACCCTTTAAGACTCCCTGAGTCTCCTTTGTTATGTTTTTATACCGTTCTCCAGCTAATACATTTAAAACAGCTTGTGTACCCACAATCTGCGACGTTGGCGTAACCAAGGGAATGAATCCTAAATCCTTTCTAACCTCCGGTATTTCTTGCAACACTTCATCAAGTCGATCACTCGCGCTTTGCTCTCGCAGCTGATTTTCTAGATTCGTCAACATGCCACCCGGAACTTGGGCAACCAATATACGAGAGTCTACGCCCTTAAGTTGCCCCTCAAACTTTGAATACTTCTCCCGAATCTTTCGAAAGTAGCTTGCGATCTCTTCTAACAATTCTATGTCTAGTCCCGTACTTCTATNTTCACCATCAAGCATAGAAACAAAGGTTTCGGTGGGAGAATGGCCATAAGTCATACTCATGGACGAAATCGCAGTATCCAAATTATCAATTCCGGCTTCGATAGCTTTCACGTAAGTCGCCGTAGAGAGGCCTGTTGTAGCGTGGCACTGCATATGTATAGGTAGCGAAATTGTCTCTTTTAATTTTGAAATCAACTCAAATGCCNNGTATGGCTTCAATAGCCCGGCCATATCTTTGATACATAGTGAGTCCGCACCCATATCCTCAATTTCTTTTGCCATATCCAGCCAACTTTGAATCGTGTATACCGGGCTTATAGTGTAAGACATGGTTCCTTGCGCGTGCTTACCAACTTTGCGTACCGANTTAACAGCAGTCTCTAAATTTCTCATATCATTCATAGCATCGAAAATACGAAAAACATCAACTCCGTTTTCTGCGGCTCTTTCGACGAATTTAGTAACCAGATCGTCGGCATAGTGTCGATAACCCAGAATATTTTGCCCTCGCAACAACATTTGTTGGGGCGTGTTTGGCATTGCTTGTTTAAATTTTCGAATTCGTTCCCAAGGATCTTCGCCTAGGTACCGAATACAAGCATCAAATGTGGCACCACCCCAAGACTCAATCGACCAAAAACCTACCTGATCGAGTTTGCCTGCGATCGGTAGCATGTCTTCTATTCGCATACGAGTCGCCAGAAGAGATTGGTGCGCATCCCGCAGAACGAGTTCTGTAAGACCTAATGGATTTTTAGTGGTGCTCATAATTAGCTTCCGATTCCATTCTGATTGAGCGATGAATGCTAAGCCTAAGATTGCCTTCTAGATAAGTAATGTGCAATCGCAGCCATAATGACAGTAATCGGCGGATGATTCTCTTGCAGCGGCTCTGTGTTTGCAAGAGGCAGGTCTTGCTCTTTGTCTAACCGAGAAACTAAGAATGACATTAATCGAGTCGCAATAATCAACAGTGTCAAAAACGAAAAGACTGTTATCATCCCGAATAAGGCAAGCCCGAACCCTTGGTTTAATATATTTTCCAAAATTTCCCTCTATTATCGCCTAAAACCACCACTAGTCTATTCTGAACCCTTTGGACTAAGTTAGGATACCTAATGAAGCCACACATCGAAAAATTTAATTCTTGAGTTTCGAGAACATCTTGTATTCCAGCGTAATTTCCGTCGCTTGAGGCACGCCCATTAATAATTTCGGCCGAAACGAAAGGTCCTGAATACGATTTTCAAAGATTTCACGCTGATCTAAACTTCCCCCTTCTAATTCTAGGATCTTAGCATTCACCGGTTTACCAAACGGCATCTTCCTCATACGTGAACGCCGAGACACGTTATCAACCACTTCTGGGAGCTCAAACGTGAATAATGCTCTGCTGAGCAGAATGTCATCGGCCATTGAAAACTCAGAAGACTGTCCAATATTTGGGAAACCGGCTCCAGATTCTAAAAATACCATTGGCTGTGAATTACCGTTAATTCCTCTCTCACTCACAAAACCAGCAATTTTGTCTGCCTCAATCGCCCCTTCGATGGAATCATGAAAATCTTGCACAGGAATTAGCCTTGGGCTTTCGAACAAGGAACTCGCTTGTTCTCCCGATATTTTCGTTAACTCATCAAACGAGCCCTGATAAGTTTGCAGAGCCTCTGCATGTCTGCCAAAAATAACCTGCCAATCCGCAACATACAAGGAAACCATCGCTTGGGCCTCAAAATTTAAGCTATCCGGGTCAGAGTAGATAGCAGCAAGCTGGTTTAAGAGCCTTCGCCCCATGTAATAAAAATATTTCCGGGTGTCCGATCTGGACCGAACTAAATTTGACCCTGGGTAAATTTCTCGCAACTGATATCCTAATGAACCTCCATTCCTTACCGCCACGAGTTGCAAATGATACTGTTTCAACAACTTATAAATTATTGTTACCAGCCTTTGATCGTTAGCAGTAAACATTTTCTCAGCTACGGCCAGAGCTGCCCAGTTTAGGGTCATCGCACGACGCAGATGATAACTTTGATAAACTACGGAATCTTCATTCGCACCTCTAATATGCATATCAGAGAGGTGGAGAAGATCTTCGGTTAAATCAGGAGCAGCAATTTGGCTCTTTTGAAGATAGAACCAGTATATGTGCTCCATTTGCTCTCTCGCATTTACCCAGTCGAAGGAAGCCGCGAAATTTTCTATTTTTTGCTGCAGATAAGGGATTTGTTCACGAGTATACAACCCTTCAACTCGCCTGATAATCAATGTGGCTCTATCTATCGAGCGATGCGCGTCTTCATAACGCCCGTGCTGAGTGTATAAACCGGCAAGTTCAGAAAGGGGTTCAGCTAAAGCAAGGCTATTTTGACCATATTCCCGCTCCAGTTCCTCAACATAGAACTGTGCCTTATCTAGGTCCTCATATTGCGAAATAAAGGCCTGCTGGCCAAGAACTGAGAAACTAGGTAGTAAAAAGACCCACCTCAATATTGCTTTGCAAAGGCACATAATCGCTAAGCGTCCTATGGTTTAGGTAGTCCCCGTGTTGGCAATTCCCTGAAAGTGCGNANCAGCNGTGCAAGTCACTGANACGCNNTTACTACGATTANANATTCTATCCGTGAAATGAAGGACAACCTTNATTATACTNNTACTCAGTAATNGCCTAATAAGTTCAATNAAAAGGAGCATAATGTGGAAAAATTTCTAAAAATATTNTCAATCTCTAGTATATCACTGATAGTAGGGCTTGGCGCCGGGANCTTCTACTCGACATCTGCCCAAAACCAAAAAGTCTTTGAATTACGAACCTACCAAGCAACACCAGGGAATCTTGGAAACCTACATGCGCGTTTCCGCGACCACACCATACGGATTTTTCGCAAACATGGCATGGAGATCGTTGGTTTTTGGTCCCCCACAAGCGAGGAAGAAAGAGATGACATTTTAGTTTACTTACTTGCCCACGACAGCCAAGACGCTGCAGATGCATCATGGCAAGCATTTGGAGCTGATCCAGAGTGGGCAAGTGTTGCGGAGGAGTCCAATAAGAATGGTCAAATTTTGGCTGGTGTCGAACGCAAATATATGGTGGCTACTGATTATTCACCGATGAAATAAAACATCACCTNGATAATTGCCGGGTGCAAATCCCGGCGATTAAGCTTGGAATAACTCAATTAACCGTAAGCAAGAATTAATAATTCTTTCACCGATTCAATTTGGATCGCCCAGTAGACTCCAGAGAATAAAATAATTGTTGCCGCGGCCAAGAATGCAGAATTTTGCGAATCTTTCAAATGCTCGTCTTCGGTTTTTTCCTGGTAATCTGTGTTTTTAGACTCAGTCATGTTTACTTCTCCTTAACACTATTTTAGCTCTAAACATTAACCACTAAAGCCAATCCANCGCCCAGTAGCAGCCACCATAAACCAGACGAGAATCGATGCGATAGCAGTCATCTTCACAACAATCGGATTGATTTGTTGTAAATCAAATCTGAATAGTGGCTTCCTGATATAAAAGTGGAACAAAATTCCAGTGCCCAGTGCCAACATTTTGTACCAAAAGACAGGCAAGTAATAAACTTTCAATGCGACTCCGCAGGCCATAAATACACCGGTTGAAATTAACAGCACCAATGCCCAGACCAACAATACGTGACACCGCTCGATAACAATTTGCGCCGATACATCTGTGAGAAGAAGCCCAAGTATGCGACCCTCTGCCGCAAGAACCGCGCCTCCCAATAATGCAAGGCTTAAGAGGTGAATGGTTTGCACAAACGCAAAAGCGGCACCCCATGTTTTCCCTATTACTCCGAACCAAGTAGTTTCCATCCACTCAAAAAACGGAAATATTCCGACGTAAGCGTTGGACATTAACGTAAAACAGAAAACAATAGTTATCCATATGATAACGCCTGTAAGAATAGTTCTCGTGTAGGGACCCAATATTGAAGTGAGCATCGCAGTATATCCTGTCCTTTTAGATAGCTGTTAAATTAGAAACGAGTCTGACCTTCTATGCAACCTGCCAAAAATTCAATGAAAGCAGGCTGGTCCCTGATACAATCCATCCAATCATAAGCGATGAATCTTCCACATATAACTACGATCGACCAAAACCCAAGTGACAGCCACGCGCCTAACCTGATGCGATCGGGCGCTTTCGCATCGCCATCCCACGTTGATACAGAGTCGCTCATTCTTCTGTGAAACAGATATGCATTAACGGCGCATGCCACTAATAATACTAATTTGATACGAAACCATAGACTTTGTGAACTCCGAACTGGTACTGCATAAAACAGAAGGATTCCAGTCACGAACATTACCGAGAAACCAATAAGCATAGGCACATTTAAGCGCTCTGCGATCTTGGAAGCTGGCACGTCGGGGAAAGCATATCCAAGCATTCTTAAATCAATTAGAAACAACATACCAAGACTAATCATCAGCGTCAGAACGTGCGTAGATTCAACCCAGTTATACATGTAATACGACTCATGCAGCATGGCGCTATAAGCGGTATCGTCCAACCATACCGCAAAATTGTAGATAAGCTCGTTCACTCAAAAACCTCCAAAACTATCAAACCATTCTTAGCCCACTTTGGTCTTGCAAAGAAAAAGCTGAGCTCGGCATCAATGCGTTCTAATTTTTTATAAGAATAACCAAGGCGCCGCCTAAAATCTAGCCATCCCATCTTCCTGCTTGTAACTCTTCTCTAGATTTTCAACGTCTTCTTTGCTGTTTGCGGTACTCAGAAGGAGTGACACCCTTAATTTTCCGAAACGCATTATTAAAAGGCGTTATAGATTGATAACCGACGGAAAGGGCAATCGTTAATACCGGGACATTGGCATTTTCGCTATCACCAAGAAGAACGCTAGCATCTTCAACACGGTATTCATGTAGCATAGCATTGAAGTTTCTGAATCCAAGTTGTTTATGGATAAAAGCCCGTAACCTGTACTCTGGTAAATTAAGCGTTTTTGCCAATGTCGATATTGTT